>CAYHKQ010000001.1:0-69469 GCA_964357255.1 uncultured Elusimicrobia bacterium
GGCGACTGCGCTGTCTACCCGACCCCCTCCCCCTTTGCTCCCGACGAATGCCAATCAGGCGCTTGGCTGATGACCAATACCACTTTGCAGTTGCTTTTCAATGATAATGGCGGCAAGTTGAGCTGGGCCAACCTTCCTGCCGCTAGCACTCATAACCCTTGCCTGTTTGCTCAATTTCTGCCATGTTTTACTGCGGAAGGGGACAAGCCTTTTGGTGTCCCATTCGGGATCACTGGGCCTTCCACCAGTGGACACAAAACGCTCCTTAAGGGTTTGTGCCAGGCTTAGCCAGCCTAGCGGACCGCTTCCCGGTTGACCCAATTTTACAACACGAGATGCACTCAATGCTCCTGCCAGGCGCTCTGATTCTTTTTCTTTCGCTTTCATACCCGCCTCCTATGGCTCGTCATATTTGGATATTCCATAGTAGCTGCTGTTGATAACGAGACCAACCTCTCCCTGATTAGCTTCCCTGCCAAAACGGTGCAGGAAAACTCGTAGATTTTTAATGTTTTCATTCAGTTCTTCCCTGGGGACATAGGTTACAACCATCACCGTGATCTCTCGCAACAGCTCGCCTCCATGAATATCATCCCTCCATACCCCTTTTCCAGGAGGGAAGGCTGTTGCACCCCTAAAGAGCTTTCCTAAAGCGGTCAATGTCTTATCCGTCCAAAATTCTTGATCAATGGGCTTGCCCAAACGGTCCTTGTTCGGGATAAAAAGCGTTATTTGCTCGGTTCCTATGGGATAGGTCGAGCCAAGAGCCGAAGGGATAGTACGTCCAGCCATAGATAGTAATAGGTTAATACTTTCTATATAGAAAGTCAATAGGCATTTGACCGCACCCTCTGCATCAAGAAACTTTTTTTAAGGCATTTTCCAGCAAACATACCGCCTGCCCACACGCTGTTAATACCGTTCTAAAACTATCCAAAAATTAACGGTTAAATACTGCCCACCTTAAGTGCCGCTATTTTTTAAAACCCATCAATTTCTGATTCTGCCTTAACCTTGTGGTAGGACGTCGCGCCCCGCCGGGGTCCCCTTGCGCCTCCGGCGCTTGGCTGGGCCCAGGCCCGATGGCTTGGGGTTCATCGTCTCTGATCTCCGCAAAGGGAGGGTACCGCCATGAAGCTCAAAAAGAAACGATGCGCCCATTGCCGCAAGTGGTTTGGGCCTGACCCCAGAAGCCTTCGTGGTGATGACGAGGAGAGTTTGACAGTTTAGGGGTCAAATCTTCATTATCTTTGATTTTTGTCAAGAAACCAGGCTCCGCTTCCATTCTCTTTTTCGTTTTCCCCACGATATTACTGATCGCTGAGATGCGATGGATGCCAAAAATGTGCGCCATTTGGGCCAGAGGCATTGCGTGTAGGAAGATTTGACCCCCCCTCCCCCTGAAGTAGGGCAAGGCAGGCCGCCCGCTTTATGGTTATTCGCACAAACTGGGGGATATTTGTTTGAGGTATTCGGCATTGATGACGCCGGGATAGCGTTGGTAGTCGGTTCGTTCCTCGGTTTGATTGTTGGTAAATCGTTCGGGCATTTTTTCACAGATTTTTTGGACTGCGGTGATTTTATCTTCCCCCTCAATAATCTCGGCGGCTAGACTGACGAGGCCCGCGGTCGTTATTGCCAAAAGGATGTCACGGTTTTCTTTTTGTTTGGCGGCTTTTTGGACGTAAAATTGAACAAATTGAGGCCGATTGACGATTTGATAAGTCCGTTGATAGGTTTTGCGGCTGGTGACGCGACAGAAGGCATTGCACCATTTTTCTTCTAAAACGTTTTGATGGCATGTGCCGAGTTCCGGCGTTTTGATTTGCCGTTGCGACACCAGAATTTCTTGGAGCATAATAGTGCCATCCGCAAGAATGGGCGCTGGTTTTTGAGGCTCCGTTGCGCGCGCTTCGGGGGGCCGCGCGAGCGTCATTCGCCTAGGCTTCGGACGAGGGCTTTTGGCCTGGGTAAAGCAGGGATAACAGCTCAAAACCGCTAAAAGCGCGATTAGCCCTGCTACGCGTTTTTTTATCATGTCCTATTTTGACATGAATTCGGCTGGCTGTCTAGGGACTAAAGTCCTATTTCTGACTAGGACTTTAGGGTAGGCCTTTTGGCCTATTTTTTTAAACCGAAGCGGAAAAGCGTGCCGCTGATTTCGATTTCGTCGCCGTCGGTGAGCAGGATTTTTTCTTTGAGCGGAAGGCCATTGTGTTTTGGGTAATTCTCTTTTAAGGCGATTAAAAAGTAGCCCTCGGGCCGTTTGGCGATCATGGCCGCCACCTCCGGGGCGAATAGGCCTTTAATGGGAATTTGGACGCGGTCGGACTTGCCGATATAGGTGGACAGGCCATTGAGTTCATATTCCGGCTTGTCCACTAAACCCTTGAGCACGGCCAGGAATCCCGGCATTTCCGTTCTGGCCGCGGCTGTCGCGGCCAGGGCCATTTGCGACTGTGAAGCGGCGGACAGGACCACGGTTCCCTCCGCGCCGGCCGGTTCGCCTGCGTTTTCGACGGCGGCGCGTTCGTCCAGGAGGACCAGCGCGTGTTTGACAATTCCGATGATGTCGTTGTTTTGAATTTTGGAGCGGATAATTTTTTTGTCGTTGACGAAGGTGCCGTTGGTTGAGTTTAAGTCGTCTATGAAGAAAGTGTCTCCCTGAAGATATATTTTGCAATGGTGTCCCGACACCGCTGGGTTGTCAATCACAATATCATTGTCCTCTTTGCGTCCAACGGTAAGCACGTCCTTGGTGATCGGAATTTCCTTAATAACCGCGGCGTTAAATTTCAGCAATAGTTTTGGCATGAGATTAAGGGCTGTTCTTGCTCCCTTGGAATTTTGATTTGAGGCTGGACAGGAAACCGGCCTTTTCGGCCCGGGCCGCAATGACGCTGATATTGTCTCTGCCGCCGGCGGCATTGGCCGCTTCGATTAAAGTGTCGCAGATAGCGGGAGGATTTTTGGTCGCGTTAATGACAGCCAAGACTTCCTGATCCGTAGTCATTTTATTGAGGCCATCCGAGCATAATAAAATAAGATCTCCGGCGAATACAGGGTGCTCCTCAGCGTCAATCTCGACTTTGGCCTCGGTTCCAAGGGCCCTGGCCAGAATATGTTGCATTTTGGAGACATCGGCCTGTTCTTTGGAAATGAGCCCCTTGCGCACTTGTTCCATGACCAGGGAATGATCCTTGGTGATTTGCTCGAAGCGGCCGTTGCGCAGGATGTAAGCCCGCGTATCGCCCACATGAGCCAGGCTGATGTAATCGTCATGAAGAAGCAGGGCTGTGATGGTGGTTCCCATGCCCTGGTCTTGCGGGTAATTTTTTGAGGCTTCGAATATCGCCTGATTGGCCAGGCGCACGCAGGAAATCAGTTGCTTGGTGGCCAACGCGAGCTTGGCCTCGTTTTTTTCAGGGAGCGCGTTGGCAAGAGCCAGCCTGCGGTAATTCTCCGCAACAAGCTCGGTGGCCATGCGGCTGGCCACCTCGCCGCCTTGGTGGCCTCCCAAGCCGTCCGCGACCGCGATCAAGCCCAGGGATTCGTTAATTAAAATATTGTCTTCATTGTTTTCGCGAACCTTGCCGCGGTCGGTTTTTCCTGCGATTGTCCAGTTTAAGCGTCCCATGATCATTCCTTTGGCGGTGAAATAGCGGGATGGGATTGCGATTCGTCTGGATTTTTGGCAAGGGACGGCAAGGTTTTGTCGTTCGCCGGAGACGCCGGTTTTACCTCGGCGGCAGGAGAATTGCCGGGCTTTGGCGTAATGTCCGGCGATTTGAGCGCCCGCGCCTCCTCGGGCGGCAACAAAACGGTTTTGTCATTGTCCGAGGAAGGTTTAGCGCTTGTCGGCGTCGCGGGCGGCAACAAAACGGTTTTGTCATTATCTAGAGAAGGCTTGGAAACCGCCAGCGTCGCGGCCGGCAAAGTTTTTTCGTTCGGGGCCAAGGGTTCGGATATTTTCACGGAGCCGGCCGGAATGGTTTTTTCTACGGGCGCGGGCGCTGTGGAGCGGCCCAATGGTTGATTTGTTGCGGAGGGAGAATTTACCGGCGCTGGAGCGATGGGTGGTTTTAAAATAGGAGCCGTGTTATGCGGTGAGACCGGCGTAGCGCCGGACGCAACCGGCGCGGCCGCTTGAGACGTGCGCCCCTGCGCGCCCTCCCGTGGCTTGTCGGGTTCCTGCCCTTGCCGCAAGGGCGACTGGGGCGTTCCGGTCGCTGTCCCGGTCGCAGGCGTCGGCGCCGGAGCCTTGGCGATTTCCACCTGAACTGTTTTTCCGGCCAGGGCATCGCGGATGTCTTTTGCCATATCCTCTCCGTTTTGATAACGCAGATCAGGATTTTTTTGCAAAGCCTTATTGATAATGGCGGCCACGGCCGGAGGAATTTCTTTTCTGATTCCAATGGGGTCTGGATGAGGCTCGTTGGCGATTTGGTAGAGCAGGGTTCCGATTGATTCCGCTTCCCAGGGTTTTTGCCCGCTCAGCATTTCAAAAAACATTACTCCCAGGGAAAACAAATCGGCGCGGCCATCCACTTTTTTACCCGAGATCTGCTCGGGACTCATATAAGAAGGCGTGCCGAGCACGGTTCCTGTCGCGGTTTTGGAAGAGGCGGTGATCCTGGCGATGCCGAAATCCGTAACCCGTAGAGCGCCGTCCTTAAGCAACATGATATTGGCGGGTTTGATGTCCCGGTGCACGACTCCTTGCTTATGGGCATAGTTTAGCGCTTCGGCTGTGGTGGCCACGTATTCCATGACCTTGGGGATGGCAAGCAGATTGTCCTTGCTCGTATATTTCTTAAGGTCTTCCCCTTCCAGGAGTTCCATGGCGATGTAGGACACATCCTGCTCGTCGCCGGCGTCGTAAATTTTGACGATGTTGGGATGCGACAGGTTTCCGGCGGATTCGGCCTCGCGGAAGAATCGTTCCTTAATGGCTTTCGTCGTGGCCGCGTCCACGTCGTCGTCGAATCGCATGGTTTTGATGGCCACCATGCGATTGATTTTGGGGTCCTTGCCGAGATAAACGATACCCATAGCGCCCTTGCCGAGCTCCTTGATGATTTCATAGCGTCCCAGGGTCGGCTTTATGGAGGAGCCCTCGACTACGACCGTGGCGTCTCTGCCTTGACCGATGGGTCCGCCCATAATCAATCCTTGCGCGGCTTTCTTGAGCGAGTCAATTTTTTGGGCGAGGTCTTTATAATTTTTGTCCTTCGTGGCGATGAATTCGTAAACCGCCACGGCCTTATTGAATTGGCGTTTTCTTTCAAAATCAAGACCCAGGTTGTAAAGCAATTCTTTCATGCTTTCATCCACCGGGCATTTGCGAAATTTTTCAAAGGCTAAATCCAGCATGCCCTGCCCCTGGAAGGACAGGCCCAGCATCTTATTGGTTTCGATAGATTCCCCCTCAACTTGCTCCTTTTTCTTTTCCGTCACCAAAAACCGCTTGGTCACGACGAGGGTGTATCCGCACGCCAGCAGGAGGCAGGGGTAGGACATTTTAAGCCACCAGCCCTGAGCCGTGAAAAAGTAAATTCCCGCGGCTGAAAGAGCGGCGAGCATGACCGCGGAAACAATTGCGCCGGGCGTGGCTTTGAGCTTCGGCAAAACAAAGCTGACGAAAAGTCCCATCAGCAAAATCAGGACGAGTTCGGCCGGCCCGCTCCACGAGGGGCGGGTGAGGAATCGTTTGCTCAGAATGTTGTCAATGGTGTTGGCGACGATCTCGATTCCAGGAAGGTTGTGCGCCACCGGGGTGACGTATGAATTGCCCACTCCGATGGCCGTGGGCCCCACCAGCACGATCTTGTCCCGAAACGCGTCGGGCGTGACATTGCCCTGGATAACCTTATAAAAGGAATAATAAGGAAAGGCCTTCTCTCTCGCGAACGTGATCGCGAAGTTTCCGGCCCCGTCTAAAGGCGCTTGGGAATTGCCGATTGAAATTCCATCGCCCGTTTTGTAGACCACGTCTTCATTGCCGAGCCCTAAATAATGCTGGACCACCTTAAGAGAAAATGAGGGATAGGTTTTGTCCCCGTAAGCGATGGCGAGCGGTTCGCGGCGGACGGCGCCGTCAATATCCGGCTGGGTGTTGATATGGCCCACGCCCGCGGCCTTGGCGCTAAAGCGCTCCAGGGGTTCGGTGGCTTTAGAGGAGCTTAATAGCGCGTCGCCGTCTTGCGAGCCTAAATTACTTTGGACCATGAGGGCTGACTTAGAAACGGCTTCCTGGAGTTCGGGCGCTTTGCCTTCCAGGCCGTCGGTCTGAAAGAATAAAGGAAGAATGACGCTACCGGCCGAACTGATCGCTAACTCTAATTTTGCATCGTTATCCAAGGAGGCGTAGGCCTCGTCCATGGAGGATAAGAATTTTTTGTCCCGCTCGATTTGGTCTTGCCAGGACTTGGCGGCTATTTTGATATTGGCCAATTTTGGTTTTAGCTTGGCCAGTTCGGTTTCTTTGGCCGCGGTTCCTTCGCGGAATGTTTGACGAAGTTTTTCCAACTCGCCTAAGCCCTGATTTTGCTCAGGTTCCGAGAATAAAATGTTAAGCCCTATGGCCTTGGGTTTGGCCTCGGGGCTGGACAGATGTTTTAAGAGCCCGGCTATCCGCGATCGGGGCCAGGGCCATCGGCCGAGATTGGCCAGGCTTTCGTCGTCAATGGCGATGATGGCCACGGCCTTGGATGATTCCGAGGGTTGCCGGAGCTTGGCGCGGAAATCATAGAACTTGAGCTCAATGGATTCGAGGACGGAGCCGCCCTGGAGATGTCCCAGTAGAAAAAGAAAGGTCAGGACAACGCCATAGAGAATTTCAGACAGAAAAAATTTTTTCATTCCCCCTCCTCCTAGGTTTTTACCTCCATTTTACCGACATGTCAATAGGCATGTAAAAAATTTCTTAACCGCTATTGAGCAGTGAGCGATTACACATTGCAAATTGGCCTATTGACATATAAAATTAATTTATAGTAAAAGTGGAGGTCCTCATGAAAAGACATGTCTTAAGTTTAGCCGCAGTCATTGTCGCCGGGCTTGGCGTTTCAATGGCTGGCGCCGTGGCCCGAGTGCCGGACCAAATGCGCATCAGCGGGATTAAGGGCGAGGTGCAGATTTGTGATCGCTCGAATAATTGCAATCCGGCCCAGGAGGGCCAGGCTCTCAATCAGGGCGATATTATTAAGGTAGGCGCGGACAGCAAGGCGCGCCTCGATCATGGCGCTAAGGACCGGTTTGAGCTTCGGGAGAGAAGCCGTGTGATGGTGGACCAGTTGACTCCGCGTGGATCGAGGCTTGAGCTTTTTGTCGGAACTCTCAAGGCCAGGATTAAGAGCGGCTTTTTCCAGCGCCGCGACGTTTCCGTGGTGACCGCAGTGGGCGTTATGGCTGTGCGGGGCACTGAATTTCTTTGCAAAGCGGATGAGAACGGCAATGTGCAGACGGACGTGATGTATGGCCGCGTGGACGTCCTCGATAGCGACGGCGGTTACAAGGACAGTCTTATTCAGGGTGAATCCGGCAATGCCAAGGGCGACGCTCCCAAGGATGACTATAAAGCGGAAGGAAAATCAGGCGAGGATAAGGCCGGCGAGGGTGATAAAGAGGGTCAGGGGGAAGGCGCTCCTCCTCAAATGGGTGATTCTAAGGGCGGCAAAGGCGATGGGCCGCAAGGCAAGATGGAAAAGGGCGAAATGTCAAACGAATCTTTCGCTGAAGGCTTTGGCGGCGTTGAAGGTTTTCAGGCTTACGGCAGAGCGAACGAGGAAAGCAATGATAAGGCCCAAGATTTTGCCGGAAATGAATCGGCCAAGGTCAGCGACATTGTCAGTTCGGTCCGCGAGGATGATTTGACCAGCGGCCGAGCCCTGATTGACCGGCATGGCAATTTGGTCCGGGTTGAACAGCGTTTACAGCGGCCCACCGGGGATACCTTGCAATTTGTTAATTTCGTCAAGCGCGATGAGTATGCCTTTAAGGGCTATTTTGCTCCGGATAATTTAACCAGCGCCGCGCGCAAGGACTATATGAAGGCAACGGTTACTTTTAATAAGAGCCTACCGGAAAGCATAGCGGACTGGCCGGCATTTTTCTCGGAGAACAGCGATGTCCTTAAGGTTACGGGGATGAACGCTGAATTAGCCAATGGGATTGATGTCAACAATCAGGATTACATCAAGTTTAATACGGCTTACAATTCCGCCAAGAATGAAGTCGGCGGAGCGCAGTGTCTTGGCAAACAGACCCTGGGAACCGATTGTTTTGAAGAAACCATTGTCGGCTTCGTAAAGAATACAACGAAAAAGGGTGAATGGCGGGTGTCGGATTGCAATTCGTCCAATTGCGGGAGCACGACCGCGGAGATTAAGAGTCATGGCGGCGACGTTGACGACGGTGGCGATGGCTCAGGCAATCTGTGGGGCAAGGCGGAGGCTCCTATCAACGTTGAAAATGAAATTATTGATACGGAGAATTTGGTGGTTGAGGCTAACGCGGCCACGGCGGAAATGTGGCTGTTGACGGAAAGCTATGCCATTGACAATAGCGGCAGTATTCTGAATATCAATAATATTTTAAACTCTAATATTACCGACCCATTTACCTTTATGAAATCGGTAGGAATTGAGACTGTTATGACTCTCAGGACTGATAAATCCGCCAATGCCGGCCAAACGATTTTTCAAAACAGAGGGAACATTGATTTGGTTATAATTCCTGATCTGATGGTTGACATCGTTCAGAAATACGCCGGGCAGTTGGCGGGAAGTCTATAAAGCGATTGTGAAAGGATTTAGGTTTTGATTCTAAAGCGGTTTGCCCCCCTTCTTGCGGTTGCGGCATTGTTTGCCCTGCCCGCTCAGGCCAAGGTTGATTTTGCCTCAAAGGGCAAATCCTTGGCCCTCGAGATTGCGACTAATCCCGCGGGTTTTCTTTATGATCTTCATCAAATGAGCGAATCAGCCGCGCCCACGCGCGTAGGACGCAGGCTTTCTTTTGATTTTCAAATGATACCGACCCTCTTGCCTTTTACAATCGCCAACATCGGCGGTCGGTTAAATCTTTTGTCGGAACATCCCGGGCTTCCGCAGATCGAGGTTTTTGGCGGCATTTCCCGGCTTATGGCCCTGAGCTATCTCGACACTACCGAGGTCGAAGGCTCGATCAATGGCAATCATTACGGCGCGAGCGTGGTTTGGTCCGCGCATTCCAAGGCTCGCGTGCAGCTGGGCTACGAGGTGAGCACGCTCAAGGGCAAGGTGGAGTTCAAGAAAGAGCCCGTGGATGTGTTCGGAACGAAGCTCACTGAAATTACGGTGGGCGCTCAAGAGCGTTTTGTTTTGGTCGGCGCCGAGCTTTTGCGCGGCAACCGCCGTTATTTGTTCACTCAGATGGGATACGGCCTTCAAACCTCAAAGATTTTTTCCAGGGTTCTTTTCGTAGGCAGGGTGTTCCAGTGGGGATTTACGGTATTCCCGGAGAGCGCCCTGGTCATTTACCCCAACTGGGGCTTTAGGATTGGATTCTGATGGAAAAACAGCGGTTAAGCGGTTTAGCGGTTAAGCGGTTTAGTGTTTTAAGGAGCATCTTTTATTTACTTACCTGCTTAAGCGCTCAACTGCTCAATCGCTATCCCCTGTCGGCGCAAGAGAAAATTTTTATGCCTTATTACCGGTTTAATTTTGGAGAGGGCGTAGCGCTTCCTTCCAAAGGCGACTTTTTCGCGAGCCACACGGTCGGCTCTCAGGTGGGCGGGCTCTTAAATGCCACAGACTGGCTTCATTTCTTTGGGTTATATGATTTGACGTATCAGGGGCCGGGTTTGATTCGGTCCGAGGGCGAACTTTTTACTCAGCGTTCCATGCGGCACTCCTTTTTAATCGAGCCCTCTTTTACTATCGCCAATGCAGGCAAATTGAGGCTTAAAGTTTTTACCATTAAGGAATTCAGGCGAAGCGGCACTAATGAAACTTGGGGCAAGGGACTTTATGATTACGCGGCCCAGGGCGGTTCCGTTGGTTTTGAGCGCGAATTTTTTGGCTTTCGTTTTTTCCCGGCCATCCGGATCATGCAGATGAAATTTCCCAATTACACTGATCTTTTGCGGGAATTCCAAGAATCAGGCTTGAGCGCCGAACTTGCGGGCGGCTTAATGGATCAGAATGTGATGGCTTATTCACTTAATATTTCGAGAAAGCCGTTCAATGTGGGAGTGAGCTTGAGTTCACAAAAATATAAGAAAGAAAAAGTTGTCGGCCAGGGTGGCGTTTATACCAGCGACGCGCAGAAGGACAGCGTGACCGAGATCACGGCTGATTTTGATGTGAGCCTGTGGCGTTTCAGCCTGGTGCCGGAGGGCGCCTATCGGATGAAGCGTTCGAATCAGAATTATTTGCGTTTCGCTTATTTCGGAGACCCAAACCCGACATTTGTCCCCAAAAACTATGATTACAATGAGATGAGCGTCGGGGGTAAACTTTATTTGAAAATGACGGAAAAGAAAGCGATTTTTGGCTCGATAGATTTAAATAACAGGGTCTATCCTAACCGCCCCCCTCGCAATGCCAGCGGCGTTTATGCCGCCGCAGGCGAGATGCAGAACACAACCTGGGGAGCCTGGGGCGGAGGAATTCAGTGGAAAGTGTCTGATTACTCCACCTGGAATTTGGCCTATCATATGGTTTACAGCAAATCCAACATGAAGTACGATCGTTTTATCCCTTACAACTACACAGGCAACGTCGTCGGCCTGTACCTGAGTGTCTCCCCGTAATCAACGCGCTCGTTTATTCTAATCCAACCGTCCCGGACGCTATTACTCAAACGCCAGGGTTACGATGGCTTGGACGCCGTTGATGGGACGGGGTGTTTCCCCTGTAATTTCATAAGCTTTGCCCGGCGTGAAACGATAGAGGCCGACAGTGGCCTTGAACCGTTCGGCAAAATTTGTGGAAATGTCAAACGACCATTCACCGCCGAGTTCTTTTGAAATTCCTCCGGACCCCTCGGTGGCGCGCAATTCATGGCGAGACACGCCGAGGCGCAACGGGACATTGAGTAGATAATAAGGCTTGGATTTGACGCCAAAACCGAAGGTTGTCACGCCGGAGAGGCCTGCTGGAAGGCCGTTCCAGGTTCCGGTGGAGGCTAACGCGTCAAAGGTCGTGGCGCCCAAGGCTTTCCCCCATCCGGTCCGGCGCGCGCCATCAAAGCGCGTGGCAAGCGGCGCGAAATAAGCCTCGTCAACCTCCGTGTTTTTTTTATCGCCGCTACCCAAGGCATAGAGAAGATTCCACTCCAAAGGTCCCAGGAAATCCATTTTAGGCAACCTCCCCCGCCACAATCCTTCAAAGACGTACGCCACAGTTCTGGATTTGACTTTTTGGACAGGATCGGTCAAGCCGGAAAAATAACGCCCCTGGGACAAGACGAATTCTGAATGGAAGGCGAAATTGGCCTTCTCTTGATCATAATGGAGGTTGAAGGAGTTTCGGGTTGCCTTGCCTGAAACCGGCCCGCCTTCTAAGACGCGGGGCGTTTTGTCGGCCTCAGTGAGCATTGCGAGCGTCCATCGGCCCGTGCGTTCAAAGCCGACAGCGAGCCAGTTGAATATAATTCTGTCCGATCCAAAGCCGCTGGTTTCGGTGTTGCCGTTCATATATTCAAGGGATAGCGGCCCCAAGCCGCTGATTTTGATTTGAAAGCCGAAAACCCCGATGCCGTTATCGTCCAAAAGAAGGCTGTCATTCCTGCCTATGGGAATGGTGCCGGCCTTAAAGAACAACGGATGACTGCCAAGGGTTCCTTCATGAGCCAAATAGGCTTGGGAGACAAAGACCCCGGGGCCGGGCTTGGGATAGCGGGTTGAGGTGTTAGCCAGGGGAGGCGGGAGCTCTTTTACTCCGGCCAGAGAAATATGCTCCATGCGAAAGTTGAAGATCCAGGGGTCTTCCTTGATTTTGATGTTTACGCTTGCCCGCTGGGCGAAGAAGGAGTAATCGGCGCGGCGCGGAGAGGTCGAGATTTCGCTAAGCGCGTAATACGCCGGCTGGGCTGTGACAGAGAGGTCTATCATAGAGATCGCGTTTTCCGCCGCTTGCGGCAACTGGGCGACTTGAGCCTTAAGCTGGGAGGTCAATAAGGTCAATAAGGTCAATAAGGTGAGCGATCTTTTGTCATTGCGAGCGAAGAGAAACAATCTCATAGAGGAATTCATTTTATGCTATTGCGTCACGGAAAACAAAAATTTCCGCTCAAAAAAACGCTGCCCTCCAGGGTTTTCGCACCGGGAGGGCAGGCCATGAGTAGGGATCTTGTGGCGTAAATACGCCTACCTTCGCTTAATTGACGTTTAATTGTTGATATTACTTAAAGGTTTGTCAACCCCCCTTGATCCAGATTTTTTGGTTAACAGGGTAGAGTTCAAGTGTTATTAACTTCCATATTTTATTAAGTAGAGCTATTTTGAAGGAAGGCCTGCGTTCAGGGCGCCAGTTGGCTTGAAAAAACTTTTAGCTTCGCTTCGGCGTGTCTGGACCAAATAGATTCAGGATAAAGAACTCGGACTCGTTCCAGGAATTCCTTGGATTTAGATTGGTCGCCCTTGGCTTCGTAAAGTCTGGCCAAGCTTTCGTAGGCCTGGGGAAGCGCAAAATGATCGGCGTGTGCGGAGGTGAAATTTTGATAGGTCTCAACGGCTTTGTCTAAGGCATTGGTAGCTTCGTAGGCCTTCGCCAGGCCGATTGTAGCCATAGGAATGAGGGGCCTGACCCTGTTTCGCTCAATAATGGCTTTGTATTTTTCAATTGAGCCGGCCCAATTTGCTTCGCGAGCCTGGAGCGTCGCGTCCAATAGAAGGGTGAAATCCAACGCTTTCGAGCGAGCGTAGCGCGATTCGATCTCATTGATAATTTGATGAGCATCCTTGGTTTGACCCTGGAAGGCCAGCATTTGCGCCCGATAAAGCAGATACCAGCTCTGGCGTTCCATATCTCTTGACTGAATTACAAAAGCCGTTCCTACGATACCCAAGAGAAGGGCAATGAAAGCTACTGTCAGCGTTGCGCCCTTATTTTTTTTAACCCATTCTATCCATGAGCCTAAGTTTATGTTCATATTAAAAACCTTCCATCTTTGGCGCTCCATCGCTTCCATCCCCCCGCTTTCATTTTTGCCCCCGGGCGGAATCGAACCACCATCTTCTCCTTAGGACGGAGTAACTCTATCCATTGAGCTACGGGGGCGCTTTTGAAAGCGAGAGATCGTGGGAGGGATATATCTGCAGACAAGGGCAATCTCAAAATTGAATCAAAGAATAGAGAGGATACCGGCTGATTTTTTGACGGCCGCCAAGAGCGGCGAGTTCAATAAGAAAGGCTATGCCGATAATTTCCCCCCCCGCCTTTTCGACAAGTTGAGCCGTGGCTAGGGCTGTGCCGCCGGTGGCCAGGACATCGTCTATAATTAGCGTTTTTTTGTTTCCGGAAAAGGCATCCGCATGAATTTCGAGAGCGTCCTGCCCGTATTCAAGCTCATAGGTGACCGAGAGGGTTTTGGCCGGGAGCTTTTTTGGTTTTCGGACCGGAACAAAGCCCGCGCCGAGGTTGTGGGCCGCGGGCGCCGCCAGGATGAATCCTCGCGCCTCAATGCCTACGACGTAATCAGGCGGCTTTTGGGAATATGGGCCGGCCAATAATTCAATAGTTTTCCTAAACAGTCCGGGATTTCCAAGAAGCGGCGTAATGTCCCGGAATAAAATTCCAGGCTTTGGGAAATCAGGGATATTGCGGATAGAGGCCCCAATGGCCTCTATGTCATCTTGAGTTTTTTGCCTAGAGTCAAGTTTTGTTTGGACCATATAATTCCTCGCGTTAAGCGTAGAACATTTTTTGATTTTTCTTCACGGCGTGTCTGGGCCGCCGTGGCCCCGGACTCCACCAACCCCATGCGCTGGGTAATTCGGCGCAGACGTTCCAATGCGCGGGTTTCGATTTGCCGGACTCGTTCGCGCGAAAGTCCTATATTATCCCCCACCTCTTCGAGGGTGCTGATCTCACTGCCTTTTAAGCCATAGCGCAGATGGAGCACCTGGCGTTCCCGTGGGGCCAACTCCTTGAGGGCACGATTGAGCTCGTCGTGGAGTTTTAGGACCCCTATTACGCGGTCCGGATTTTTTCCCTCTTCGTCCTTGATAATTTCTTCGAGGGCTAGATTTTCATCGCCCCCGATAGGACTTTCCAAGGAGCCCATATCCTTGGCCGCCTCCGCGGCATTGACAATGCCTTTGATTTGCCGCGATGTCAGTCCCGTCATTTTGGACATTTCCGTGATGGTCGGGTCGCGGCCCAGTTTGCCGTGCATCCGGTCCCAGGTTTTAAACCATTTCCGCAACGCTTCCCAGGCATGGGGGGGAATTCGGATGGTTTTCGATTGCTCCTCGATCGCCCGGCGGATTCCCTGCTCGATCCAATAGGAGGCGTAGGTGGAAAACCGGAAGCCTTTTTCCGGGTCGAACTTGTCTATAGCGTGCATGAGGCCGAGATTTCCCTCTTCAATCAGATCGAGAAATTCCATGCCGGCCCGGTGGTATTTTTTGGCGATAGGAATAACCAACTTGAGATTTGTTTCCATGATGGTTTTTTTGGCCGCGCTGAAGCCCCGTTTGGCTTTTTTCCAGAGTTTGTACATCTCCTCCCGGGACATTTCCGGGAGGCGCTGGATGCCTTGGAAATATTGCCGCGTTAAATCGTAGGTCGAGTGATTCTCAGCCATATTAATACGTTATATCAAAGGAATGGAATTCATTGGCGCATGAAGCCCACTCAACCTCCAGCGCGTCAACCTTGGCCCAGGGGTGTTGAGTTCGCAATGTCTGGATAAAAGTTTCAATCAATGACTCCTCTCCTTCCGTCGTAACTTCAACGGAGCCGTCCTCTTTGTTTTTAACCCAGCCGGCCAAGCCGTTTTTTTTGGCGATTTTTTGTACGAAAAAACGATAGCCTACCCCCTGGACCTGCCCGCGTACCGTCAGATGCGCCTTTTTGGTTGCCATTCGGCATTAAGGATATTAAAAAAGTGATTTATAATCTATGGTCGGAAGGTAAATTAAGGCCGACAAGTCCGGAAAGAAAAAATTATTTTTCTAACCTTGCGCACATTGTCCACCTTGTCCGCTTTATCTGCTTGTGTTGTCGGGGGTTGGCGTAGTGGTAGCGCGCACGCTTGGGGTGCGTGAGGTCGTGGGTTCAATTCCCACACCCCCGATTCTCTAGTATTTTTTTTCTAAATTATTAATGATCCCCAAAAAAGTCCTTATCCTCTACGGCGCCCCTGGTTCGGGCCATGCCCAAGTGGCTTCGGCGTTGGCCCAAGCGATTAATAAAACTCCGGGTTGGATGGCCCACGAAGATCATCTCTTGCGTCATTGGCCGGCCTTGGGCGGGCTTTTGTTGCGGTTATATCGCTGGGTTCTTGGACATATGGCGGGGGCCTGGGGGCGTTTACACGGCAATCCTCGCTACTTGGCGATGGCTCGGCGAGCGGAAAGCGTTCTTTACGGCCTGGACATTTTTCGGATTCAAAAAATTCTAGACCGGCATCAGCCTCATTTAGTGATCGCCGTCCATGTTTTGCCTCTCAGGTGCCTCGCAGTTTTAAAAGCCGGCGGCAAATTTTCTTTGCCTTTGTATGCCGTCATTACCGATTTTTGGGCGCACTCTTACTGGCCCGTAGCAGGCGTTGAGCGCTACTTTGCTTCGAGTAAATGCTCCGCGGATGATTTAATCGCCGGCGGCGTTCCGGCTCGGCGCGTTGCGATCACGGGCATTCCGCTACGTGAAGAATTTCGTTCCCATCCTTCTAAAATTTATTGCCGCCTGAGGACTAATTTTGATCCGATTCGCAAGCTAATCCTGGTGATGGGCGGTCGTTATGGGATTTTTCCTTTCGAGGAGTTACTTGAAGCCGCGATGAACGTTTCGGTTGCGCGGCAATGGCAGTGGGCATTTGTTTTTGGCGGCAATGATCGGGCCTTAAGGCGCGCTCGTGAGAATTTGCCGCCGGAGGAGTCCCGGCGCATTCGCTTGACGGGGTTTCTTGAGGACATGGCTCCATTGATGGCGGCTTCGGATCTTTTGATCACGAAAGCCGGAGGTTCGACCTTGGCTGAGGCGCTGGCCTGCGGGGTAGCGATGATTCTGTGCCGCCCCATTCCCGGACAGGAAGAAGGCAATGCTCGTTTTTTAGTAAGCCTGGGAGCGGCGTTGCGTGCCGACACAGCCGGCGTCGCCCTGCAAATGGCTGCCGGACTTCTTCAATCGTCCGACAAGATCGAGAGCATGCGAGAGGCCGCGCGGTCGCTGGCCTATCCCGACGCGGCCGGCGAGATTGCCCGGAGGTTGGACTCCCCGCTTGTTTTTGGTGGAGCCGAGGGGGCTCGAACCCCTGACCTCTTCCTTGCGAAGGAAGCGTTCTCCCAACTGAACTACGGCCCCATTTAAGTCTAAATTAATGGCGACACAAATGTTTAAAAAATTTCGGGGGTACTGGATTTGAACCAGCGACCTCTCGGTCCCGAACCGAGCGCTCTACCAACTGAGCCAACCCCCGGCTTTAAAAAGAAGGCCAATGACGCCAGCAGGCCAATAGGGCTAAAAACGCAAACAGCGGCATTGTCCTCTTTGGCCTTCCGCTACAGTATGCTAAATTACTTGTCGTGGATAAAGGAAAGCTGACGGCTCTGGTTCGCCTCAAGACCGGCTGGGACAAAGAGGCCTCTGATGGGGCCGTGGACATTGTTCTTGACTCGATCAGGGCGCTTTTGAACACCGGCGACCGCCTGACCATTCACGGCTTCGGAAGTTTTATCGTGCGTATTACCAAGCCTCGCCGTGGGCGCAATATTAAAACCGGAGAATCCGTGGCTATTCCTCCCCAAAAGCAGATCAAATTCCGCATGAGCCAGAATTTTCTGTCGTAGCAATGCCGAAGGATACCCCATCCGCCTTCACCCCCCATCCCTCTCTTTGGCGGCCTTCTTATACTATCCGGGAGGCGGGGCGTTTGACCCAGTTGCCTTCGCGCGTGTTGCGCTACTGGGAAAGCCGTCGTCTATTGAGTCCTGAGCGCTCCATCCGCGGGCACAGACGTTACCGCCAGTCGGACATTGAAAGGATTTTGAAAATCAAAGAGCTTTTTTATGTCAAAGGAATGCGTTTGGAGGGCGCGCGCAAGGCCTTGATCGAGGAGGCCAAGAAGCGCCAAAAGAGCTCGGAACTTCCATTGGAACTCGCCACTCAATCCGCGGCGTCCGACGCGTTGGCCCAAACAAAGCAGGTTTTGAAGGAAATTTTAGCGATTCTGCGCTAACTATTTTTACAGTCGCACTTTCCCCTTTTGGCCTCTCCACCTGAAGGGTTGCCCAAGAACTATTCATTTTCTTCCTCTTCTTCCGGAGGTTCCTGGTCTTTTTCTTTGGTTTTTTTTGAGCCCTTGTCCTTTAGGCTTTTGAAGATGTCCTCGGGTTTCAAATTTTTTATCTCTTCTTTGAATTTGCCCACCTCCTCCTCGGAGATGGGCTTGTTCATGGTGTGACATTTTTCAAAAACTTTTTCGTCAACGAAGATGACGCAATTAGCTCGCACGGCCAGGGCAATCGCGTCGCTGGGACGCGAGTCAACGACGTGTTTGGTTGAGTTGTGGCTGATGTGGACCTCGGCGTAGAATGTTTGAGCCCGCAGGTCGCTCACTACTACATGGTCTATTTTATAGCCTACGCTTTCGATGGTGTTGATCATTAAGTCGTGGGTCATTGGCCTGGGCAGGGCGATGTTGGCGAATTTGAGCGCGATGGCCTGGCCTTCGGCAATTCCGATCCAAATGGGCAAGAGCCTGGGGCCGTCTATTTCCTCAAGCAAGAGGACGCATTCGGTTCCGCTGGTGGCGATCGAGTAGACTTTGACCTTGATCATTGCCATGCTATTTTAATCTTAACAGGAGTTCTCGGGATTTGGAAGGGGTGTTAAGGATAGTCTGGATTTGATGAAGCAGGGGGAGCCTGATCTTTTGCTTGGCGGCCAGGCGGTTGAATTGCCGGCAAGCCTCAACCCCCTCGGTGACCATGCCGATGCGCCGGCGCCCTTCTTCTAGGGAACAGCCTTTGGCCAGAATTCGTCCCAGTCCGGAATTTCGGGAATTAGGAGAAAGGCTGGTCGTTAATAAATCCCCCAAACCGGCCGGGCCCCAGGCCGTTTCTTTTTGGCCGCCGAGGCGTTCGCTCATGCGGGTTATTTCGTCCATGGCTCGGCACAAAAAAATCGCTCGGGCGTTGGCCGGGGCGCCCAAACCTTCGAGGATTCCGTAGCCCAAACCGTAAATGTTTTTCATGGCCCCGCCTATTTGGACCCCGATGATATCTTCGGAGGTTTGTATGCGCAGGTTGCCGCGCGACAGGATTTTTTGGATTTGACGGCGCTTGGCATTGGCCGGCCCGGCCAGAACCGCGAGGGTCGGCGAGCCTTGGAGCAATTCTTTGGCGATCGTGGGGCCGGACAGGGCAAAAATATCGTTTTTGCTTAAACCCAGGATTCTGCGCGCGTTTTGGCTTAACGGTAAGAGCGTTTTAGGATCGAGCCCTTTGCTTAGTATCAGGAAGGCAAGGGGCCGGGGTTGGAATTTGATCCGCTCAAGCGTTGATGAAAAAAAATCTCCGGCCACGGCCAGGATCAGAAGGTTTCGAGGTCCGATGCGGAGCGCTTCGATTTCGCCGGTCACGCGGATTGATTTGGGACAACGGCCTTGTCCGGCGAGCGCCGGATGAACGCCCGTTGTTTCAATCGCGCGGCGCGTGCGTTCGAGGTATTCCCAGGCGATGATATCGCGAATTCCATAATGCGCTAAATGTATAGAAAGCGCCCCGCCCCAAGCTCCAAAACCGATGACGCGGATCATAAATAAAAAATCATCAACCTTTTTTTAACGAGCCGGCGAAAAATTCTCCTCCCGACAAGAGACGTTTTATGTTGGAAATGTGGCGGATGAGGATGATGACGCCGACGCCCAGAGCCATGATGCTTAAGGAGCGGGGAGCGCCCAAGAGAACGCTTGAGAGCGGTAGCGTGACCGCCGCGGCCATGGAACCCACGGAGATGTGTCCGGAGAGCTTTGTTCCCAAGGCAAAAGCGCCCGTGGCGCACAGGGTGGGCAGGGGTAGAAGTCCGGCAAATACGCCGGCGCTGGTGGCTACGCCTTTGCCGCCTCTAAATTTTAAAAAAATTGTCCAGTTATGCCCGATGACGGCCAAGACTCCGGCGGCAATGGGGAAGAAAAGCGAATCCGGCCCTAGCGAGAAGGCCAAATAGGTGGGGATGTAACCTTTTAAGATATCAAGGATTGCGGTGGCGATGCCCTGCGCCTTGCCGCAAACGCGGTAGACATTGGCGGCGCCGGGGTTGCCCGAGCCATATTCGCGGATGTCAATGCCCTTGACACGTTTGGCGATCAGATAGCCCGATGGAATGGCCCCTGAGAGATAGCTCAATACCAGCAGGCCCATCTGAGCGGAATTTAGCGGCATAGTCATCGGTCGTTTAGTTTTTTACTGCCAAATGTCAGGTAGTCCACGAATGAGACAAAGGTCAGGAGCGCTACTCCATAAGACATGACTTCTAACACGGTGGCCATCCGGCCGCCCAAAGCGGGGTAGGCGTGGCTAAAGATGAGCAAGAGAAAATACACCATTTGCGCGCTAATGGCGAGCTTTCCGGAAAATCGAGAGAGGGTTTTGACGCTTTGTTCTCTCGCCAGGTAAATAATCCAACCTACGAGGATAGCAAAATCTCTAGACAGGAGTAAGATGAAAAACCATTTGGGAATGAGGCCTAGGTAGAGAAGGAGGGTGTAACTCGGAATTAAAACGATTTTGTCCGCAACCTGATCCAGGAAGGCGCCGAATTTTGTGATCTGTCGGTATTTACGGGCCACAAACCCGTCGAGCGCATCCGTTAAGATGCTGGCCAGAAAGAACCAGAAGGCGGGATCATAGGTTTTATAAATCAGGCAGATTAGAAAAAATGGCGTCAGGCTGATGCGTAAAAGGGTGATTTTGCTGGCGAAATTCACAAAAATTTTTCGCTCCGCTCGGACAAACTGAAAATTTTACCTGGAAAAATTTTCATGAGCGGGCCATTCCCTGTAGTTTTTTGATCTGTTCTCGGGGAGCCTGAAGCAGGATTCGGTATCCTCCCTTGCCGTCGGCGCGAAAGTTAAGAACCTTGCTGACTTTATACACCAAGGCCAGGAGATGGCCTTGGTGGGCTGAGATTTTAATTTCGGCGCGCCCCCAGGAGGCGAGCAATCGTTTCTCGATCGCCGCTAAGAGTTTGTCTAGGCCTTCGCCGGTTTTGCACGAGACCCAAAGGCCCGATGCGCCCGGGATCAGGCGCTCATTTGAGCCGGCCGGGACAAGATCGGCCTTGCTGAACACTTGGAGTTGAGGATAGTCGTTCACTTCAAGGCTTTTGAGGATTTTGTTCACTTCGGCGTTCCTGTGAATCCGGATTTCGTCCGGGCAGGCCGGATCGCTCACATGGATGAGTAAATCAGCCCATCGGATTTCTTCAAGAGTGGCCCGGAAACTGGTCACAAGATGAGTCGGTAGTTTGCTGATAAAACCCACGGTATCCGTCAAAAGAATCGGCAAACCGCAGGGAAGGTAAACGCGTCGCGTCATAGTATCGAGGGTTGCGAAGAGGCGCTCGTCGGCCCAGGCCGGTCCTGGTTCGCCGGCGCTCGAAGAGCGCTTCGACGCCACCAGCGCGTTAAGCAGAGAGGATTTACCGGCATTGGTGTAGCCCACAATGGCGGCCTGCGCCACGCCTTCTTTGAGGCGTTTAGCGCGTTGCACTTCACGCTCCAAGCGCACCCGATCGAGATCATTTTTAATGTGTTGAATTCTGGTCCGGATTCTGCGTCGGTCGTATTCCAGGGCGCGTTCGCCCGGGCCGCGCGTGCCGATTCCTCCCCACTGCTGGGACATCTCCCGTCCGCGTCCGGTGAGCCGCGAGAGAAGATAGCTGTGTTGAGCCAGTTCCACCTGAAGCATGCCCTCTCTGGTTTTGGCGCGTTTGGCAAAGACGTCGAGAATTAGGCGCGTGCGGTCAATCACCTTGGTTCCCAGAAGGTTTTCGAGATTTCTTTGCTGAGTGGAACTCAACTCTTCGTCAAACACCACGCAGTGCGAGCCGGAGCGCGACGCAATGTCGGCTATTTCAAGGGCCTTGCCCTTTCCGATCAGAAAAGCCGGATCACGCGTCCGGCGTTTTTGCAGAATTTTTTCGGCTACCGCGCCGCCGGCGCTGATAACCAAGTTTTCAAGCTCGTCGAGAGCGTTGTCTGAGGGACCTTGAGTCGCAGATGTAATCAGGCCCGCCAGAATGACTTTTTCGGATTGCCTTAGCATGGGACAGGGGGCGCCGGAGCGCCGGTCTCATGGAGAATAAATTCCGAGGCTTGTTGGAGAAAATTCGGCTCCGGGGCAATGGGAATCAAATCTTTTTCTTGCCGAAACCAGCTACGTTGGCGTTTGGAGTATTGGTAATCGGCCCGTACGCAATCGGCCATGGCTTCTTCCGGCGTAGACCGGCCTTTTTGTAATTTCCAGATGGGTTCGGCCAAAAGCGCTTCAAAAGCGGCCAAATGAGGAGTTTTTTCGCCGTAAAGGGTTTCCATGCGCCGGACTTCGCCGAGCATTTTGTCCCAGGAGTCTTGAATGCGCTTGGAGATTCTTTCTTTGATTTGAGCCGCGGGTCGGTTCAGATAAAACGCTTTGAATTTCCAGGGCAGAGCAGGGCAAGCGGGATGGGCCTTGCGATAGAGGCTTAGCGGCTGACCAAGTTGAAGGCAGAGTTCCAGGGCGCGCAGTACGCGCCGGGGATTTTTCGCGTCGAGACGTTCGTAGGCCGCAGGGTCGCGCCGTTGGAGTTCGATCCCCAGGCTTTCGAGGCCTTCTTGCCGAAGGCGATTTTCCAGCCGCAGTCTTAACTGCGGGTCGGGATCCGGCGCCGGCGAGAAGCCTTGGCTCAACGCTCTCCAGTAAAAGCCGCTACCGCCGGCCACAATGGCCCAGGGGGATCGCGAGAGAATTGTTTTCAAGAGCGGACGGGCCGCTTTGCCGAATAAATGCGCGCTCCAGCGTTCGCGTGGATCGAGAAAATCCACCAGATGGTAGGGGATGCCTTCGTTGGTTTCGTAAATTTCATTTGTTCGAGCCTTTTTGACCCAGCGACCTTCGGGCACGGCCGTGAGCGAGGGCAGGCCCTTGTAAATACCCCGTGAATCGCAGGAGACGATTTGGGTCTTGAGGATTTTTGCCAAATGAATAGCCAACGCGGTTTTGCCTGAAGCCGTGGGCCCCAGAATGGCGATGACGCGCGGCGGCTCCTTAGGACTCAAGAATTATGGGGTGAGGATTTTTTGCGCTTTTTTGCACAGGTTGAAAAAGTGACAGCCGGAGCCGACGCAGATCTCCGGGATATTCAGGGCGGCCCTTGTCTCGCAGTCCGCATAGTCGTCCACGATGTGGCGCAGACGGTTGCGGACTTTCTCAGCCAGGCATGTGAAGCGCACGCCCAGCGTTTGAACGCCTTCTCTGTCGCGCAGATGAACCAGCGTGCCGTCGAGGCGAACGCGATTTAAGCCCGGCAGATTCGACACCAGTCGAATTCGGTCAACGCCTTCTAGAATTTTTTTGGAACCGAAGGCTACCAGGGCCATGCCTCCAGGCGAGATATTAGCCAAAATTGCGGGGATTCTTAGGGCTTTAACCTTAGATTTTGGCGTGGAGTCGGCGCTACGCAAGACGGCGATTTCAATCGGTTCGGCCAGATCGGCCGCCACGGGAATTCTGGGGTGTTTTCTTCGGTCTTTTTTGATCATTCTAAGGATAGTCTACCAAGTAATAGGCGGTTTTTGACTGCTTCAATCGTGACCTGGTTGGTGAATCCGGGCGAAATTTGAGCGGGTTCTAAAGGGCGGACAATCCAGTTGTTTCTAGTGCGGCCTTCCCCGTGAGTTTCCCAGAGGACTTTGACTTTACGGCCAATTTGAGATTTTGCTTTGGCCCGGCCAAGGTTGTCGGTGAGCGCGAGGAGCCTGGACAGGCGTTCTTCTTTAAGGGATTGCGGAAGTTGGCCTTCATGGTTCGCGGCCTCGGTTGCATCTCGCGGTGAAAATTTGAAGCAATAAGCGCCATCGAAGCTGATCTCTTGAATGAAGTTTAGGGTTTCTTCGAATTCAGCTTCGGTTTCAGATGGAAAACCTACGATAATGTCCGTTGTAATGGAAATGCCTGGGATGGCCGAACGCAGGCGCTGGGCGATTCCGGCATAAAGCTCGCGGGTGTAGTTACGGCGCATAAGGCTCAAAATTCGGTTTGAGCCCGACTGTATCGGCAGGTGGATATGCTCGCATACCGCCGGCGTCGCGGCCATGGCCTCGATTAATTTATCGTCCATGTAATGAGGATGCGGACTCATAAAACGCAAGCGTTCCACACCCGCGATACCGCCGACAGCTTTTAAAAGATCGGCAAAATTGCAACTTTGGCCATTAGCGTGGTGATAAGAATTAACGGTTTGTCCCAGGAGCACAATTTCCTTGGCGCCCTCGATCAAGCGCTCCCGGACTTCCTCGAGAATGGTATCTAAAGGCCGATAAACCTCCCGTCCCCGCACAAAAGGCACAATGCAATAAGCGCAAGTGTAATTGCACCCCCGCATGGTTGTGACGAAAGCCGAGGCCGCCCTATTTGTTTTTTCCTCTTTTTCCCACATTCCCTCATTTTCTTTAGCCCAACTAAATTTTTCTTTAAGCGCTTCCGCGATAATTTCAGGAAATTTTTCAATTGACTTAGCCCCCATTACTAAATCCACATAAGGAAAGCGCCGGCGCAGTTCGTCTTTAGTCCGTTCCGCCGCGCACCCCGAAATAATGAGCAGTCGGTTGGGGTCCCGCATCTTCCAGTCTTTAAGTGTCCCCACGAAAGAAAACGCTCGATCCTCCGCGTGTTGGCGCACCGTGCAGGTATTGATGAAAATAATGTCCGCCTTCTCCTGCCCCGCCGCCACCCTCACCCCCTGCCTAGCCATAGCCCGCGCCATCTCCTGAGAATCCGCCGTATTCATCTGGCAACCAAAGCTGACGAACATGCACTTGGGGGGTTTTTTATTTTTCTCTAGTTGAAGGCTCATTTATGAGATTGCTTCGTCCGAGGCTCGCAATGATGGAAAGGACCTGAGCAGTCATTCATATATTGCAAAATTTAAGGCATGAGAGGCGCGTTGTTGCAGAAGCCGGATATTGAGGGGTTCCGGCGGTGGCTGGCCGAAAATAAAGATATGCGCCTGCGCTCGAAATTGATGTCCGAAGCCGAGGCTGTGCGTCGCTTTGTCCGGGACAAGGACTATATCGGCTTTGAGCTTTATGGCACGGTGCGCTGTCCCCTTTCCATTGCCAGGGAAGTCGTGCGTCAGGGTAAAAAGGGATTGCGCTTGGTGGGCCAAGGATTGATGGACGTGGATTACCTTCTGGCGGCCGGTCTTGTCAAGGCTATGGATATCACATACGTGGGTTATGAATCCTATGGCATTTCCCCCATTTTGCGCCGGGCCGCGGACCGCGGCCTTGAACTGGTTGAATGGTCGAACGCCGCGATTGCCTGGCGAATGAAGGCCGCGGCCATGGGGCTTCCTTTTTTGCCTACGCGCTCCATGCTTGGCTCGGACACCTTAAAATACAGCGCGGCCAAGACCATGCGCGACCCGTTTAGCGGCATGAAACTGGTCTTGCTTCCGGCCTTGATTTTGGACTGCGGCATCATTCATGTTCACCGCGCCGACCCTTGCGGAAATTGTCAGATTGACGGCATCGCCGGATTCGCGCTGGAGATGGCTCGCGCGTCCAAGCGCCTGATTATTTCAGCGGAAGAGATTATCGAAACCGAGGAAATCCGCAGGCATCCGGAGCGAACCGTCATCCCGTTTTATCTTGTTGACGCGGTGGTGCGCGCTCCTTTTGCCTCGCATCCCGGCGAGACGTGTTATTTATACCGCAGGGACGAGCCGCATATCCAGGCGTATCTTAAAGCGGCCCAAACCGAGGAAGGAACGAAGCGGTATCTGGATCAATATATTTACGGCGTTGGCGGGCATGACGAATATTTGAATTTGATCGGCCGCGAGAGACTAGCCGCGCTTGTCGAATCTCGCTTTTCATCGGCCGCATGATGGAGTATTCAAGCACGGAGATGATCGCTTGCCTTGCCGCGCGTCTGATGGCGGGTCAGTCCACGGCCTTTATTGGCACTGGGATTCCTTTGCTGGGGGCGGCTTTGGCTAAGAAACTTTATGCCCCCGATCTGATTCCTGTTTTTGAATTTGGCGGCATCGGCTCGACTCTTGAAGAATTGCCTTTGGGCGTGGGCGAAGCGCGAACCTTTCGCCGCGCCTTGGCCGCGGCCGGAATTTGCGATGTCATGGAAACGGCTCAGCGGGGCCTGATTTCCATTGGCTTGCTCGGCGGCGCGCAGATTGACGTTTATGGAAACTTAAACACTACGGTCATCGGCAGTCACGACCGTCCTAAGGTCCGCCTGCCCGGCTCCGGCGGGGGCAATGACGTGGGGTCGCTGTGTTGGCGCACGGTCATTTTGATGAAACAGGATAAAAAACGTTTCGTCAAGAAGCTCGATTTTTTGACGACGCCGGGCTATCTTCGCGGGGGCCGCTCCCGCGAAAAAGCCGGGTTGGCCGTTGGCACGGGGCCTTATCGAGTGGTCACGGACCTGGGCCTATTTGACTTTGAGCCGGCGTCGCGGCGGATGCGGCTGATTGCTCTAAATCCGGGCGTTGGGCTAAGCGAGGCAAAGGCCGCTTCTGAGTTTTCTTTTTTAACAGCTAAAACGATTATTAAAAATGAACCCCCCACAGAAGTTGAGTTAAAACTTTTGCGCGAAGAGCTTGACCGGGAAAAGATTTTTCGTAAGACTTTAGCGGTCTGAAGTTTCCCGCTCATCCTGAGCCTGTCGAAGGATGGGCGTTCCCGCAGTCTTGGCTCATGGTTCGACAGGCTCACCATGAGCGGCTATTTTGACTACTTCAATCCGCTAAAGTATTACGATTTTTCTTCAGTAGGACTGCGCTTCAAGACTTTGGTCCCATTGAAAATATTGGGTTTTCGGGCTAAACTTTGTAGAGATGTTCAGATTGCGTTACATATCGGTCGTTACGCTCGCCGCCTTTTTTGTTATTTTGGCGTGTTCTGAGGCTGTTCTATCCAATGAGCCGGATGAGGGAAAAGCGGCCCAGAAGGAAACGACTCCCTATAGTATGGGCCGGCCGGCGCCGAGCAACTGGCAAAATGCCATTTTTAATGCAACCGCCGACCTGGTGCGGCCGTACGCTCAAGATATCGCCCTCTTCGTCAACGATAAGGGCTGTGTTCTGGATCGCTCCGGCGTAGCCAAAAAAATTGACGCCGGCTATGTTAACAATATTATTAATAGCGCGTTACGCAGAACTGAAATTCTCTACCTTTATAAATCCGAAATGATTCGACTCACGGGAACCGAAAGCGCCCGGGCCGCCAGCATCACATCTGAGTTAAAAGAGACCTTTCACGATGAAAATGATTTTAAGATTGGAAACATGAACAAAAACGCCATCATTTTTGTCGGGAATCCCCCCCGCGCCGGGCAACCGCCGGATACCGGCAATGTCTCAGAACAACGCCATGGCCACGAGTTTCTTCATATTGTGTTGCGTCAATTCAACAACCGGTCGCTCGGAGGAGGGGACCGAAAATCGGATCCAGACAGGGAAATTGCGGCCGTCCATCACGAATTGACCTGTTACTTGGGCTGGTCGCCGCAACAATGCGCCATCCAATGGAATCCTGATGAGGCCTCCTGCGCCTGCTGCGTTCCTACTCCTGATGAAGACGCTGAGAAAGATGAGAAAACAATGGTTGACGATGATTGAAGGATGGAAGGGGTCAAGTTTCCAAATTATTGAAATTGGAAGAGTTTTTGTGACGCGGAGTTGATGAGATTTCATCATCCCTTGCTTAAATCCCTGGCGTTCTTGGCTGATGTTGAGGTTTATTTGGTCGGAGGTTGCGTGCGTGATTGGATGCTGGGTCAGAGGCTCAAAGATTTGGACTTGTTAGCGCCCGGCGCGCGGCCGGAGCGGACGCTCCGCGTGCTCAGGGGGCATTTCTCTCCAAAAAAAATTGAGCGGTTCGATCAATTTTTTACCCAGCGTTGGTTTTTGAGGAACGGCTTGCGCGTTGATGTGGCCAGACCCAGGACGGAGATTTATCCCAAGCCCGGCGTTCTGCCCGAGGTTTCGCCGGCCCAATCGGTTGAAGATGATTTAAAGCGCCGCGATTTTACGGTCAATGCCATGGCTTTGGGGATTTCCGGCGCCGCGCGGGGCCGGCTGATTGACCCTTTCGGCGGACAGGAAGACTTAAAGAACAGAAGATTGCGCGTCCTTCATGAATTGAGTTTTCAAGACGATCCCACGCGGCTTTTCCGGCTTTACCGTTTTGCCGAGCGTCTTAAATTTCGCGCGGAGCCGAAAACCGCTCAATGGGCGGCCAGGGCGCTGAGGGAGAACTTCATCGCCACGGTTTCCCTGGAGCGGGTTTTAGGGGAGATTAAGAAAGCCCTTGGGGAGCAGGGGTGGCTGGAGGCTTTAGAAGCGTTTCGCGTGAACGGAATTGCCTCGGCCTGGATTCCCATGCCGGCCAAAAAACGGCCGTTGCCGGGCCTGCGCGAAATGGGCCCGCGCGCCTTATGGGTTGCGGAGCAGGAGTCAGCCGCGCGGCCTATTTTGGGCGATGGTTTTCAATCTCTACCCTGGTCGCGCCCACTAAGGGGCGCTATGCGGGATGTGATTGACTTGAAAAATTTTCGTTGGTCTCTGTCCCGCAATCTGCATTCCCTGGCCAAAGAATATTTTCGCGCCGCGCATCATCCTTTGGCTTACGTTTTTGCCAGGCGCCGGCCGTTTTATTTGAAAGGTTCGGACCTTCTTCGCCTGGGCGTGGCAAGGGACGAAGTCAAAGCGGCTGAGCGGCGTTTGATCGAAGGCGTGCTCTGCGGCCGCGTCAAAAATCGTTCCCAAGCCGAGGCCTTATTTTTGGAGCCATTAAGGTGAAATAAGGCTAATTTCTTGCCGCGACCCCGATTGCCGATTGATGAAACTCGCGGACATTTCGTTTATTCACCCGGCGACCTTCTCTCCATTTTATACGAATCTTGCCGATCATCAAATATCGTCCTTTCTGTGCTGGCCCATAAGCAACGTTGGACGGCTTGATGGCCCCGATTTTCAGCAATCAGCTCAAGTTGATTTTTCCCTTTTGGCAAGGCGAAATCTCCAAGCCGACTCCAGGATAGCGCGACAGGATCGCCGTCGGTGTCCGGCGTGAAAAATACAGGAAAATAAGGACCTTCGTCAAACCTGCCATAAAATTTTCCTCGCGCTGTTCCCCCTAAGAAACACCAAACACGGTATTGCCCATCGAAGGGAAGATTGAACGGAAAATTGATGCGGGCTACCACCGCGCCGTCATTCGGTCTAAAGAAAATCTGTCCAAAATTTGGGATGGAGGAAGTCCCCCATTCAGGTTGGTTCTCAGGTATCGCTTTCATCATATAGCCGCCTACGGGAAAGTGTCGGCGCCTTCTTAAGAGGCCGCCGAAAGGTAGCCGCTGAAAAAAAAGCGGGTCATCCGGAATTTGGTTCTTGAGCCCGAAGCGAAATTGGTACGCGGGTTTATCTGAAACGAGCAGCGCTTCCCGTTCGGGCCCTTGGGCCACCCAAGAATAACCAAGATATTCCTTCTCCTCCCTGAAGGTCCGGCCGTGGAATCCGGCTCCAGCCAAGGCCACAAAAGTATCCGGAGGAAAATCGGTAAAGACCGCCACATTTTTGGCGTTGGAGTAACGCTCCAGAAAAGCGGCGGCCGTCCGCGCGATCCGCGCAGTCATTCGATTCCTTTCGTTAGACTCTCCAATAAAGGACAGATGATAATCGGGAACGTAAAACAGCCCAAACCCAACGACAATGGCCGCTTTGATGGCGAAAGCGGGAATACGAATGGCGCCGGGCAGAAAAGGAAGGCGTATGCTTTGACTTCGCCATAGACGGCCGATGGTTTCACCTGCCAGCAAAAGGATGGAGGGCAACACAATAAAAACATAACGGGGCTCATACCCAAAAATCAAAACAATCAATACCACGGGGACTGTCAAAGAGACAAGAAGCGCCTTGTCTTGAACGGTGCGCCGCCGCAAGGCCCGCAGAACACCGGCGCCTGCGGCAATGCTCAGAAAAGGATGAACCAATGGTTGGCCGGCGATATGGTCGAAGGGTGGCGGCAATTGAGGATATTCACGCGCGAGATAAAACCTCTCGCCACGCCAAAATAGTTCCCGAACCAATGATAAAAATTGTTCCAAGCGGCCACCTGGCGCCCCATAGGCATCAAGTCCTATTTGCATTCCAAAACTTCGATCATCAAGGATCTTGAGGATATTGATAATGGGATCAAAAAAATTGGAGTAGCCCTGCAGTCTATAAGGCGCGCAAAGCAAGGCCGCGTAAACGCAGAAACTGACCGCCAGGAACGCCAAGGCCCTTCTTCCTATCGGCAGGCGCCGGCCCCAGGCGCAGACCGCCAAAAATACCGGCGGCAAAAAAACAACATTCCAAGCGCCAAGAAAAATACCCGACCCCAAACCAATTAATGTCAGAATGGCCAAGGCGCCAGGAATCCAAAAATTTTGAAAATCAAACCAGCGCCTTATCAAATAAAAGGTTGTTGACAAGGCCAGCATAGGATAAAGCTGGGGATAGCAACCGGCACGCGCATAGGCGCTAAACCAACCGCAAGCGCTGGCTAGCGCCACAACCCAAAAACACTCCTCGGGCCCATACCAACTCCAGGCAAGCCGGCCCAAAATCAAAATGACTGCCAAGGCGATACCCACGGAGGTCAACACAATGGGCCAATAGGGATCTCCTATCAAACGGGCCAAGCCAAGCTGAACGCCTCCGTAGGATGGAGTCAAGTAGCGCCACGACAGGCTCTCCATGGGTCCGCCATTGGCGGCCTGCGCTAAGGCCCGCAACACCTCCACATTGTCACCGGTGCTAGCCGGATAATAGATATCCAAATCTTTGAAAAAGAAAAAATAACAGGCAGTTGTGCCGGCCACGACTGACAAAATAAGCAAAAACCACGATCCAGCTTTACGAGAAGGAGAAGGGGAAGAAGGGGTCAAGTCCCTAAATTACCTTAATTCTAATTTTTGTGCAGGTTACGATTAGCCTGCCTGAGTTTAGCCTTCAGCCTGGCCTCTTGTTCCGGAATTAGCCTGCGGCGGGTTTAGCGGAAGGGTTGTTTTGAGCAAGCGGTTGCGACGTTCCTGTCGGCGCATGGAGGCCTAAAACCAGACGTGGGTGAGGGCTAGAATTTCGTTGTTTGGCACGGAGGGCGTTTCGGTGACGATTCGGAGTTGGGTTTCCAGGGAAAGATATTTCAGCAGGAACCACTCGGCGCCGAGGATGTAGCGTGTGCGCGAGTCTCCCGCCTTTTTGGTGTCGGGATTGAGATTGTCTAATTGTCCGCGCAGGAGCAGTTCATCCTTGGCCATTTCGTAGTTTAATTCGCCGTGAAAGGCCGTTTGATGGGTTTTTGCCGAGCCGGCATTCGCCGTGTTGGTCCCCCATCCTCCTTCGCCGATGAACACAATCATCCCAAATCGCGTCCAGCCGAATATTCCGTACCGGATTTCATTTTGCCCCGCGGCGCTGTCGGAATTTCGATGGTGGAAGAAGGTGGCTCCCATAGCCCCGGTTTTTCCGACAAATCCCCATCGGCCGGCAATCGCCTTGGCCTCGCTGGCCGCGGCGGCGCCGTTGGCGGCGCCATTGGTAACGGATAGGTTAAAAAAGTATTCGCTTTTTGGCGCCAAGCCGAATTCGATGCCCGTGTCTGACTGGGTCGGCGACAAGGAGAATCCGACCGAAGGCGCAAAGGGCGAGATGCGGGTCAGTCCGGAATTGTCGGGGTCGTTGAGTTGAAGGCCGTAGGGAATGAAAAAACGGCCCGCGCGCAGATAGGCCGGGAAGTCCCCAGGGAGCTTGGCGAGAGCGTACATTTCAGCCGTAGCGCCCTGATTGTTGTTGTAGAGGAGAGCCAACTCGGGAGTCGGAACGGCCAGCACGTAGAAGGCGTTGCGGACAACGGCGAAGGATGCGGCCGGTCCCGCCTCTTTTTTGTTCAGCATAAAACGGAAGTCCGCTCCAAGATTAACGGTGTCGCTTAATCGGGTGGGGTTGGAGGCCGATGGTTTTCTCATTCCACCTCCCGTCGGATTGATATGACAGGCCGCGCAGTTATAACCACGCGAAGCCGCATAATAGGGCTGAGCCTGGAGGAGGGAGCGGTTGAGCGGTTGAGCGGTTGAGCAGATAAGTAAAAAAAAGAATTTCCTTAAAACATTTAACCGCTTAACCGCTAAACAGCTCATCTGCCAACTCTGCATTTTATATTTTTACCCTTATCCCTAATTGATAGCTGTGGCCGAGTTGGCTGGAGGGTTGAACGGCCAGATCAAGACTTAGTGAACCCCATTGAAGGCCGATTCCCGCGGTAAGACCGTCGAAGTATTCTCCAGGCCGGGCCGTTTCGGTGCGAAATCCGGCGCGGAAAGCCATGTAGAGAGGAATTTGGCGAAAGGGGCCGATCTCGGCCCATCGTTCCAGCCCCGCGTGCCAAGCCGGGTCATTGTCGCGCGCAACGACAAGGTCCAGGCTCGCAATGCCTTCGGGCAAGCCGGCTTGGTCTGCCTCGGGAGCCAGGCGGTAGGATAGGCCGGTTTTAAAGGTCAGGGGCAGGGGGGCCGAGGCTTGGCGTAATTGGACACGCTGGCCGATGTTGTCCGCGGTCAAAGAAAAGGCAAACGCTTTAACCCTGCGCAGGAGTCCCACGTCAAACGCTATGGCCTTTGCGGTTTCACCGTCAATGCCTTGGAAAATCCACTTTTCCGAGGCGCCAAGCGCCCAGGACCCGTCACCTATCGGCCGCGTCAGCGAGATGCAATAGGATTGATCCGATGGAGCGAACCTGCCGAATGCCGTTTCCGTGTTGTCTATTTTTTGGATTGCCTGGTGCTCAAGGCTTGTGAAAGAGAATCCGAACGTAAATCGTGAATAGCTCAGCGGCTGGGCGAAGGAAAGATAGCTGTAGCGGTAGAAGGACGGGAAATTATTGTGGCTGGCAACCAGTTCCCTTTTAGAAATTTGGCCCAGCCCGGCGGGGTTCCAATAAGCGGCGGTGGCGTCGTTAGCAACGGACGAAAAGGCTCCGCCCATGGCCGCGGCCCTGGCCCCGGCCGGGATTTTGAGAAATTGGGCTCCGGACGTGCCCCTGTCCCGTGAGGAGAAAGCCGCCCAGGAGGGGGAGCGGTTAAGCAGATAAGCGCTTAAGCAGATAAGGAAAAAAAAGGCGCTCAACCGCCCAACGGCCAAACCGCTTAACCGTTTTTGTTTCATCGAATTATTGCCAGTTGGCCGGTTTTGACCCTGCCCCCATCATCCTGGGCGCTGTAAAGGTAGGTTCCGCTTGCCACGTCGTGGCCGCTACTGTTTTTGCCGTCCCAGAGTAATTGGTCGCCGGCGCCGGGATGTTTTTCCAGGGTCACCAGGAGTTCGCCGCTGACGCTGAAAATGCGGATCGTGGCGCGTTCCGTCAAGTATCGGAAGAAAATTCCCTGGCCGTCGAAATTTCCTCCGCTACCGGGCCGGTAGGGATTGGGTAAAACCGTTAACGAGTTCAGGCTTGAGGCGGAGGGAACGCCCAGGAGAGCGTAGACGGAAAAATGAGAAACCGGCGCTGAAATTTTTTTGCCGGATGTATTAAGCGAGAATCCCGGCACAGCCTCCCAGCGCTTGGAGGCCGCGTTGAGGGTGTAGAGTTGAAGCTGTTGGGCGCGCAAGGATGGCGAGGTGTTATCCACGACGCCGTCGTTGCTCGCGTCCGCGTAGGAAAGGCTGATGGTTATGGGACTGGCAAAATTATCGGTTTTTAATTCTCCTCCAGCCAGGGCGGCGAATTCTCTCAAGGAGCCGGCAAGAAGAATTTGCGACGAGTCTAGCGCGCTGTTGGCGCTCGCAATGTCGGCCGGCAGGGCTGTTATGGGCTTGGTTACGGGATCGAGGCTCACAAGCACGCTTCCCGCTCCTCCCAGGGCGCCGGCCGGGACTTGAACTTGCGTGGCGCCGTTTTCGGCGCTCAAGGCGGCATCCTCGTTGGCGCCGATGGATAGCGACGCGTCGGGAGTGATCACGGTTTGCGTGGAAGATTCGGCAAAGCCAAGATTATTTTCAGCTCTTAAGAGTCTTGAATAATTCGCGCCGGCCGCAAGGCCGGTTTCAATCCAAAAGGTGGTGGAGCCGCTCAGAGCGGCCAGAAATCCCGCCGTGCTCGTTGTGAGCGCATAGGCGCTGATATCGGCCTGGCTTGACCACGACCATTTAATGCTTTCGGACGACAAGACTGCGCCTGAAAACGAGCTTGTCGAAGACGATTGGTTTGAGGCGGAGGAAATGGTGAAGACAAGGCCGTCCGAACTTCCGATAGAGTTTTTTACCACGATTTTTCCTGTGGCGGTGGAAGGGATGACGGCTGTGATCGAGGTATCCGACCAGGAAGAATAAAAGGCGGTCATTGCGTTGAGCGTAACGGTTCCCGGGACAACGCCGAAAGCAACGCCGGTGATGGTTGTAGTGGAGCCGACGGCGCCGAAGGAGGGGGTCAATGAGGTTATGCTGGGAAGCTCGGCAACGGCCGCGTTAGTAAAATGGATATCGCCGTTCGGGGCTCCCCCCCCTCTGTTCGCGGCCGCGGAAAATCGGATTAAGGCGTTGCCGGCTGACCGCGCGGTCCAAGGGACCGTTCAGCTTGCGGCCGCGCTTTGGGCGGAATGTTTCCACCAATTAGCGCTGATCGTAGAATTCGAGCCTGCGTTTTTCCAGGCGCCGGCGCCCGAATGGCTTAAATTGCCGTCCCTGATTGTCGTGACTTCAAAACCGTTGCTACCGTTGTTATTGTCGCTGATAATGGTAAACGTGATCGTGTAATCCGCGCCGGGTTTATAAGCCGAGGGGAGGGTCAGCGCGATGTCCGCGGAGCCGTTGGACGATGATCCCGCGCTGTGGCAGTCCGTGCATTGACCATCACCCGGCGCGCCGGTGTATCCGTCGGGCGGATTGGCGGTTTTGGCGACGACGCGGCGCAATCCAAAACCCAAGCACAGGGCAATTAATAATGGCAAGACAAGGATCGAGACGCGCCGTTGAAGGCGGGAAAAGAGAGGTCTAGTCCTCAATATCCCGGCAGGCAAATTCGGAAGGCAGTGGTTTTCGTCCCGCGAAACCGTCTTCAGGGCCGTGATAATGGGAAATTTCTTTTTCGCCATATTTCCAACACAGGTAGACTTCGCGGCCGCATAATCGGTGCGGGAAATCCACCAGGCATGGCTCCAATCCCTTGGGCATGCAACCTAGTTTAGCGATTTCGGAGAGCTCATCTTCGATTTGTGAGACAAGAAAATCGGCTTGAGAGCGGGCCAGAAGAAGGTCAACCGGATTGGCCTTGGGATTTTTTTCCTGCCGATGAAAATGGAGAACTTTCTGTTCGGCATGGCCCTTGAGCGCCAAGACCCGTCCCAGCGTTTCTTCAAGACGAGGAATTAGAGACTCAGCCTCTTCTAAAGAAAAATAACGCACCCATTTATTATAGCTGAATTTCAATTCATCAAATTGCGGAATTTTTTCGTTTTTCCGTTTACTAAACCGCTTATCTGTCGTCTGTCTAACCGTTTTTTTATCGTCGAGCTTCTACGGCTTTTTGGGCTTCGCGGACGCGGTCGTTTTTGGTGATGGAGTTGAGCTCGTTTAACGCGATTTCGCCGTCTCTGGCCCGGCGGATGATCTCGATGAGGAATTCGTAATTCTGGCGTGAAATTTCCGTTACTTTATCTATAACGTCAATTTGTTTTTCACCTTGCGCTGTTTGCACGACCTTGATAGCGTAGCGGATGTTGAGCAGGTGGCGGTTGCTGATTTGCCGGGCATACGCCGACATGCGATCGCGGATCATCGCGGCGTCGTCGGCGTAGTCCTCGGCCCGTCCGGCGTTTTGTTCCCATTGGTTGAGAGAGTGAATATAGTTGCCATGGGAATACTGTTGATTGTCGAGGTAATTGAGGCGTTTTCCCATATCCTTGAGCCGCGTTTCCCAGTATCCGTTGATATCTTTGGCCTGTTGCGCGAGATCCTCGAATCCTTTGATCGCCTTAAGCGCGTAATCTTCGTGTTTTTTCATTTCGCGTTCGATTTTGAGCGTGTTGGTCAAGGTATGGACGTCCATCTGATGGCGTTTTTTTGGTTTGGGCTGTGGACGGGCCGCAGGAGTTTCGCCAAAGGGCATCAAGAGCGTAATAGCTTCTTCTCGCGGTTCGATCCGGACCTCATCAGACCGCTCGGCGTACCAGTCGTTTTCATCTGCTTGGTGGCCATGGCGGCCGCCAAAGAGGCTATGGGTCAACGCGTTGCTCGTCCCCAGGAGAAGCCAGAGCGTCAGCATCCTACTCATGGCCTGCCTTAACGCAGGGCTTGATTTTGGCGGATTGCGAAAGAAAATTCCCCTATTGCTCATGGTTCTCCTGGGGCGAGCCCCCACCTTTCTTATTTACCAGAAGAACGGAAAATTTTCAAGGTTTATTTTGTAACCATCAGCGTAGCCAGCCTTGGAGGTTTTCTTTGCGGGTTTGAACAAGGATCCAGCCTTCTTTTTTTTCTAGAATCCGGACGAATCGGCCTTCGGGGATTTGGGTGGTAATCGGCAGGCTCTCGGAAGGACCGGAGCGCAAAAGACCGGGACCTTTTAGGATCATCCATTCATATCGTCCGGCCGCTGCGTGGGAGAGCGTCAGCGCCAATGAAACCGCCAAACCGGCTCCGCCGGCCCAGGCGATCGCTCGCAGATTGGCGGAGGTTTTCGCGCCGGGCCGATATTTCAGGACGAACAGCGAGAGCGCCAGGGCCCACCACAAAATTAGAGTGAGAGCCGTCCATTCGGGGAAGTTCAAAAGATTCCACAGTCTGTAAAGGGCATAAGGCACGCCCGCGGGAGCCGGCGTGTCGCCGGTTTTTTGGCAGGCGATGGCCAAATTGCGCCAGAGGGCGTTGCTTCGGGGGTTGACGTGGATGGCCTTCCAGTATTGTTCAAGGGCTTCCGGATAATTATTGGCCTTAAAATCGGCGTTGCCCGCGTTGTAATAGGCCTGCCAGATTTCGGGGTTTTCCTGCGAGAAACGTCCATAAAGTTCAGCCGCCTTGAGGTAGTTGCCGTCTTTGTAAGCCTGAGCGGCCTCCTGCCACAGGGAGGTTGCGCGTGGTCTCTGGCCCCAGATCGAGTTGCCATGGCAGAATACATTAGCCATGCAGACAAGTAAAAACAAGCGCTTGAGTAATTTGAGGCAATTTTTTTTATCACTCAACCGTTTGACCTCTATTATCATGAAAGTTTTTCCAAAATTTTTTTTGCCTGGAGGACGCCCTCGAGAACCTCGCTGAGAATTTCCTGCGCCTCCTCTTGGCGCGCCGGGGCGAATCTTAGATAATGCAGGCTCTCAAGAGTTTGGCGCAGAGTTTGGACTTCGGCCGACGAAATTTTACCCCGGGCTTTATTGGCGATTTCTTCCGGCAGAGTTTTGGGGGTGACGGCCTCGGCCAAGCCAAGGATTTGGCGCAGAGCGCCCTCGAGGGCCGGAGCCAGCGCGCCGGCCATTTCAATCGGTTTATTTTCTTGGGCAAGGACTGAGGCTTTTTTGATGGCGTCGGCCAGGCGTTCAAGGGGCCGGCTTTTTTTAGCCAGGCGTTTTTTTCGCGCCATCCCGATTGCGCTTGTGGCCAGCCACAGGAGAACCGGTAGCCCTCCCGCGCCGGCCCAGCGCCGCGTCAAAGTCATGCTTAGGCGATGGAAAATCCCTGGCGCGGGTGTCGCCTCAATGATGAACCCGATGTCCTCGCCAAATTTTTTGGCGTCCCCGCGCCCTCCGGCGGCGCCGGAGGCCGTGTGGATCGGCTCGCCGGAAACATTGACTGAAAGCGGCCGGGTTTCGCGGCGCACGTAGCCCTTGGCCTTGGGATCAAAGTACACGAAGCGGATGGGAGGGATGATCAGAGCGGGGTTGCCGGGGACTTGCGGAATCAACAGAAGCTTGAAGGTTTTTTTGCCGCTGATTTTTCCGTCTTGCTTGGTTATGGTTTCCGTTTTTTCAGTCTCATAACTGCGGAAGACGCCTTCTAAATTGGGATAGGCCGGGCTCGGCAAGCTGCGGATATTGCCTTCGCCGGAAATGGCGACCGTCAGAGTCAGCGTGTCGCCGATTTTAATGCCGGTTTTATCGAGCCCGGCTTCGAGATCGAATTGGCCCACGGCGCCGGAAAAATCCCTGGGGCGCGACTCCTGCGGCAGGGCAAAGGCCGTGATTTCCACGGATTTGGTTTCCAGGAGATGGGTCTGGCCGGATCCTCCGCCGAAGAAACGTTGAAAAAATTGCGGATCAAAAGGATCGTTTGAGCCTGCGCCGGCCTGTTCGATTTCCATCTGAACCTTGGCCGGGCTGATTTTGAGCTTGCCAGGATTGGTCGGGAAGAGAATCAGGGGGATTTCCGTGGCTTGATAAGGAGTTCCGCGCACGTTGGTTTGAAAGGTTTTCTGCGGCAAATTTTCCTGCCAGAATCCGCTCGTATTGGGCGGAACATACTGAGGTTGCGAAAGGAAAGCGACGCGGGTGTAGAAAAGAACGGAGAGTTTGACGGGCTCGCCGACATACGCCTCATGCTTATCCGTCCTGGCTTCAATAAAAACCAGAGGCGGCGCTTCTTCCGGGGCCTCCTTGGGTCCCTTGCGGCGGGTCTCGCCGTCCGGGCCTGGGCCCGGAGATTGGGCTCGCTCAGCGCGTTTGTCTTCGAGCATTTGCCGGGTTGTGCGAGGGAAATTCGGCACGGCAAAGGGTTGGATGATCCCCTGGGGCGCGCCCTGCACCTGGGCGGATTTTTGGTCCGCGACTTCTATGGACACGGTATTGGAGGCGATTTCCTGGCCGCCGCCGGCGTCAATTTTGGCGGGACCAAGTTTATATGCTCCGGGCTTTGACGCGGATAAAAGCAATGTGTAGATTACGCTGGTCGTCATTTTCCAGTTGACGATTTCGACTTTTTGGCTCTTCGATTGGGAATAGACGGAGAGTTCCGGCGGGATGATGATTTTGGGTTCACTCAAGCCCCCTGAACTTCCGTTGACGGAAATTTCAAGCGCCGCGGTGTCGCCGAGGAGCATTTTGTTTTTATCCAGGCGCAGGACGATCTCGACACCGGCCCACAGGGGGAAGGCAAAAAAGGCCATAAACGCCAAAGAGGCCAAAGAGGCGAAGGAATAAATATTTTCCTTATAGCCTTTTTGGCTTTTATGGCCCCCGGGGCTTCTTTTGCCTTGTTTCATGTTTACCAGTCATTCTCCACATTTGTTTCCTGGGAGCGGCGTTTTTTCATTTTTTGGGCTTGCTTCATTTGCTCTTGCTCGAAGGAATCGAGGAGCGACTGTATAGCCTGTTGGTCCATTTGGGACTCTTCATTTTTTTTCTGTTGGTCCTGTTTGTCTTCCCCCCCTCCCTGGCCGCCGGAATTTTTTTGGTTCTCCGGGGGTTTGGTAAGCCTCAGCGCCAGGGCCAGATTATGCCGCGCGTCCTCGTCTGCGGGATTGAGCAATAGAGATTTTTTGTACGCTTCAACCGCTTCCTGGGTTTTGTTCTGACTGTAGAGCGCGTTGCCCAAATTGTACCAGCTTGCCGCTTGAAGTTTCGTGTCTTTGGCTGACGATTGTCTTGATTGGGCAAAGGATCGCGAGGCGTCTTCTAGGTCGCCTAGTTTATATGTCGCGCAACCCTTATTAAATTGAATGATGGGATTTTTTGGATCGAGCCGGCCGGCCTGATTGAACGAGTTTAACGCCGATTGGTAATCGCCTTTTTTGAATTGGTCCGCCCCCTCCCGCGTGGGAGGCTTCCAGGAAGCCGCATGAGGAAAGGTGAATGAGGTGAACAACGTCAATAAGGTAAACAATGCAAAAGACAACCAAAGAGTATTTTTTTTAACCTGATTCGCCTCATTCGCCTTATTCATATTATTCACTTTCTTTTTTTCTCCGGTATCGCCATTTCCGCCAGTAGCAACATAAATCCGACGGCCAACGGAATCTGGAACCGGTTTTGAAGTCGCGTCCTTATTCCTTTGTCCTTTTTAGAGTCCGGATTGTTCACGATGGACCCGAGCTCCGCTTGCGGATCAGCGCTGTTATCGAGCCGGATAAACCGGCCCCCTGTCTTAGCCGTTAGTTCTTCCACCGAATCGGCCTTAGCGCGCGTTAGAACCGTTTTGTCCTCTCGATTCTTTTTATACCCTAAAAAATTTCCATTTTCATCTTTTAGTGGAATGGGTTCGCCTTCCGGAGAGCCGACCCAGAGCGTGGAGACCCGGATGCGGTTTTTAAGGAGGGGGCCGGTCATGCTACGCGCGTCCCCTTCGTGATTTTCGCCGTCCGTAACTAGCAGGACGTCGCGCGCGCCGGCCACTTTAGACAAAAGATTCTGCGCGGTTTTTAAGCCCGCGGCGATGTTGGTTCCGGGATGAGGCAGGCTGCCGGGAGCCACGGTTTCAAAAGCAAGACGCAGGGCGCCGGCGTCGAGAGTCAGGGGGCATTGCAGGTAGGCTCGGCCGGCGAAGGTGACTAGGCCCAGGCGAGAGAGGGCTTGAGCGCTACTCTTGGCGTAGGCGGAGATGATCTCGAATTTGGCGCGCTCGAAGCGGCTCGGTTTGATGTCTTGGGCCAGCATAGAGTCCGACACGTCCATCACAATTATGAGATTGTTGCCCAAGAGCGGCGTTTTCTCAAGGCGCGCGCCCCATTGCGGCCCGGCCAGGGCCAGGACGCTAAAGAATAAGGCGGCAGTTAAAAGCCAGGCTTTGGAACCTCGAAGGTCGAGCCCGCGTCCCGATGCCAGGAGCGAGCGAAGCGTGTGCGACGCGATGAGCCGCGCTAAAAGCCGGTTGCGCTTTCGCGGCAGCCAACGCAAGGCGGCCAGAGCCAATATCCCGCCATAGAGGAAGAACCACAGAAATTGAGGAAAAGCGAATAAATCCGTCATGGCAAAGTCAGCAGTAGCGTGCCGCGCAGAAGGATTTCGGTTCCCAAGAGAAACAGAGCCGCCATGAGTAGCGGCGGATACAGCTCTTCGTAGTGATGCGTCTTGGGCGGGGCGGCCTCGGTTTTTTCAAGGCGGTCGATTTCTTCGAAGATTCCCTTGAGTTCGTTGAGTTCCGTGGCCCGGAAGTATTTCCCCTCCGTGATTTCGGCGACCTTGGTGAGCGTATCCTCGTCAATCTCTTCCTCAGGCCGGCGAATATAGCGCGTTCCGAAAATCGGGTCCACCACAGGGAAAATTCCGCCGCCCCGCTTTCCGGTGCCGATGGTGTAGATTTTGACGCCGAGCGCTCGCGCTGTTTTGGCTCCGGTGACGGGGTCCACGGATCCCGCGTTGTTTCTGCCGTCCGTCAGAAGAATAATGGTTTTTGATTTGCTCGGGACTTTTTTGAGATGCGCCAGGGAAACCATAATCGCGCTACCTATGGCCGTGCCGTCGGTTTGGGTCATATTGATTTCGACTTGCTCTAAGAAACTTTGCACGGCCTGTTTGTCTAGCGTCAAGGGGCACGCGAGGATAGCCGCCCCTCCAAAGGCCACAATGCCGATGCGATCTGAGCCGCGTTTATCCACGAACTCCGAGGCGATTTTTTTGGCGCCCTGAAGGCGGTTGAAGGGCTGAAAATCCAGGGCTTGCATCGAGCCCGAAGTGTCGAGGGCGAGCGCGATGTCGACGCCGAGCAAGGGTTCCAGCTGTTCAGTGGTCACTTTTTGCGGCCGCATCAGGGCCAGGACCAAAACGGCCAAGGCGGCCGCGCGAATGAGGGCAAGAATTATAGAGGACGGGTGGCGTCGGCGCAGGCCGCTTTGTTGATTTAACAATTGATAGTTATGTTCCGCTTTGGAGTAAATCAGGGCGGCTGAAGCCGAGACTTTCTTATGTTTGAGGATTTGGATGATCAAAGATACGCCGAGTCCAAGAATCAGGCAAGCCAGGCCGAGCCAGGGAGATGCGAACTCGAGTTTCATGCGGTCTTTTGCGTTGCCGCGTTTTCCGGCTCCGCCGCCGGCGCAGGGCGCGCTCGGTGCGCCTCGACAAATTCTTTAAGAATCGTCACTGCGTGGGCGTTCTCCCCGTCGTCCGGCGCGTATTTGGCGAATTTGGCAAGGTCGGTAATTTCAAGGCTTTCTTTTAAGCGAATCACGGCCGGCAAGTCAACGCCCAGGCTCTGGCGCTCCCTGTGCAGGAGGCGCGTGAGTTCCGCGCTGGTCAAGCTTTGGGTGTCGAGGCTAAAGCGCCGGTCAAGATACTTGCGGTAAATCTCGCTTAACGCGAAATAAAATTCCCGGTTTTTTCGTGATTCCAAGAGGCGCATCTGAATCAGCGCGGCAAGATCGCGCTCGAAAGTTTCTTCAGCGCTGAGCTTGGATTGCGCCTGACGTCCGGCTTGAGCCTGGATTTTATGACGCGAGCGCAAAAACCATAACAGCGCCAGGATTCCCAGAATGCCGCCCACGCTAAAGCCGGCAATCACCCATGGCTTCTCCCAGAAGTAAAGGGGTTTTCTGGGTCGCTTGATATCCCGAAGCTCGGCCGGGTTTTTCGCGTTGTGCGTGGGGTCGAGAATTTTAAGATGAACCGGAGGGGTTTTAACGACAGTCGTTTGCCCGATGGTTCCTTGGGCGGGAATTTCCAAACTCGGCACATCCATATCTCCGATTTTAAACGCCATCAGCGCGACGTCCAGCATGGTGATTTTTTTGTCGCCGTCTTTGCCTTCCTTGGAATGGAAATCCCACAGCGTAAAATCCCCCCATTGAGTTTGGCCGGTTTTCCAAGAGGTTAAGTCAATTTTGACGGCATTGCCCGAACGAATCGTGTAGGCAATGGCTACCGGATGGGCCAGGGGAACCTCGGTTTGCCTGGGTTTGGCTTCAACGCCGATAGTTTCCTGGCCGAAGGCAAGGGTTATTAGGAGTATCCAAATTGAACTGTTCATGGGACGAAAAATATTCTAACTTACTTAGTAACTATTCAGGTGCGGCGCTCCCCTTGCTGTCATTCCCGCGAAAGCGGGCCGTTCGCAGGGCTCGCGGCACCTTGGGGCGCCGGAGGCGCTGATCGGGAATCCAGGCCCCGACCCCCGCCTTCGCGGGGGTGACGGACCTGAACAGTTACCTTGCTTATAAATAATAATTTCAAGAGGAGGCGACGCCGTGAAAACTTTAACCAAACCGATCGCTAAAAAAGAGAATATGTCGTTGAATAGCGCGCACTGGAAGGACCGCGAACGCTATGTCACCGGCAGTTTTTACCATTACACCCGTATTTTTATTAAAGAGGCGAGCGGGGCCGTGATGTGGGACGTGGACGGCAAGCGCTATTTGGATTTCACCGGAGGCATCGGCGCCTTGAACGTGGGCCATTGCCATCCAAGAGTGGTCGAGGCCATCCGCCGCCAGGCCGGGGAGTTTCTGCACACCTGTTTTCCAGCGATCGCTTACGAAAATTATGTGCGCGTATGCCAAAAATTATGCGAGGCCGTGCCAGGAAATTTTCCGAAAAAAGCCATGCTCGTTAACAGCGGCGCCGAGGCCGTTGAGAACGCGGTTAAGTTTGCCAAGAGTTATACCAAGCGGAGCGCCGTTATTTCCTTTGGGCAGGCTTTTCATGGCAGGACGCTTTTGGCCTTCACGTTGACCGGCAAGGAAAATCCCTATCGCCTGGGCCTGGGGCCTTACGCGGCCGACGTTTATCACGCGTATTATCCTTATTCTTACCGGCCTCCCGTGGGAGTGGCGAGCCGCGACGTATGCGCTTATGCGTTGGGCCGCTTGGAGGAGATGTTCCATACCCAGGTGGATCCCAGCCGCGTGGCCGCGATTTTGGTGGAGCCGGTGCAAGGCGAGGGCGGCTTTGTGGTGCCTCCGACGGATTTTCTCCCCGCCCTTCGTAAAATTTGCGACCAGCACGGGATCGTCTTAATCGTGGACGAGGTGCAGACCGGCTTTGGCCGCACCGGCAAGATGTTCGCGCATGAGCACGCGGGGATCACATCGGATCTCGTGACCGTGGCTAAATCCATCGCGGCCGGGCTTCCCTTGGCCGGCGTGGTGGGCCGGGCTCAGATTATGGACGCCGCGGAGGAAGGCGGCGTGGGTAGCACTTACGGAGGCAATCCGGTAGCTTGCGCGGCGAGCCTGGCAGTGTTTGAAATTTTTGAGCAAGAGAGGCTCCTGGAGCGCGCCAGAAAAATCGGTTTAACTATCGAGACGCGTTTTAAGTCCTGGGCTAAACAGATGCCGATGGTCGGCGAGGCGCGGGGCTTGGGAGCGATGCAGGCCGTAGAACTCGTGGCGGACCGCTCCACTAAAGAACCGATGCCCTTAAAAACCATGAAGGCGATTTTGGGCGATTGCTCAAAAAAGGGATTGATGATTCTTAAAGCCGGAGCCTACGGCAATGTGATCCGCACCTTAGTTCCCCTGGTGGCTACGGATGAGGAAATTACCGAGGGGCTGGACATTTTGGAATCGGTGTTAAAGGAGCTTTAAGATGAGCGCGGCCACTGTCGAAAAGAAGCAAGGTCTGAAAACTCAAAAGGCTCGCGAATTTAAAATGTTGCTCGGCGGGCGCTGGTCTGGCGCGGCAAGCGGAGCCATAAGGACCTTAGTGAATCCCGCCAATGCCAAGCCCTTGGCTACGGCGCCGGAGGCCGGCGTCAAGGACGTAAATTTTGCCGTGGCCCAGGCCAGGAAGGCTTTTGAAGACGGCCGCTGGTCCAAGAAACCCCCCTGTGAACGTTCGCTAACCCTCTTTCGCTTGGCCGACAAGATCGAACAAAATATTGACGCTCTGGCCGAACTCGAAATAGCCAATTGCGGCAAGCCCCGAAAATTGGCGCGCGAAAGTGATTTGCCTTTTGCCATTGATAATGTGAGGTTTTTTGCGGGAGCCCTCAGAACATTGGGCGGCTCCGCGTCGCTCGAGTATGCCGGCGGTTGCACAAGTATTATTTGCCGCGAACCCATCGGCGTCGTGGGGCTCGTGGCCCCGTGGAATTACCCTTTTTTGATGGCAGTTTGGAAAATTATGCCGGCCCTGGCCGCTGGTAATGCGGCTATTTTTAAGCCTTCGGAATTGACGCCGCTGACTGCGCTTGAACTGGGGCGTTTGGCTTTGGAGGCCGGGATACCCGAAGGCGTTTTGCAAATCGTGACCGGAGCCGAAGAGGCGGGCCGGGCGCTTAGCGCGCATCCCGGGGTGGACATGATTTCTTTTACCGGGGACACGCAAACCGGCAAAAAAATTCTGGCCCAGGCCGCGCCTACTCTGAAAAAATGCCACATGGAGCTTGGCGGCAAAGCGCCTTTTGTCGTTTTTGCCGATGCTGATTTAGAAGCCGCGCTTCAAGGGGCCGTGGTGGCGGGCGTCGTCAATGCGGGGCAGGATTGCACCGCGGCCACGCGCATCTATGTCGAGGAAAAGCGTTATGACGAATTTCTAGAGAGGTATGTGAAATTAATGAAAACTGTCCGCGTGGGCGATCCCTTGAACAAACTGACCGACATGGGCCCTTTAATCAGCAAGAATCAGAGGGATCGGGTGGAAGGCTTTGTCCGCCGCGCCTTGTCCGCCGGCGCCAAGGCCCTTTGCGGCGGCGAGCGGCCTTCCTCGGCCGAAACCAAGGACGGTTATTATTTTCTTCCTACCGTGATCGTCGGCGCCAAGCAAGATTCTGAGATTGTGCAGAATGAGGTTTTCGGCCCGGTTGTTTGCGTTTTGCCTTTTAAGACCGAAGAGGAGGCTGTCCGGCTGGCTAATGATGTGCGCTATGGCCTGGCTTCGAGCGTATGGACCAAGGATGTTCATAGGGCTTGGCGGGTTTCAGCCGCGCTCAAATTCGGCACGGTCTGGGTTAATGATCACTTGCCGCTGACATCCGAAATGCCGCATGGCGGCTGTAAGTCCAGTGGTTTTGGCAAGGATTTATCGGTTTGGGCCCTCGAAGAGTACACCCAGATCAAACATATCATGGCCGACACCACTGGCCTGGCCCGAAAACCCTGGCACTACACCGCCTTTGGCTCAGTCTAATTTTTCTGCGGCAGTTTCTTCCTCTTTGAGTAATTTCTCACCCATTTGAGAATGACCGCGCAGGGTATCAGCTTCCCTTTCCGCGCTTTTGGCGGGGAAGTAGGCGACAGCCCATCCTGCCACAAATAAGCCGGCTCCGCCGAAAAAGAGGAGAGCCCCCAGAACCGGCAATCCGCTCATTCCAATGGCCACGCTTGCCCAAGAGGTTGCGAATCCTGGAATGGCAAGAGACCACGATAAAACATGCAACGCGGTTGCCTTTGAGGAGGCGTTTTGCGCCTTTTCTTCCCAGTAATTTTTTGCGGTTTTAAGAAGAAATTGATTACGTTGCCGTTGCTTCATTTGGTGGTTTTTACGCTCAAGCCCGGCATCGTCCTGGGCGATATCTCCGATTTGGACAGGCGCATTTGGCGTATTGCCTTGAGGCGCGGCGCCATGCATTAAATTTTCCACGATTATTTTGCCTTGAATTGCTTGATCTTGCGAAGTGGGGCTGGGGTTGGCCAAAAGACTAGCAACACAGCCACCGATCGCACTGACAGTAATAAGAATTTTTTTGTTGGTTAGCATAGTCGTTCTCCTTCGTTGTCTCCGCTTTATACTCGGACAAGGGGCTTGCTGACTGCCACCTTTCGTCCGCTGTTTACATATATATTGTAACAAAGTGGAAGGGGTCATTCATTTTATTTTTGTAACTACTCAGGTTCCTCTTCCCCGTCATTCCGGCGAAAGCCGGCCGTTCGCAGAGCTCGCGGCACCTTGGGGCGCCTGAGGCGCTGATCGGGAATCCAGGATTTCATTCTGCAAATCAAGAACTGGATACCGGCTTTCGTCCCGTCAGGAGACGGGACAGTCCCCTCAATTTTAATAGAGGGTTGGGACGCCGGTATGACGAATCCAAAAAAACCTGGGTAGTTACTTATTTTTAACCATGAGAGCGTTTGCGGATTTCGTTTTAATCAGTAAAATGGAGACTTGACCCTTAAAAATGACCCTTAAAAGTGAACGGCCAATTTGTCTTTTTGGACTTCGAATTTTTGGATGCCGTAGGGCAGAGGAAAGAGGCGCGAGAAGTCCATGGGCGGGCGTTGGTTTTCGCCGAGATACCGAAGAATTTGGCTGACCAGACTTTCCGGAACGGTGATTCCATTAATTTTTAGGGAAAGGACTTTGACATAGCCTTTGCCTTTGGCCGATCCGGATTGAAGTTGGGCCTCGATTGTGCTGCCGATGCCGCCGGCCTTGGCCAACAGTTTTGCGCTCATTGAATTGCTATCCGCCTTAAAAACTTTTTTCCATTCCACGCGCGCTACGGCCCGGACCGTCAGAAGCTTGTCGCCGAGAAGAGTAATATTAACGGATTGTATTTGATCCTTCCCTTTTTGAGCCGCGAGATTGGCCAGATAGGCGTTGAGTTCTTCTTCGCTTACGGCGACCGTCTTGCCGCTCAGGGGCGAACGTTGGCCGGGATTAGTCACGTTTTTGATTTTTTCAACGATGTTGTGAATTTTATGGATGGCCGTTGCGCTGGCGTTTATGGATGCCACGGACGCCGCGTTTGTCCCCGCGGCTAAGGCGGCGCCAATAAGAATTTTTAGAATCGTCATATTTTTATTCCTCCTTTGGATAAGGCCAGCAGTTCAGTTTAGAAAATTTCAAGACTCCCGATGCGGAGCAATATTAGATAATCCAGGGTAATGGAAATTGGGATTGTCGGTCTTCCGAATGTGGGCAAGTCCACTCTTTTTAATGCGCTAACCTCCGGTCATGCCGCGTCCTCCAATTATCCCTTTACTACGATTGAGCCAAATGTGGGCGTGGTGAGCGTTCCGGACGCGCGTTTGAAGCGCTTGAGCGAGATTTTTAAGTCGGAGAAAACGGTCCCGGCCGCGATCCGGTTTGTGGATATTGCGGGGCTGGTTCAAGGGGCCAGCGAAGGCCAGGGGCTTGGGAATAAATTTTTAGCCAATATCCGCGAGGTGGACGCGATAGTCCATATCGTGCGATTCTTTGGCAATCACGACGTGGTTCATGTCATGGGCGGGGTGGACCCTAAGCGCGATATTGAGGTGATTAATACGGAGTTGGCGCTGGCGGATTTGAGTTCGGTGGAAGCTCAGATGGACAAAGCCCAAAGCCAGGCCAAAAGCGGCGACAAAATCGCGATTGAACGCTATGATATCGCCAAAAAAATTCATGCGGTTTTGGCCGAGGGTAAGCCGGTTCGCGCCATGGGTTTGCCCAAAACCGCGACGCGCTCTTTCGGGCTTTTAACGGACAAGCCCGTGCTTTACGTTGGCAATATGGATGAACCGGGCAAGGAGAGTCCTGCTTTGGCCGGCGCGGTGGAGCAATTGGCCAAGGGGGATGGCGCCGGGCTTTTGGTTCTTTGCGGTAAGTTAGAGGCCGAAATCGCCGAGCTCGAAGGCGCCGAGAGGGAGATTTTTTTAAAGGAGATGGGTCTGGAGCTTAGCGGTTTGGACCGCCTGATTCACGCGGCCTATAAACTTTTAGGCCTTATTACTTTTTTTACGGCCGGGCCCAAGGAAAGCCGCGCTTGGACTATTACTAAGGGAACATTCTCGCCGCAGGCCGCCGGCAAAATTCACACCGACATGGAGACTGGATTCATACGAGCTGACGTCTATCGTTTTGACGATATGGACCGTATGGGTTCTGAAGCCGCCCTGCGCGAGAAGGGCTTGATCCGTTCCGAAGGCAAGACTTATGAATTTCAAGACGGGGATACGGTTTTTTTTCACTTCCAAAAGCCGCGTTAAGGGTTTGCGCCGGAATTAATCATAGATTTGCCGGACCGAACATGAGAAAATCATAAGGCCTACAACAATAGGGACTAAAGTCCCTTGTATTGCCGCATTTGCAGGGGTAAGCTAATAGCATGGATCAACTTCCATCGCGGTCATGGCGCGTTGCGGCGATAGCTGGGCTTGGCTTGACGCAATTTTTTGCGTTGCCGGATTTAAGAGCGGATGATCAGGCTAGCCAGGTCCAGGCCGGCCTTGAGAGCGAGTTTGACGGCGCCAAGGCGGCTAAACCGAGCCGCAAGAAAACCGCGGTCGCGGTTCCTGCGGCGTCGTCCGAACGGCCGGAGCCGGAAAAAGAGCCGGAGCCATCCACGCAGAAGCGGACCGGCGAAAAACAACTCAATGAAAGCGGCGCCTCCAAGCAGGTTCTTCCCCGTTGGCCGCCCATTGTTCATGTCAAATTAAGCGATTATCAGGTGGAGGAGTCTCTTATTTTTCCCATGACGACAGGATTTTCCCTTGGAACCAGAGCCGGATTGATTTCCGCTCAAAGCTTTTTGGGCGGATCAGACTTGCCCTTCGGAACCCTGTTGCCCAGCCCTTACGGAACATTGAGTTCAAAATTTAAGCATCAGGGTAAAGGCATAGATGTTATGACTCTTGTGACAGGCGGGTATCTTTATTTGAACACGGAGCCAAGCCTGCCCAATGTCAGGACAAAGGTTTCGGGTCCGGCGTGGTTGAAAGGAGGCAAGGATGACAATGGTTTGGTCGCCGAAGGCTTGGTTGCGGGGAGCTTTTATTCCGACGTAATTTCTCCATGGCGAGTGGGCGGCCGTGCTGCTTTGGCCGCTTTTGGCGGGGGCGGAGTTTTTGGAATGGGGAATTTTTCAGATGCCTACACATGGCAGGGCATGTTGGACGCGAACGCGGGAGTGGCATTGGCCGTTAAGGTTGCGGATTCGGAGATGCTTCGCTACTGGGTTCAGGGGGAGGCGGCAATGGGGCAGGCGGATTCTTATCGTAATATTACCGAGAAGGGAGTGCCCAACTGGGCTTTTTTTTACGAGGGGATCAGCATGGGCGCGGATTATTCGCGTTATCTTGGGCCTTCGCAACATATCCGCGCCTGGTCGCAAGTCGCCGCGCGGATGCCTTATACCGACTTTATGATAGGCGCGGATTATGCCAAGGACGCCATAGTTGTTTCCCCGTCGGTGATGGCCAGGGTGAGCCATAGCCCGTGGTTCGCCAATGAGCAGGGCGGGGCTCTGAAAATCGGATTGCGCCCTCTCGACAAGCTGGGCGTTGATTTGACCGGCTCCTTGGCCGCTCGAAGCGATATCGATGGGCGGGCGTTGTCTGAGAATTATTCGATCCAGGCCGGTCTTTCCTGGACGCCGGGGGACGGCGTCAACATTAAAACGAGCCGTTATCTGGCCAGGCAAGTTTATGATACTCCTGATCCGAAACTTATCCAAGCGTTGGACAAATCTTATGAAAACATTGATCAGGAGTTTATTGATGGTTTCAAGGAGGCGGTCAAGGCGTCGCCCGACTTGCCTTCGTTCGCGCGGAATTTGAATGTCGCAAGCTTGCGGGACATTCTTTATGCGGCGTCCCTTATGACGGGTTTTCAAGACGTTGTAAATTATAATTCTAATGAATTTTCCGTTCCTAATGCGCAGAGCGACGATGAGATTTATGGGCGTTGGAGGGCGGCCTACATGGATTTATTGGCGGACCCTGAGAGCCGCGGCGACCCCATGCTGGTTTGTATCGGCTCGGCGCAGAGCGCGTCCGGACTTGTCATGGCTTTGAGCAGAAAATTGGGTTTAGATCTTCAAGCTGGGCCGGTGAGCGTGGTCAAGCGCGGATCGGAAATTGGCCTGACAACGGCGCACGCGGCGGCCATTATCAGAAGTCCGGAGGAAGGATTTTTCTTTGTGGACTTTGGCGACATCATGCCGACCGGCACCTTTGATCCTGACGCGGCCTTGGCGATTTATCAGGCCAAGAGAGGCTCCGTGAGCGTGTCGCATTATTTTGGCGACGTCTCCCGTGGCGGCCGCACCGAAGCGCGCAAAATCAGCGAACAGGGCAAAATTGTGTTGGACGCGGTTTCTTTTTATGGAGACCCGGAGCTTCCAAGGTCGCGCGAGCGGGAAATGTACAACCGCGATCCCAGGAGTTCGGAAATCACCCGAGATCGGGCCCTGGAGTCCTTGCGCAAGACATTGATGCCTCAGGAGGAAGCTGAATAAGGGGGGTCCTTATCCGCCTTTCGTTTTGCGGCGTTGGCGTTTTTTGAATAGATCCGCTAGCGCGTCCGTAAAATTTCCCCTCGTGTCCAGGCGCAGGCGGTCCATGCCGCAATGTTTGAAGAGTCGTTCTAATTCTTCTTCCCGGCGGGCGTTTTCTTGATTAAGCAGGCTCACGAGATCGCCGCGGCGCAAATCAAGTTCGTGAACGGCGCCGGGTTGTTCCGCGTCCTCAAAGCGCGCAATGCCCGAGATGGCCGGCAGTTCCCTCTCCGCGGGGTCTTCCACGGTTATAGCTATCGTGTCGTGCTTTTTAGCCAGAACAGCCAGCTTTTTGGCGAAAGCCGGCGTTGCGTCATCGGCTCCGACCGGCGCTAGAAAATCAGAAATCAAAAAGACAATCGCCCGTTTTTTGATCATTTGCAGAAGATAACTTAAGGCGAATTCTATATTCGTTTGGCGCGATTGGGGTTCGAATCCCACTAACTCCCGCAGGATTCTTAAGGCGTGGAAGCGTCCCCCCTTTGGGGGCAGAAAAAGTTCGGCGCGATCGCTAAAGAGCAGGAGGCCCGCCCTGTCCTTATTTTTCATGGACAGATACGCCAGCGCGCCCGCGACGTCCTGGACGACTTCGCGCTTGGAGCGGGATTGGGAGCCGAAGTCCTGGGAGCCTGAAATATCCACGGCCAAAATTACGGTTAACTCGCGTTCCTCTGTGAAGCGTTTGATGAAGGGTTTGCCCGCGAACCGCGCCATAGCTTTCCAGTGCATGGCCCGGATGTCGTCCCCCCACTGGTATTCGCGCGCGTCGGAAAATTCTAGGCCCCGGCCCTTGAACACGCTTTGATATTTGCCCGCGAACATTTCCTCCACCAGCTTGGCGCTGGTGATTTCGAGCCTGCGAATTCTAGCGATAAGTTCGGAGCTTAACATCGGGACAGAAGGAGCCCCTTAGTCTTTTTTTTAAGGGGCCTGGTTGGTGAAACGAACGCTGACCTCGTTTCCTTCGACGGCGAGCGAACCGGGTATATCCGCGTCCAATTTAAATCCATTCTCTTCAATTTTAAGATTTTGGAATGCCCAGGAGCCGTCCGTTAAGACGAGGGGCTTGCCGTCTAGAAAAATGGTCCCGTCACCCACGAGGTTGGTTTCGGGGTTTGACATGTTGCGAAGGAGAATGATCCGCCCTGAGGCGCTTAAAGCATAGCCTGGGCCGCCGATTTCAAAGTCGCCGCCTTTGATGAGCCAGCCTTCCGGCAGGTCATCATATAACTCGCTTTTAGAAATATTGAAGCCGGAAACCTTCTTGGGCATGAGCCGCAAACGGCGTCCCGGGGCGTTCTTAAATTCATTCATGGCCTCATCCCGCGAGGTTGTGTAAGTTTGGATTTTTTGTTGGGCCTCGGCTAGCAATATGTCGTATTGATATTGGCTCTTGGCAAGGTTCAAGCGATTTTGGGATTCGATCTCGCTCAAAGGCCAAGCTACGCTAAGCGCCTGCCAGGGGTTTTGCCCTTGTTGGATTTTTTTTCTCCATTGCCCGGCGACAAGGCCGTCGAGCAGATAGCATTGCGCGGCGCCGGTTATGTAATAGCGCCATTTTTTCATCATGTTGAAGTGCAGTTCCTTTTGAAGTTCCATTGACAATTTTGTCCGTGGATTTTGATAAAAGGCGGTTTCAAGGGCCTCTAGTTCAACAAATCGCGCCGTGCCTTCATTGCGCTCCTGCCACGCTTCGGCATTTTGAGCTTCTTGGGATAGCCGTTGATACCGGGCCTGGCGGATGGCGATGAAATTTTTTGTTTTTTCAAGGCGTTGCGGCCACGCGGTCGCGCCGAGCGCATCGGCCAGGGTTCGCTGTTCTAATGCGGCCAAGGCAAGATTAACTTCATCCAGCACAGGATAATTTTGGTTGCCGCCGCTCGATGATTTCCAGGAATCTTGGAAGCCGTGGAATCGTTCATGGACTACGGTTGCAAATGTTTCATCGGCGCCGGCGCCTGATTCAACGCGATAGAGAAAAGCGCTCTGGCCGTTAATCTGATAGTCAAAATCCATGTAAGGGGCATTGGAAATGCCGCCGTTGAGAATATAAACGGGGACGCGCGGGGCGCTTGGCGCCGGGTAGCGCAGGTAGCCGTCTGGAGGATCGGCCATGGCGATTAAGATGGCCGTTTCCCCGGGCGTATTAAGAAGAATTGGTTTGTCAAAAACTTTGTAGCCCGGCCATAGGGCTTCTATTTTAGCCGCGCTTGTCGCCAGTTTAGAAACTAACGATTGAAAGGAAGGTGAAAGCAGTGGGGGCCGAGAAGCCGGGCCGGATATTTTGATCTGTCCAAGATTCAGCGGCCCGATCAGGACAGGCTGGGCCGAGCGGCCATGAAAGACTTGCTGAATTCTCGTATGAACGCCGCCGGGGTCTTGGCCCCAGAGGGGCAAGGCGGCTAAAGCAAATAAGGTCAATGAGGCGAAAAAGGCAAGGCCAATCGCTCGCTTCAATAGCATAGGTCAATTTTGTCATGAGATTCAATCTCAAGCCAGGGCCTAAAGTCCCAAATTCTTCCGGGACTCTGGGCCGCTAAATTTACCCCGAAAGTCCCTGGTTGGCCTGTTGGAAATGGGAAATCGGGAAATCGGGGGGCAGTGTGCCAAGAAAACTTATCAGGACTAGAAGGATGCAATGTCCTTTCCAGCCAAAGCCTTGAAGATATACCTATTTAGGTATATACTTATAAGGGTATATAATGGCGCTCAAAATAAAGTACTACCCCCATGGTGACTCTGGTGAAGTTCGTGAGTATCTGGAGGCATTGCGGCAGGATGGCCAGAGAAAGAAGGCGGCGGTCAAACTGGATATCGATCTGCAGACGCTTGAGGAGTTTTGGCCTAAAACCATGAATGTGACAGTCAGAACTCTCAAAGGGCGGGAACCCTTGAAGGAGATTAAAAGACGCTTTGACAAGATCGCTTACCGGATTTTTATTTGCATCAAGAAGAGCGAGCTTTGGCTTCTTTCGGCCTATGAAAAGGAATCGGATGATACGCCTAGAAATGAGCTCGAAAAAGCTTATAAGCGAATGAAGGAAATTTTGGAGGCGAAACCATGAAAAGAAAAAAACAGGAAATTCAATTCGACCAAGATGTGCGCAAAGCCATTGAATCTGACCCTGAATATGCAACAGAATATTTTGAGGAGCTTATGCAACGTCCTCTTCCCGTGCAATTTGCGCTTTTGCGTAAGTTTCTAGGCATGACCCAGGAACAACTGGCCAGAGCCTTGGGGCTTAAACAAACCCACATCTCTAGGCTTGAAAATGTGGATTCTGACCATCTTTTGAGCCTTTATAAGAGGGCTGCCGAAAAGATGGGATCTCGTTTGGCCATTGTCCCAGAGAATATGACTCTGGTCCCTAGAGATTATCTCCAGAAGTTCCATTCAGCGCATCTTTAAGAAATCGTAACTGATCCGTGATTCCGCAGTTGGCTTGTCACCACCGCGAAGGCGGGGCCCAGACTCCGACGAGACCCGGATTCCCGCTTTCGCGGGAATGAGTGTGCCAAGAGGGTTGAGAAGGGGGCAAGTTTCCATTTTCCTGTTATTGTCTAAGGCGTATTGCAGGAAACCTCTACGTCATAACAAGTAGTGCACGAAGCAAGTTCGGAAGACTTTTTGGTTTCAAAAGCCGATGGCTTCGATGACGATAGGGGCGAAATTTTGCACTCACGAGAGCTTGGCCAATTCCCGCTCCCCGTGCATTGCTTGAAACATTTCTTGGCAAGATCACTATCGGGATTAGCTTGTTGGAAAGCTTTGCGCTTAAGCAAACATATTTTATCAATCTCCTCCTGATTGGTAAAGTTGCTTCTGATATTCTGTGTTCTGGAGTTGTCTATTTTTTCTTGCATGGACTGGCTTTTTTGTAGCGATAATTTTTTATCCGGCAGTTTTTTTTCTTCGGCGCGCAGACCCGTCGCCAGGCAACCTCCGACGGCAAGGACAAGCGCGCACGTTAGCGCTTTTGATTCTTTTGTTATTAGCATATTGCCTCCTATATTGTCGAATTATCACTATAAAGATTTTAAGGCAGGTCAGGAGACAAGTCAATAGCCAATTTTTTTGGCGGGAGTTAAAGTTTTTATGGAACGCTGATCGTTTCGAGGATTTCGTGGATGATGTCTTCGCTCGTGATGTTTTCGGCTTCGGCTTCGTAGCTTAGAAGCACGCGGTGGCGCAGGACGTCAAAGGCGATAAGGCGGATGTCCTCAGGCGTGACATAACCCCTGCCTTCGAGAAAGGCGGAGGCTTTGGACGCCTGGGCCAGATAGAGCGTGGCCCGGGGACTCGCGCCGTAGGCGATCAAGGATTTGAGTTTTTCAAGTTTGTGGTCCTGTGGGAACCTGGTGGCGAAGATGATTTCTATGATGTAGTCCTTGAGTTTGGGGTCGAGGTAAATTTGGCTCAACGTTGCGCGGGCTTGTAAAATTTCTTCGGTCTTAAGGAGCGGATGGGGTTCGCGCCGGCCGTTTTGCCCTGCGTAGAGGTCTAAAATTTCAAGCTCGGATTTTTTTGAGGGATAGGTGACTTTTAGTTTTACCAAGAATCGGTCCACCTGGGCCTCGGGAAGAGGGTAGGTGCCTTCCTGTTCAATCGGATTTTGCGTGGCCAGGACTAAGAAGGGTTCCGTTAATTTGAAGGTTTCATCCCCAATCGTGATTTGTCGCTCTTGCATCGCTTCCAGAAGGGCTGATTGGGTTTTGGCCGGCGCGCGATTGATTTCGTCAGCCAGAACGAAATTGGAGAAAATCGGGCCTTTTTTGACGATAAAGGTTCCGTCTTTGGGATGAAAAATCGGGGTTCCCACGATGTCGCCCGGCAGAAGATCGGGCGTAAATTGAATCCGGGAGTAATCCGCCTGGATGAGTCGGGCAAGGGTTTTCATCGCGAGCGTTTTGCCCAGGCCAGGCACGCCTTCTAAGAGGATATGCCCGTTTGCCAAGAGGGCCAGAATGGCTTTGTGAACTAAATCTTCCTGCCCGATGATGAATTTTTCAAGCTCCCGCCGGAGTTCTTGAAATGGCAGGGCCTGTTGACGGATGATCTCAGAGATTTGCTTTAGACTTAATGTTTCCATAAAAATGGTTTCACCTCGTATTGAATTTTTCCTTTTTCGGGCCAGGCTTTCAAGAGCCGATGCATGGCCATGACCCGCCAGCCTGGATCCGGGCTGAATTTTTCCGAGCCCACGACTAGGCGGCGGCCTTCATTCTCAAGCCGCAGGGCCATGCGGTTGTAGGGCTGATCTCTCAGGCATAAGGACTTGCGCTCAACGAGCATTAGCGAGTGGCATAAGGCCCAGAGATTCCGGCCGTCGGAGATCGCGGCGTTTAAGCCCGTGTAGGGAAATTTCCAATTATTTTTTTTGGATTTGGGCAGGGATCGCCACAATTGCCAGATTTCTCGCACCGTTTCAACCAGCGCTTCCGGGATTTTTTTGGTTTTGTCATACCACTTGCACAGAATCCAAAAGTAGATTTCGCTGTCGTTTTTTCCCTCAAGTTTGCGACGATACGCTCCCAGGAGCTGATCGCGCGCCGCGGCCGCGATGTTGAGAGTTCCGTTATGGGCGAAGGCCAGACGGCCAAAGCCGAAAGGCTGGTTATGCTCGCGCGCGATTAAATCTTTGCGGGGAAGTTTCAGGGGGTTTGAGGCGGCGCGAATATGGGCGATGACGATGCGCGAGGAGCTCTTAGCGGCCTGTTCGATGAACAGGGGGCTTTCTCGGTAAGCGGGGTTGGGGCTTTTGAAAATGTGAAAACCGCCCGGGGCGAGCGTTGCGACGCCCCATCCGTCCTTTTGAAGAAAATTTTTTTTTGCCTTGCTCTGCGCCAGCAATGAAGCGCGGGATTTAACGAGATATTCCGAGGGATTGTGGGGCGTTACGCTGAGTTGAGCAAAAATTCTGCACATAAGGATGTCCCCATTATTTTATGTTTTTGATAAAATATATTTTTAAGGCAACTATTCAGGCGCGGCGCTCCCCTTGCCGTCATTCCCGCGAAAGCGGGCCGTTCGCAGGGCTCGCGGCACCTTGGGGCGCCGGAGGCGCTGATCGGGAATCCAGGCCCAGACCCCCGCCTTCGCGGGGGCGACGAACCTGAGCAGTTACATATTTTTAAGTTAAATTTCCGGTGTGGTCAATGGAGAATCGTAAAGAAAAAGATTCGCTAGGCGAACGCGAGGTTCCTAATTCCGCTTATTGGGGCATTCAAACCCTTCGAGCGCAGGAAAATTTTTCTATCAGCGGACGGCGCGCTGGCGCTGTTTTTGTGCGGGCCTATGTTTTAATTAAAAAGGCCTGCGCCTTGGCCAATAGGGATTTGGGCGCCCTGGGCATGGACCGGGCCGAAGCGATTATGGCCGCGGCCAATGAAGCGCTCGAAGGCAAACATCTCGATCAATTTGTCATTGACATTTATCAGGCCGGCGCCGGCACATCGTTTAACATGAACGTCAACGAGGTGTTGGCTAATCGGGCATTGGAAATCATGGGCAGGAAAAAGGGCGAGTATGAGGCCCTTTCCCCCAATGAACATGTCAATTGCGGGCAATCCAGCAACGACACTTTTCCAACGGCGAGTCATTTGGCGGTTCTTTTGGAGTTTCCCCGGCTCTCAAAGGCCATTGAAACTCTTGTAAAGGCTTATGCCGCCAAGGGCAGGGAGTTTGCCGATGTTCTTAAATCCGCGCGCACGCACCTACGGGACGCCGTGCCGATTACATTGGGTCAGGAGTTTGGGGCTTACGCGGTGGCGATCGAGGAGTGTCACACGCAAATGGCCGGGGCGAGCGACTTGTTACGCTACGTTGCCCTGGGGGGCACGGCGGCCGGCACCGGAATGAACGCGGCCAAGGGTTTTCGCCAGGCCGCGATCAGTTCCTTGGCTAATCTTTCGGGCGTCAATCTCTATGCGGCCCGGGACGCGAGGTACGCCCTTCAGAGCCATTTTCCGCTGTTGGCCTTTTCCGGCGCGATGCGGAACTTTGCTTTGGAGTTGATTCGTCTTGCCAACGATCTTCGGCTCTTGGCCTCCGGGCCTTTGACGGGATTGGGCGAAATTACGCTTCCAGCCGTTCAGCCGGGCTCTTCGATGATGCCCGGCAAGGTTAATCCTTCTATGGCCGAGGCGCTTAATCAAATCGCTTTTGACGTGGTGGGCGCGGATGCTACGACTGCGCTCGCGTCCCAAGCCGGGCAGTTGGATCTTAATGTCATGACGCCTATTTCTATTTTTCGGATTTTAGATTCCATGAGTATTCTTGGCAACTTTTTACCTGTGTTCGCTAAAAAATGCGTTGAAGGGATTACCGTGGACCGCGAGCGTTGCCGTTATTATTTCGGCATTAGCCCTTCGTTGGCTACGGCGCTGACTCCAAAGATCGGTTATTTAAAATCCGCTGAAATTTTTAAGGAGTGCGTTGAAAGCAAGACGCCGGTCCCAGATTTGGCGCGGCAAAAGAATCTGATCAGCGAAGAAGAGATGAATCGTCTTTTTGATCCCAAGGCGCTCACGGGTGAGGCGGACGCGTAACCATGGAACATCCATCGGTCATCGGCAGGGTTCGCTCGGCGCCTGCCCAGCTGTACTACAACAACCTGAAATTTTTTGGTTCCTATGTCACAATACCGGTTAGCGCCGGGGTTTTGGCCGACCTGGTGCTTCGAGGCCGTATTATGGCCGGTCCGGTGGCCGCTGGTGATTTGACCCGTTTGCTTCAGGAAGGATGCGAAGAACTGGCTGATTTTGGAATTTTTATTAATCCGTACAAGGCTTACGCCGAACTGCCGGATGAGTCCGCGCAGGCGGCCATCAATCATGCCCCTTATGTGATGCTGACCCGCCGTCCTATTGAAGAGCACGGGCGGCTTAAAGTCGGCATCTCTGAAGAAATCTTGAGCTTGGCGCCCGAGGCCGCGGTGTTGGCTAAACTGCTGTTGTCGTTTTATTGGGAGATGGACCACGAAATTAGCTCCGAGCTTAGCCTGGAGGATGATGTTTGGGTGTGCCAGGGCGGGCCGTATCTTGGCTCGCGGTCCAGGCAGTTTTTTGGATTTTCCTACGCCTACGATTTGGCGTGGGAATGGTATCGTTGGAAACGCGCCCCCTTTTGTCTTTACCGTTGGGTTTGCCAGCCGGGTTTAGAGCGTGATCAAAAAGATGAATTGATCAGCGTGATCCGGCGCACCTTGGAGCTGAATTTGCGTAACTTGAGCCAAATGGCGGCTCAAGAGGCGTCTTTAAAGGGTCTCGAACGCGGTGAAGTCCTGGACTATTTGCAATGCTTCGGGTTTCGCCTGGATCTCTGGAGAGAGTCCGCGCAAAATGCGCTCTGCAATTTAGTGTCCATGCTCAAAGAGTCGGAGATTTTTTCTCTGAGCCCCAGAGCCTAGCGTGAGTTTACTGCGGTTGCGTAATTCCGGGGACACCCCACTTAATTCATATGTTCTAAAATCCTCCATGGCCCGCATTGCCAGAATCGTTGCTCCGCATATCCCCCACCATGTCACGCAAAGAGGAAACCGAAGGCAGAATACTTTCTTTTGCGACGATGATTACCAACTGCGTTTTTCGGTCCAAAGTGGCCACCCTTTTCGGCGGCATGACGGCCACCTATTTCGGAACATGACGGCCACCCTTTTCGGCCGGAAGACGGCCACTTTCTAGATCCTTCCGAAAGGGTGGCCATCATGCCCGAAACACCCCCGCAGCGAACGGCGTTGGTTTAACCACAATTCGCCGTAGAATCCTTGCAATGTTTCCAGCATCAAGGAGGTTCTATGGCACAAGAGAGGTTAACCATGCGCACAACAAAGGAGGTTTGCAGGCTTAAGTTTGCCTGCTACCTGAGCAACCGCCAAATTGCCAAGAGTCTTGGCATTGGCCGTACAACAGTCGCGGATTATCTGGGGCGCGCTCAAGCCGCGGGCCTGGCGGATTGGCCGGCGATTGAAACCATTGGTGAAGAGGAACTCGAACAAAAACTCTTTTCTCTGCCACTGGACAACCCATCGGCCTCATCAAAGCCCCTGCCCGATTACGCCAGGGTCCATGAGGAGCTTCGCAATTCCCATGTTACCCTGACGCTTCTGTGGCAAGAGCACAAGGAGCAGCATCCCGATAGCCACGGCTACACCCAGTTCGCTCATTACTACAGCGAGTACAAGAAAAAGCTGGGCCTGGTGATGCGCCAAGAGCATAAGGCCGGGGAGAAAGTCTTCGTGGATTACTGTGATGGCCTCGGGATCATTGATCCCGATACAGGAGAGATTGTCCCAACCCAGCTCTTTGTGGGAGTCTGGGGAGCGTCGAACTACACCTACGCCGAGGCCTCCCGAAGCCAGGACCTGGCCTGCTGGACCATGAGCCATGTGCGGGCCTTTGAATACTTCAACCGCGTTCCGGTAAGCTTGCAACGTCCCAACCTCCGGAAGCCATAATTATATATGGCTATTTTGCCATATTCCTGGTATACTAATCTTAGTCATGTTGCATTTTGAGTGGGACAGCAGGAAGGATCGGAAAAATCAACTAAAACACGGGGTATCCTTCAAGACTGCCCAGTACGCATTCTCCGATCCCGAACGCGTCATCGCCGAAGACTTGGAGCATAGCGAGAAAGAGAAACGTTTCTATTGTTTCGGCCGAGTTGAGGAAGAAATATTGACCGTTCGTTTCACGTTTAGAAAAGAGCGGATTCGGATTTTTGGAGCTGGATACTGGAGAAAAGGAAGGGTTGTTTATGAAAAAGAAAATAAAATACACGGATGAGCCGCTCGGAAAACTTCGGATAATCAAGGATTTTTTGCCTCCTCCGGAAGAGCTGGCTTTCAAAGAGAAGGGCGTTAAGGTGACGATGACGCTCAGCAAATCGAGCGTCGAATTCTTCAAAAAGGCCGCTGAAAAGTACCACGCTCCATATCAGCAGATGCTTCGCAAATTGATCGATGCCTACACGGCTCACCATTTCTTGCCCTAATGCGAATTTAGAATAAAAGTAAAAGGAGACTTGACCCTCAAACAGGAATTCCGGGGACACCCCGCTTAATGCAGGAACCGCTACAAAAAAAAGTTTCCCGTAGCCTACGATCAATACGCCAAGCTCCTGGAAGAAAAGCAAGCGCAGGAGTCTGCCTTGGCCCAGCTCACGCAGGAATACCTATTGTTAAAAAAAAGAGTGAGTTAGTGAATTCCGGGGGAATTCCGGAATTTTAAAGCTATTGCGGGAGAATAAAAAAACCGAAGTTTGTCTATACGGCTTGTAGCGCAGAAAAAAGCTGACTGTTCGAGGGAAAAATTAGGTTTTAGGGCCGCGTCACGCCCCCAACCGCAGTAAACTCACGCTAGGGCACGAGCACGATTTTTCCAAAGAATTGGCGCGAGAGCATTTTTTCCTGGGCTCCCCGCGCGTCCTTGAGTCCCCAGACGGAATCAATCACGGGACAGAGTTTTTTTTCTTCCACCAGTTGGGTAATTTTTTGAAACTCGGCCAAGGTTCCCATGATTGATCCCTGGAGCCGGATTTCGCGGGTGAAAAAATATCGAAGATCAATCGGAGCTTCTGGGCCGGCGGTGGCGCCGCAGGTGACGATGATCCCCCCTTTTTTAACCGATTTAATGGAATTCGCCATCGTTGCCGGGCCCACGTGTTCAAAAACAATGTCTACGCCCCTGCTATCCGTGGCCACAAGCGCCTCGCGGTAAAACGGGGTTGAGCCGTCGGGCTTGGAAAGGATGGTAATATCGGCGCCCAGGGCCCTGGCCTTGTCTAGTTTGTCCTCGTTGCCGGCCACCGCCAAGATTGGCTTGGCGCCTGCGAGTTTGGCGATTTGGATGGCGGCAACGCCGATTCCGCTGGCGGCTCCAAGAATTAAAACGCTGTTGCCTGCCGCAAGGTTCCCCTGGGTCATGAGCATGTGCCAAGCGGTAAGGAATGTCAGCGGGTAGGCCGCCGCTTCCTCAAAGCTGATGTTTTTTGGTTTGGCCGCTAATTGTCGGGCTTTGACCTTGACAAACTCGGCCAGACCTCCCGGAACATGCTCGCCTAAGATGCCGTAGGCGACGCAAAGATTGTCCCTGCCCTCCAGGCAGAAGGGGCACTTAAAGCAGGAGATTCCCGGCGAAATTACCACGGCCTCTCCGGCGATCCATCCCTTGACCCCGGAGCCGAGCCGGGCAATTTCGCCGCTCGCGTCGCAACCTGAAATGTGGGGCAGGGGAACTTTTAAGCCCGGCAATCCTTGGCGCACCCAGATGTCCAGGCGGTTAAGCGCCGTTGCTCGCACGCGGACCAGGGCCTCGTCTTGGGCTAAGACCGGATCGGGAAAATTTTCAACATATTCGAGTTTTTCAGGCCCGCCGTGTTCGCGGAAGATGACGGCTTTCATAAAAAGGCAATTTTATTGCCCGAGAGCCCACGAGCCACGGTTATCCCCCCCGGGCTTCAAACAGGGTTTGACACGCGAGGCAGTAGCGGCTGTAGGGAATGACGCGGAGGCGTTTCAATGGAATTGGTTTTTTGCAACGGTCGCAATAGCCGAAGGTTTTATTCGCGATGCGTTGCAGGGCTTCTTCGATTTGCATCAGGGTTTCTCGTTCCGAGCCGGAAATCTCAAACAGCATTTCTTTTTCGTAGGTTTGCGTGGCGACGTCGGCGTCATCGCCCGGGCTGACCTCGATCGTGGATGGCAACTCCGTTTTTTTGAGGTCTTCAAGGTCGGCGGCGAGCCTGGCGTGGATTTCAAACAATTCTTTTTTGAACGCCGTCAGCGCCCTGGCAGGCAGGGGTTTGAGGCGGATTTGCGCTACGGGCGCAAGCTTGGCTTTCGCCGTCAGCTTTGTTTTTATTTTTTCCATAGTCCCTCCTAGCCGATTATTTCGCTTTTTCATAAGTGGCCGCTATTATAGAAATTCAAATAGGCGACCAGGGTGGCGGTGGAGGGGGCGCAGAATTTTCCCGAGGAACGGAAAAAAGGGGCGTCATGGTTGGTTTTGCCGTCAATGGTTGTTTCTACGATATCTGATCGAATGTTCAGGAGGCCATCGCCGGCGTGCCGGCCTTTTTCTCGATCCAGGAGGCGGCCCAGAAAAAGGCGGTTCCGTAGAGCATGGTGGCGGCCATTTCGTTGAACAGGAACGGCAGGGCTACGGCGTAGCAGGTGGCCAGGCCGGCCAAGTTGTGAGGGTACATGCCGGAGACGAGCCACACGCCCAGATTGCTGACGGTAAAAAAGATGGCGGAGGAAAGGCCCAAGCCTCCCAGGCGGCCAGCCCGGCTCGTCCCGCACCGGCGTCCCAGCCAGGTCGCGGCGAAAAAACCGGCGTATACGAACAGCATGGTCGAGTGCCAGCCCAGGATGGCGTCGGAGGCAAGGAGAATAATCATCGGCAAGGCATAAGCCCAAATCCCGGCCATTTTGTTGCCGGAGAAGAAGGCCATGGCTCCGGTCGGCGTGAAATTCGCCGGATGCGGCGCGAGCCGTGCCGCGGCTCCCAAGAGGATCAGCCCCGCGTAATAAAATTCTTTTTTGTCTATTTTGTTCATTGTATTGATTCTCCCTTGTAAACGTTTCTCGACATTATTCTATTTTATTTGAGCGGCTCAATAATCAAAATGGAAGAATTCCCTTCGCGCCGGGGATTATATTGATCCGGCGTTTTTTTCCCTTCCACAAGATAGTGGTAGCGGTAGGTGCCGGGGGTAATTTCTATTCCGGCCCTCCAGGTTCCGGGTTTTTCTTTGTTCATTTTAATCGGCGACCAAGAGTTGAATTCGCCGGCCAGGAAAACTTCCTTGGCGCGATAGTTGACGCAAGTAAAAAGAATGTGACGGGGCAGGAGAGATTTTGTGTCCACGGCTGTTTTGGCTTTTTCAATGTCTAGGGCGGGCGGCGGGCCGACCGGCTGGGAGGAGATGATAATGGTGGGGCCCTGCGGCAGGCCGGCGGATTTGGGCGTGACGGGACGCGTAATTTTTGCCTTAAGAAGATCCTGGGTTCGCTTGCGTTCCAAGCGATGGTAGCGGTAAGCGGCGGTGTATCCCGACAGAAAAGAAACCGACAGCGATAAAACGATAATAATTTGAAGTTTGGTTTTATCTCTCCCTTGCTGATCGCGCGGCTTTAGGGGTTGCGGCTGTTGTTCTTGAGGGTCGGCCAAGTGCTTAAGATTTTCTCCAGCGTTTTGGCCAGGATGAAGTCAAGCTCGGTGACTGCACTGGCGCTATGCGTGAAGAGATTTAGGCGCATTTTGCAGAAAGAAAGATGAATATCCGGATGATGGTTCATTTCCTCGCAGATGGGGATGAGATTGTTGATGAAACCCACGGCATCCAAGAAATCCTGGAATTTGACTTCGCGGACCAATTGGCCGTTGTCCATCGTCCAAAGGGGCAGGCTTTTTAGAAGCTCGTTAATTTTTTGTTCTTGAAGCATAAAAATTAATTATAGTTTTTCAGTGAGATTTTTTATCCTTGTCTTGCTGGCGGGCAGTTGGGCTTTTGCCCAGGGCGAAGCCAAAAACCCTTTTGTGATGAATGGCTTTCATCTTTTGGCCTGGACTCCGGAGGGTTACGCCCAGGCCCAGGCCGGGCAGAGCCTGCGCGATATCGCGGCCACCGGAGCCAATTGGGTTGTTATTACCCCGTTTAAGTTCATGGCCGACAAAAATGCCTCGGTGATTTCCTGGAAAAACGATGCGGCCGGGGATGACGCTTTGCGCGGGATTATCCGCCAAGCCAAGGCATTGGGCCTTAAAATCGCGCTTAAGCCCCACGTGGACAGCCGCGACGGAACATTTCGTGGATTTATCGATCCCAGGGACACGACGGCTTGGTTTGTGAGCTATTCCTCCATGATCTTCCACTATGCGGCGCTGGCTGAACAATCCGGCGCTGATGCTTATGTGGTTGGCACGGAGCTTATGTCCATGACCAAGCCTTTGTTTGCCGGATATTGGCAACAAATTATCCGTCAAACCAGACGGATTTATCATGGACATTTAACTTACGCGGCCTTTATGCTTGAATTCGGCGGCATTTCGTTCTGGCCTGAACTCGACTCGATCGGCGTGGACGCTTATTTTCCGATGGGCAAGCCTGGCTCTTCTGCGACGGCCGGCCAGATGACTAAGATCTGGCGGACCGTTTATATCCCCGCGCTTCGCGTTTTGGCCCGGATAAATGGCAAGCCCATTCTATTTTCTGAAATCGGCATTTCCAGCCAAGAGGGCGCCCATGTGATGCCCTGGGTGTATCGGCGAATCGGCAAGATTAACCTTGAAGTGCAGGCCGATTATTTTGCCGCCTTTTTTGACGCGTTTGACGGCCAGGATTCCTGGTTTTTAGGCTTTTGGCAATGGGGGTGGACCGTGGACCCTAATGACGGCGGCCCGAACGATCATACCCATGCCATCGAGGGCAAGCCCGCGCTCGAGGTTTTGAAGCGAGAATTTACGAAAAAAAGCGACTAACCCCCGTTTTTTTATCCTGCGGTTTCGGAAGCGTTTTTTTCCTCGATGTGGTGACGAATGTCTTTGCCCAGCGTCATGAATATGACGTCTTCCGCTATGTTGGTGGCGTGATCGGCGATGCGCTCGAGGTTGCGGGCGATCAGAATGAGCCCCAGCGCCCTCTGAATCGTGGAAGAATCCGATTGCATCAGGCGCATGAGTTCGTGAAAAGCGTGGCTTTTAAGTTTATCTTCCTCGTCATCCCTTTGGATCACGGAACGGGCTAGATCCGCATCCTTTTTGACAAAGGCATCCAGGCTGTCCTTGAGCATAGATTTGGCGAGATCCGCCATGCGAGGGATGTCGAGAGGCTTTTTTTCCAGTTGCGGCTCGTTAAGCAAAACAGCGGTGTTTTCAGAGATGTTCACCGCCTGATCCGCGATTCTTTCGAGATCCGAGTTGATCTTGACGGCGGCTATGATGAACCGGAGGTCCTGGGCCGCCGGCTGGTGCAATGCTAAAAGTTTAAGGCAACGATCGTCAATTTCGATGTGAAGACGGTTCACCTCCTCTTCATTTTGAGGCACTTTTTTGAGAAATTCCTCTTTTCTTTCCAAGAGAGCCTTGGTGGCCAAATGAATCATTTCCTCCGCAAGGCTTCCCATGTGAAGGAGCTTGTTTTTGAGCTCCTCCTCAATTTCTTCAAAATACCGGCGCATCATGAGCCTCCTTTTTAGCCGAACCTGCCTGTAATGTAGCCCTGTGTCCTTGAGTCTTGAGGATTGGTGAACATTGTATCCGTCGGCCCGAACTCCACGAGCTCTCCGAGAAGCATAAATCCCGTGAAATCCGAAACCCGCGCCGCTTGTTGCATGTTGTGGGTAACGATGACAATGGTCAGGTTTTTTTTAAGTTCCATTAGAAGCTCCTCGATTTTGGCCGTGGCAATGGGGTCTAAAGCTGAGCAGGGTTCATCCAAAAGCAATACCTTGGGCTGGACCGCCAGCGCTCGGGCGATGCAGAGGCGCTGTTGTTGCCCTCCGGAGAGATCTGTGGCCGGGGATCGCAGTTTGACTTTTACCTCATCCCACAGAGCGGCCTGGCGCAGACTTTCTTCAACCAATTCTTCCAGGCTTTTGTCGCCGCGCAGGCCGTTTAAGACAAGACCCGCGGCGACATTTTGAAATATCGTCATGGAGGGAAAAGGGTTGGGCCGCTGAAAGACCATGCCCACCTGCCGTCTCAAGAGCACCGGATCCATTTGGAAGATATCCTTGCCGGCCAAGGCCGCCCCCCCCTCCACCGTCGTTCCTGGAATTTCCTCGTGCATTCTATTGAGACACCTAATCAGGGTGGACTTTCCGCAACCGGAAGGGCCGATGATAGCGGTGATTTTTCTGTCGTAAAATTGGATGCAGACATTTTTTATGGCGTCACCGGAGCCATAGCCGGCGCTTAAGTCCTTGGTTTCTAAAATAGGAGTGGGGGCTAACGCAGAGCGGAACCCGCCGCTATCAGCAGATGACATTTTTTTTATCTCCAGCCTCATAATCCATCAGGCCGCATGGGATCGGCGCATGATGCGGCGCGCGGCGACATTGCCGGCGAGCACAACCAACAGAAGAATAAGCGCCGCGGCCCAGGCCTGCCTGTGCCAGTCTTCGTAAGGAGAGATGGCGTAGGCGTAGATAGTTAGCGGCAATGCGGCCATAGGGTTTAAGAATCCGTTGTCCCAGAAGCGGTTTCCAAAAGCGGTGAAGATCAGAGGCGCCGTCTCACCGGCAATGCGGGAAATGGCAAGGAGAATCCCGGTCAATATGCCATGCGAGGCCGCAGGGAGAATGATTCTCAAAATAACCTTCCAACGAGGCACTCCCAGCGCAAGACCCGCCTCCCTAAGGGAATGGGGAACAAGGCGTATGAATTCCTCTGTGTTTCTAAGGACAATGGGGATCATGATGATCGCCAATGCGGCGCTTCCCGCTAAGGCGCTGAAGCGCTTCATGGGAAGGACAATCAGAGCATAGGCAAACATTCCAATGACGATGGAAGGCATTCCGTTTAAGAGATCGGCTGCGTAGCGGATCAAAAAACCTATGCGATTTCTGCCGTATTCCGCCAGGTAAACCGCGCCCAGAACGCCCAGGGGAATCGCCATTAGCGCCGCTAGCCCCACGATCTTGGCCGATCCCATGATGGCGTTGGCGATGCCGCCGCCGGTTTCTCCGACGGGCTTGGGAAGTTTGATAAGAAAATTCCAGGAGATCGAGGAAACGCCATGATAGACAATATAGCCTAAGATGAAAAATAAAACGGACAAGGAAAGCGCTGTGCACAGAGTCGTCAGGCCGAACATGAGGAAATTGATTTTTTTGCGTCGCTGAAACCGTATTTCTTTTTCCATTCCCTCAGACCTTCGCTTCCTGAAGAGTTAACCGGCGCGTCATGAGCCTCGCTAACGCATTGATCACCAGGGTAATTCCGAAGAGAACAAGCCCTATGGCGACAAGAGAATGAACGTAAAGGTCCGACGTGGCCTCAGTCAGCTCATTGGCCAGGACCGCCGCCATGGTGTAGGAGGGGTCAAGCAGGGATAGAGAAATTTTAGGGGTATTGCCGATCACCATGGTGACAGCCATGGTTTCTCCCAAAGCGCGACCAATAGCCAGAAATACTGAACTCAGAATGGCAGACCTGGCATAAGGGAGGCTTACCAGGCGCACCGCCTCCCACTGGGTGGCCCCCAAAGCCAGCATTCCTTCCTTAAGGGGCCTGGGCACAGAAAGAAGCGCTTCCCTGGAGATGCTGGTGATATAAGGAAGAATCATGAAACAAAGAATAAGACTCGCCGAGAGTAGCCCTACCCCGTAAGGAGCGCCGCGGAAAAAGGGAAGAAAGCCAAGATATTTGTCCAGCAAGGGCTCCACGGCGCGCACTGCGGGCACTAGGATGAATATGCCCATTAGTCCCAGGACAACGCTCGGAATGGCGGCCAGAATTTCAATAAGGAAGGAGCAAACATCGGATATTTTCCTTGGAGCCAACTCCGCCAAGAAAATGGCTGAACCCAGCCCCAGGGGCAGAGCCAAACAAAGAGCCAGAAAGGAAGAAACCAAGGTGCCATAGATGAAAGGCAGGGACCCGAAATTTTCCGCCACCGGGTCCCAGACGCTTTTCCAAAGGAAAGAGAGTCCAAACTTGGACCAAGCGAGGCGAGAGTTAAGCAAGAGCTCCCAGGCCAGAAGGAGGGCAAGGCCGATCACGGTAATCCCAAAGCTCATGACCAAGTAGCGAAAAAAGAGATCACCGGCCTGCTCGCGCAATCCGAGGCTCTTTCTTTTTATGGCGCTAATTTTATCGGCCTTTCTTTCGATTGTTTTTGCAATCACTTGATGCGTTGGATTGTTTTCTTGACCATTTCTTTGACGTTTTGTGGAAGCGGCGCGTAGCCCAGATTAGGAGCCATCTTCTGCCCCTCCTCAAGCATCCAGACCGAGAAGTCTTTGAGTATCCGGCCTTTGCCCGCAGGGTTTTCTTCGTAGATCAAAAGCCAAGTGAAGGTGGAGATGGGGTAGGTTTTCCCTCCGGCAACGTTCGTGATGGAGACCCTGAAGTCCTTGGGCATATTTTTGGCCGCGCCGGCAGCGGCCTGCGTCACCGTTTCCACGGACCCTTTGATGAATTGTCCGGCGGCGTTTTTGACGGGAGCATGCGAAAGCTTGTTATGCTCCGCATAGATAAGTTCCACATAACCGATGGAATTAGGCGTTTGTTTAACCAAGCCGGCAACACCCTCGTTGCCCTTTGCGCCCAAGCCCGTAGGCCAGTTGACCGAGGTCCCTCGTCCCACCTTCTTTTCCCATTCTTTGCTGACCTTGGAAAGATAATCCACAAAGCAGAAGGTCGTTCCGGAGCCGTCTGAGCGATGCACGACCGTGATCGGTTCATCGGGAAGCTTAACGTCTGGGTTGACTGTCCGGATAGCGGGGTCATTCCAGCGTTTGATTTTTCCAAGGAAGATGTCCGCCAGAATTTCTCCGGTGAATTTCAAATCTTCGGCTCCAGGAAGGTTGAAAACTGGAACGACTGCTCCGAGGACAGCCGGAATGTGAAGGATTTTTCCATTTATTTTGAATAGTTGTTCATCCGTCATGGGGCTGTCCGTGGCGCCGAAGTCCACTGTTCTTTCGGTAATCTGTCGGATGCCGCCGCCGGAGCCTATGGACTGGTAGTTGATTTGAATATCAGGTTTGATCTTGTAGTATTCATCGAACCATTTGGAGTAGATAGGGTAAGGGAAGGTGGCGCCTGCTCCATTTAAGGTGACAATGTTTTGCGCTTGAGCCTGAAATGTCGGCATTGTTATTGCCAACGCTACGCCAATCATTATTTGATTTTTGTTCATTTTTTGTGCAAACCCAGGGCCCTCTGCATTCGTCACACCGGCGAACGCCGGTGTCCAGACTGTGCGGGAGGACTGGATT
>CAYHKQ010000002.1:0-69019 GCA_964357255.1 uncultured Elusimicrobia bacterium
CCTATTGTGTTTTCCCAATGGTTGAAAGGGCGAGATAGTTTCGAGATTCACATTTACAGTTAACCGCTGGGAAAATGGTCAGTCCAAACCCTCGCAGCTTTCTTGGAATCAAATCCGCCAATTCGAAATGATGGTTGCGGAGGAGGTCGCGCCCTACGGAGAGAAAGAAGAGAAACCCCCCGCGATCCTGGACTTCACGGCCAAACCCGAGGTTGTGAAAGTGCTGGCGGAAGGCGAGCGCCTCTCATTTGGCCATTTGGCGAACCCCGCCTTTGCAACCGAGATTTCAAGCATAGATCCTCTACCTCACCAGTACATCGCGGTCTACGACCATATGCTCAAGCAGGCGCGCCTGCGGTTTCTTTTAGCGGACGATGCGGGTGCGGGAAAGACCATCATGTCCGGCCTCTACATCCGCGAGATGCTATCCCGGCGGCTACTACGTCGCATCCTCATCGTGACGCCGGCCGGCCTTGTTGGAAACTGGCGACGGGAACTGCTTACCCTATTCAATCTGCCGTTCCGCATCGTAGGCGGATTAGATGCCCGCCACGAAAACCCCTTTGTCGGCGAAAACAGCGAACGCGTCATCATCAGCATGGACACGCTATCGAGCCCACGCGTTTTCTCCCGCCTTAAGGAGCCTACAACCGTTCCTTATGACCTGGTCATCTTCGATGAAGCCCACAAGCTGGCGGCGGATCGGGGCACGGATATGCGTCTGCGCAAGACCGAACGGTATCGCCTGGCGGAAGCCCTGGCAGGAGCTTCGGGGCATGATGATGATCAATGGAGACTTCCTTGGAGCGCCCATCACCTGCTTCTCCTAACGGCCACGCCGCATATGGGAAAGGACTATCCCTACTACGCCATCTGGCGGCTTCTCGAGCCGGAGATTCTCACCACGCCGGAGGCCTTTCACGAGTTTCCCGCCGACCAGCGTCGATCCCGTTTCATCCGGCGTACTAAGGAGGAGATGGTTTACCTGGATGGCCGGCCCATGTATCCCAAACGGGTTTCCGATACTTTGGGCTACGACTTGACTCAAGGTGATGTCAGTGAGCAAAAACTTTATGACGAAACCACAGACTATCTACGGTTTGTCTACAACAAGGCGAAGCTGTTGAATCGCGAGGCCGCACGATTGGCCATGAGCGTTTTTCAGCGCCGATTGGCCAGCTCGACCTACTCCCTCCTGCGCTCGTTTGAGCGCCGGATCGAAAAGCTGGACAAATTCGTCGCCGACGTGCAGGACGGCAAGCTAACCCCAGACCAGCTTGTCACGCTGCAGCAGCGAATTCACGAGGACCATGACGTTCTGGAATCTAAGACCGCGGATGATGAAGCCGGGGATGAAGGCCGCGAAGAAAACGAAATTGCCGAAGAAAAACTCCTTCAAGGCGTGGTCGCAGCCTCGCTTGCTGATTTGCTGGCTGAAAGAGAGCATGTCCAGCGGCTTCTCGATTTAGCGAAAAGGGTCCAGGATTCCGGCCAGGAGTCAAAATTCGAGAAGTTACGCGAGGTCTTAACTGCATCCAAATTCAACGGCGAGAAGTTCATCGTTTTTACCGAGCATCGCGATACGCTCGACTTTATCGTTAGTCGGTTGGAAGGCATGGGCTACACAGGCCAAGTTGCACGAATCCATGGTGGCATGAGCACTCAACCCGACTCTGCGGCGGGTCTAAGCGAGCGCGAACGGCAGGTTGAATTCTTCCGTCGTTCTTTATCCGAAGGCGGCGCGCGGTTCCTTATATGCACGGATGCCGCAGGCGAAGGAATAAACCTCCAGTTCTGCTGGATCATGATCAACTATGACGTTCCCTGGAACCCGGCCCGCTTGGAGCAGCGCATGGGACGCATCCACCGGTACCTCCAAAAGCACGATCCCGTTATCATTGTGAACCTAGTCGCTCCCTCTACCCGCGAGGGGAAGGTCCTCAAGGTTTTGCTCGACAAACTTGAGAAAATTCGCAAGGAGCTCCAATCGGATAAGGTTTATGACTGCATCGGCCGGGTTTTTGAAGGCGTCTCCATCAAGCGGTATATGGAGTTAGCGGTGACCGAGGACGCCCAATCCGTGGCCCGCGAGTTGGATGGCCGGTTGACTAAGGAGCAGGTTGAGGCTATTGCCGCGCGGGAGAAGACCCTGTATGGGACCGGCGGCGACGTGGCCCAAGAACTCCCTCGTCTGCGGACCAATCTGGAGCACGATGTCTATTTTCACCTTCTGCCCGGGTATGTGCGGCAATATGTCCAACAGGCTGCGCCGTTGGCAGGACTTGAAGTTGAAGGCGACATGGGGGGCGTTTTTTCTTTCCGGCCGGTCCGGCCCGGCGCCATTGATCCGCTGCTGTCTGTGCTTCAAATCTATCCCGAGAACTCCTGGGAGCGCCTTTCTGTTGCGCGCCCTATAGATCGCAAGGACACCATCTGGCTCCACCCGGGAGAACCCATATTTGAACGATTCCGCGCGATTGTAAGCGAGCGATTGGCGGACGAGGGCAAACGTGGCGCAATATTTGTGGACCCGACAACGGAGAAGCCCTATCTGTTCCACCTGGCGCTCCTCTCCATTGTCCGGAAAGCGGACTCGGAAATCCCGGACCTTGCCCAAGAAGAATTGCTTGACTGCCGCCTCGTTGGGGTCAAGCAGTACGAAGGCTCGGAAATTACTCTCTGCCAGGTTGAACATCTCCTACTCTTGAAGGGTGGGCAAGGACTCCCTGCTTCTGCGCAGCGTCTAGCCGCAACTGCGAGTGAACAAAAAGAGTTTGCCCACGCTTATCTAGCTGAGCGTATGGCCCGGGAATTGGCACTCGAACGCAGAACGCGACTGCTGGATAGCCTGCCTGAACGGGAAAATTTCATTCTGCGGGGATTCGATTACCAAGAGATGGACTTGACCGCTGCCCGGGCCAAACATACTGGGAAAGCGCGTACCGGCAATCGCAAGGCCATCGAATCCCTGGAGGAAGTTAAGCGCCAACAGAAACTCCTAACTGGCCGCCGTGAAAATGCTCTGGCCTTGCTACGCCGCGAGCCAGAACTAATCGCGCCTGGACAGGTTACATTCATTGCCCATGCCTTGGTCGTGCCGTCCAGCGATCCAGTGGACATTGAACAGCATGAGGCTAATGTCGAGTTGGCCGCCATGAATCTGGCCCAGGCTTTCGAGGAGACGGCCGGGGCTACGGTTCATGATGTACATACCCCGGAGCTCGCCCGTTTGGCCGGGCTCCCGGACAATCCCGGATTTGACCTTCTCTCCGTTAGGCCCGGCAACGATAAGCGCGCCATAGAAGTCAAAGGCCGATCTGGCGCCGGAGAAATCGAGGTTTCCGCCAACGAGTGGGCCAAAGCCTGCAACATGCGCCAGGATTATTGGCTCTACACTGTTTATGATTGCGCCACCCCAAGCCCGCGACTCATCCGGGTACAGGACCCTTTCGGCAGTCTCCTCGTGAAAGCCAAAGGGAGCATGCTAATTTCGTCATCGGAAATCACGGCGGCAGCACAAGCACAATGAACCATTTGAAAGGAGATTATAAATGACCGATAAAGAACTTGAAGCGCTCCTCGATGACATTGAATCGGACCGCGCGGAGCGTAAAGAATCACCATCGGACACGGGCAAAATCAGGCAAGCCATCTGCGCTTTCGCCAACGATATGCCAAATCATCGCCAGCCCGGCGTTTTATTCATCGGAGCCGACGATCTGGGAAATCCCGTTGGACTCTCGGTAACAGAACAATTGATCCAAACGCTCTCGTCCATACGCTCGGATGGAAATATCCTGCCGCTTCCCGTCATGACCGTGCAAAAGCGAAAGCTTAAAGGGAAAGATTTGGCTGTGGTCGTGGTGCAGCCTTCAGACGCGCCGCCCGTTAAATTTAAGGGAACAATTTGGATTCGAGTTGGTTCGAGCCGGGCCATAGCGAGTCCCGATGAAGAGCGGCGACTGAGCGAGAAACGTCGGCACAAAGACCTTCCATTCGACGTTCGTCCAGTGGAAAGCGCGAAGATGAATGTATTGGATGAGTTGGCCTTTCGCCAAATTTATCTTCCGTTGGCCGTTGCCGAAGATGTGCTGCGGCAGAACCAGCGCACGCTCGAAGACCAGATGCTCGCATCAAAGTTCGCGCATACGGGTCCTCCCGTATGTCCGACGAACCTTGGAATTCTTTCCATCGGTAAAACCCCGACGGATTGGATCCCGTGCGCCTATATCCAGTTCGTGCGCTTTGCGGGCGGAACCCTTACAGATCCCATTAAGACGTCAAATGAGATCCGCGGTCCATTGCCGGAACTGCTTAGGAAGCTTGACGAGATACTCAAGATCAACATTCAGGAAGCCCTGGATATCACCTCCGCAGACAAGGAGATCCGCAGGCCCGACTATCCGCTGGAGGCGCTCCAACAGCTTGCCCGCAATGCCGTTCTGCACCGCTCTTATGAGAATACAAACGCCCCCATACACCTGTATTGGTTTGAAGATCGCGTGGAAATTCAGAATCCTGGGGGGCCCTTCGGAGAAGTCAATCGAATAAACTTCGGCAAGACGGGAGTATACGATTATCGGAATCTCCATATTGCTACGGTCATGAAGGAATTGGGCTATGTTCAGCGATTTGGCATTGGGATTGAATTAGCGCGTAAGGCCTGCAGGGTCAATGGAAATCCGGATCCGGATTTCGCTGTAGAGGATACGTTCATAAGCGTAACGTTGAGGAGGGCTTCATGAGCATTCCGGTTATCACATTCTTCAACAACAAGGGCGGCGTCGGCAAAACATCCATGATCTATCACCTCTCGCATATGTTCGCTGACAACGGCATGCGCGTGTTGTCGGCCGACCTTGATCCACAATGCAATTTGACGGCGGCGTTCATTGACGAAGACCGCTTGGAGGAAATATTCAAGGACGGGTCGCACGACAAGACCATCTTAGGCGCCATTGGACCTATAAAAAGTGGAACGGGTGATATCGCCATGCCCTACGTCGAGCCAATAAATGACAATTTGAAAGTGATCATCGGGGATTTGGGTCTTTCCTCATTCGAAGATCATTTATCAGAATGCTGGCCGAAATGCCTTGCGGGTGACGAACGCTCCTTCCGGGTAACATCCGCCTTCTGGCGCGTTTTGCAAATGGCCGGAAAGGACTGGGCGGATGTGGCGCTTATTGACGTTGGTCCCAATTTGGGCGCGACCAATCGTGCTGCCCTGATCGCATCCGATTACGTGGTGATCCCTCTCGGACCGGACATGTTTTCCCTGCAAGGATTAGACAATTTGGGTCCTGCCCTGCGAATCTGGAGGGCTGACTGGCGAGATAGACTTAGCCGCAAGCCCCAGATTAATTTTAATCTGCCTTCCGGCAAGATTGAACCGGTTGGCTATATGGTTTTAAGACACTCTATCAGGTTGGACCGTCCCGTTAAAGCCTTCGAGAAATGGATGGCGCGTATTCCGGAAACGTATGCCCGATCCGTACTCGATACTCCATCTGCGCGGACAGTGGCCTTGGATAATGACCCGCAATGCATCGCCAAGCTGCGCGACTACCGAAGCCTCATGCCGCTGGCCCAGGAAGCCAGAAAGCCGATGTTTCTTCTAAAGCCCGCTGATGGCGCATTGGGAGCGCACGCCAACGCCGTCCATGAGGTTTACAAAGAATTTTTTGCCGTTGCTAAGACTATCGCCAAGCGGACCAATCTCAAGATGGAGTGAATCATGTCCGATACATCACGTTTGATTGAACACGCTTTCCCCTTGAAGCAGACTTCTTTGGACTCGGTCCACGAGAAGAACGTTCGACATGGGCACATCTCTACCCTTCATATTTGGCCTGCGAGGCGACCGCTAGCAGCCTCACGGGCCGCCCTGATCGCCACGCTGTTGCCGGACCCGGGCACACCCGAGAAGCGAAAGGAGCTCTGCGAGAAGATCGGTGGTCAATTGGTCAAGAGCATCGAGAAGAAGAAGATGCCCAACGGGGAGGTCATTGAGCGCGAGAAGGAGAGTACCGAGGGCGGCATCCTCCATTGGGGTCGGGAGACCGAGAACAAAGCACTCTTGGAGTGGTTCCGAAAGGAAATCCGCAAGGCGTACGGAGGCCGAGCCCCCAAGGTCCTCGATCCTTTCGCCGGCGGCGGGGCGATCCCTCTCGAAGCGATGCGGCTGGGCTGCGAAGTCACGGCAGTGGACATCAACCCCGTGGCGTGGTTCATACTGAAGTGTACCCTGGAATATCCGCAGAAGCTCGCCGGCCAGACGCATCCATTACCGAAATTCATCCTTGACAACGACGAGTTCATGGAGGCGTTCTACAAGGCGCATCCGCAACTCGTTGGTCGGACGAGGTGGACCAAGAAACAGAAGGAGGACTTCTCTCAGGACCTTTTCATGCAAGAGAAGGAGGACTCGGGCCGAGCCCCCAAGGCGGACTTAGCCTGGCATGTAAGGGCCTGGGGCCAGTGGGTGCTCGACCGGGCGCGGAAGGACTTGGCGAATTTTTATCCTACCTATGCGGATTTCGAGCCAGTAGACAAGCTCAGCATGAAACCTTACGAGAAACAGCCCATGCGCTTGGTTCCTCTCAAAAAGGACGGGACACCGGGCATCGAGTCGCTGAACAAGGACTTCAGCAAAGATTACTTGGCCGACAAACGCAATCCGCGATGGGTCGCCAAACCCACGGCAGCCTATTTTTGGGCGCGAGCGGTTAAGTGCAAGAATTGTCGGGCTGTGGTGCCTCTTCTCAAGACCCGTTGGCTCTGCAAAAAGGATCGGAAGCGCGTTCTCCTTGTGATGGAGCCAAATGCGAAGAAGACTGGTGTAGTCTTTGGCATTGAGACGAACGTACCCGTGAAAGGCGGGAACGCTGCGCAGCGCCGCGAAGCCGACAAGCGGCTTGGTGCCGGCACGATGTCCCGCTCAGGTGCAAAGTGCCCTTGTTGCGGCGCCATCATGGAGATGGAAGCTCTCCGGCTTGAAGGCCAAGCTGGCCGGCTGTCTGACATTAACACGGCGGTGCTCGTGGAGGGCCAGAATGGCAAGAAATATCGTCTTCCCACCAGCCATGAAACCAGCATGGTCGAAGAGGCGGCCAAGGCCCTTCAGTCGGTATTCAGTAATTTGCCTTTCGGCAGGCCGGACGACCCGATGCCTACCAAAGAGGCCCTGGGTTTTCGGGTCCCACTCTACGGCTTTGACAAATGGAGCAAACTATTTTCTGTCCGGCAGATGCTAAGCCTCGGTGTCCTCGTAAGCTGTCCACGAGAAATCGCAAGGACTCAGAAGCGCGCATATAACGATGAATGGCTGGCTGCCATCGTTTCCTACCTTGCGTTGGTCTGCGACAAGGTGGCCGACTACAACTCTTCGTTTTGCACGTGGCATAACTCCAAAGAACAGATGCGCCAAACTTTTGCGCGTTTTGCCATGCCCATGACATGGGACTGGGCAGAGCTATGCCCCGTCAACAATGTGGGGGGGTCGCTCCTGGCTCAGTTAGATTGGGTCGCCCGCTACGTCGATCATGCTCTTGTCGCCGGAGATGGGGCGCAACCCGTATCGGTGAGCCGACAATCGTCCACCTCTTTGGCCCTGGGTGGAGTGGATGTAGTCGTGACCGACCCGCCGTACTATGATGCGATCACTTACTCAGACCTGATGGACTTCTTCTACGTCTGGTTGCGCAGGACCCTCAAGGGACTATCTCCGTCCTTCGATGAGGTGTTCGCGTTGCCACTCGCGCCAAAGTGGGATCATGAACGAAACGATGGCGAGCTGATCGACGATAAGAGCAGGCATGGCGGCGACCGTCAGAAGTCTAAGGCGGTATACGAGGAAGGCATGGCCCGTGTGTTCCAAGCATGCCATGCCGCTCTGGTCCCTGACGGCAAACTGGTCGTCGTCTTCGCCCATAAACATCCAGATGCCTGGGAGACCCTTGTTTCGGCGATTATCCGTGCAGGCTTCACAGTGAACGGAAGCTGGCCGATCCAGACTGAGATGGGAACCCGTATGCGGGCGTTGTCTTCGGCTGCCTTAGCATCCTCGGTCTGGCTTGTCTGCAAGAAGCGGCCCGCTTCGGCACGTCCGGGCTGGGACAACCAAGTTCTAGATGACATGCGCCGGAACATCCGCGAGAAACTGCGAGAGTTTTGGGATGCAGGGATTCGGGGCCCGGATTTCGTTTGGGCGGCAACCGGGCCAGCGCTGGAGGCCTACAGTAAGCATCCTGTCGTGAAGAAGGCTAACGAACCTGGGCCGATGTTGGTGGGTGAATTCCTGACGCATGTGCGCCGGATGGTTGTGGATTTTGTGGTTGGCCGGGTGCTTGCAGGGGAACAGGGAGGGGATGCAGAGCTTGCCGCTACGGACCGGCTGGATGAGCCAACGGCTTATTACCTGCTCCACCGGCATGATTTTGGCATGGAAGAGGCTCCGGCGGGAGCCTGTATTCTCTACGCAATTTCGTGCGGTGTTTCGGATAAAGAGCTGTCCGACACCTGGGACCTCATCGGATTCACGAAAGGCAAATTAGAAGAGGACGATGAAGAAGAGAAGGCTGACGTGGACGCAAAGACCGATTCGGATTCCGAGGAAGATTCCGGCAGTAAAGTAAAGCTCAAAACATGGGCGCAGCGTAAGGGCAAGTCTCTCGGCTACGAGGCTCCGGGTGGCAAGCCCATCCCGCTCATTGATCGCATCCATTGCCTAATGCACCTTTGGAAGGCTGGCGATCTGCCCAAGGTGGACGAATACCTGGATGACAACGGCCTGCGCCGACAGGAGCTATTTAAGCGGCTCCTACAGTCGCTCATCGAACTGTCCCCTCACGCAAGCGAGGAGCGTTCTTTGCTTGAATCTATCAGTAATCATGTCCAGGCAAAAGGAGCTGCGCCGGTTAAGGGGCCGGAACTGTTCGCCGCCGCAAGCCAGGAGGACGAGAGATGAATTTTGGCCAGCTAATTTATAAACTTCTCTATGCTGCGCCGAGTATTCGATATAAAAGGGAATTTCCGGCGCCGTGACTGACGACTTTAGGGCCGTAGCGCCGCGCCATCTGAACGATGCGCATGTTTTATCTCAATCCAATCGTTGGGCTGCGGCTGCCTATATCGGGGGTTATGCGATTGAATGCGGTCTTAAGGCGTTTTTTCTAAAGTGGCAAGATGCGCGGGAATTTAGTCACGATATCCAGTGGTTGCACAAAGCAATAACGCTTCTTCATGTTGACTCAAGCTATGCAAAGTATGCTGTGCAATTGACCCCGCTTAGACCAGGCACGCTCTGCTGGAGCGAAAAACTGCGATATAAAAAGGCCCATCCCGCATTTGATCCAAAATCTGTGAGCGATATCCTTGAAGACGCCTCGGCCATTGTTTGCTTAATGCAGGAGGCCATGTTGGACGGTAAGATTGCATGAAATTGCATTTCTCTGAAACCCTGCTGGCCTCTGAAAAAGCTGCCTTGGCTTCGGGTATTGACAAATTCGCTGATGCCATCACCATTGTGCGTGACGTCTCCGGCAGGATTCGGTTGATTGTGGAAATAAAATTTGGAGTAGCCCTCGAAGGTCTTGCGGAATGCCAAAGGGCAAAGGATGAGCTGAAACTCAAGCTGGAAGATTATTTTGGAGGAATTGAATTTTTAACAATAAAAGAAACACGCAGTGATAAAATTATCCTGGATTTAATCGCTAAAACCCGCCAGAAACGAGAAGCTCCACCCGGTTCCCCCTGTTCCCAGTGGTATCTGCTAGAACGGCGTTTATCAAAAAATAGCTGGTTTGAAAAGCAAAATCCGCCTTGGCCCCTGCCAACATTGCAAAAACCTGCCCCCTTAATAGCATCCTTTTATTCATTTAAAGGCGGGGTTGGGCGAACCACGGCACTTGCCGCTGTAGCCATCAATTTGTCGCGAGTCGGCAAACGCGTTGTGATTATTGATTTGGATCTTGAGGCCCCAGGGCTTGGCAGCTTGATGCAAGGAAGGACAACCTACGGGGCGCTCGATTATCTTTTTGAACATCCTGTTTTGGGAAGAGCGGAAACCCTGGATCCCTATTGTTCACTCCAAACAGAGCAAAAATTCATATTGACCGGCGAAGCTATCCGCGTCATACCGGCAGGCGTCCTGAACGAGGAATATATTGAGAAACTTTCAAGGCTTAATTTTCTAACTCAACAACAAGATAATGGTGGTTCCGTGGCATCCGCGCTTTCCGATCTGTTGATTCAATGCCGCGACGCCTTTGGGGCGGAATACATTTTGCTCGACGCACGCGCAGGAATCCACGATATTGGGGGCCTAGCTTTGCATGGAATGTCCCATGTCAATATTCTATTTGGCAGAGCCAGTCCTCAATCGTACGAAGGATACTCCCTCATACTGCCAGAATTGGGCCGTTTGAATGTACAGCAAGGCGAGGATGCTCCCTTATGCCTGCCAGTTCACGCTTTCGCCCCCCCCGCAGGCGATCAAAACCGGGAAACGGAGATTGAGAATTTTCGTAGCACAATTTACGATCTTTTCGTTAATAACTACTATCCAAGTGAAGATGACATCCCGGATATTAATGATTCCGAGGCTGAACATTTTCCTTCGGTTTTGAGCTGGAATCCCTCGCTTGCCCGTTTTACGGATTTAACGGATGTCGTTGAATATTTAACGCAAGGGGAATACTCTGACTTAGCAGAGCGTCTCGCCGGCATAAGAGGCGATTCTCTTTCCAGGAGGCAATCTTCCCCGTGAGTTCTCTGAAATTAGAAAAACATAGCGCCTTGAATTCCGAGGAACGTCGCAACCTTCTAAATTCATTACTCGCGCTTTGTAAGCGAGATGCCGAAGATCCCAGCGAATCATCTCAGGATTTTCTTCGCCGTTTCTATAAGCACCCCCAATGCGATCAAGTCATGACGCCTGAGATTGTGCTCATTCTTGGCGTTCGGGGTGCCGGCAAAAGCGCCCTTTTTAAATATCTCCAGGCTGTGCGCGATTTTCCCGGTGGGAGCACCCTGATTTTACCCGCCTCGCAAAAAGATCTCTGGACACAAGGGCATGGTACTGGAGAAAATTTTCCACAGTCCGGCGTTCTTGGTCCGTTGGTCGCGCAAAAAAATACAAAGGATACGGCGGAGATGTTTTGGCTGGGACGATTGTTGGTAGCACTAATGAGGGTCCCGCGGATTGCTCCTATTCTTGAGAGTTCGCTAGGCCCGCTTTATTCGCAATTGAAAAATTTTGGAAACAGTCCCTCTAGCTGGCTTGACAATATTGCGTCAAAACGGGAAGAGGCGTATGGCGCGTTGGATCAAATTGAGCGGAACCTCAAACAAGATAGCCTGCGGCTTTTTGTTGCCTATGATAATTTGGACGTCTTAACGCCGGATATCGAAGCCAGCAAGCGTTTGATCAGGCAGCTACTTCGCCAGTGGCTCGGTTTTTCCAATAGATACGCTTTTTTTCGCGGCAAGATTTTTTTAAGGGTTGATTTGTTTAAATCGAGCGAACTTGATTTTCCTGACAGTTCCAAGCTTGCTGGAAAATCTATAAATCTAACCTGGGGCAAATCCCAGCTCTACGCCTTGCTTTTTAAGCGAATGGCTAATTTGTCCGGGGAGTGGGCCGAGTACCTAAAAAGCCTCTGCCCTGCCTTAATTTTAGAGAAAAAGGAAGCCCTTGGTTTTGTCCCCCAAAACGTAGGCGAACAAGAGCAAGCCGATATCATCAATGGTCTTGTTTCAGAAATGATGGGCAAAACAGCAAAAAAGGGCCGAACGGTTAAATGGATTCCTAACAATCTTCAAGATGGCAATGGCGTGAGCGTTCCGCGCTCAATTTTTTCCCTGTTTGGAAACGCGGCGACGCACGAAACGACTGACCCAAAAGCAAAAAGGCGCCAACTATTGACGCCGGATGATTTACGCTATGGTCTTGTCGAGGCCAGCAAGGCAAGGGTCAGCGAAATAGGAGAAGAAATGCCTTGGGTTGAAAGGGCTTGCAAAATACTCGAAGGGAAACGCGTTCCCCTTAAAAGGCACGAGTGTGAAAAATATTTTACCCAACTTCAGCTCAATGAAAATGATAACGAATGCCCCGCACACAACCCTTCAGAGTTGATTGATTGGCTGCACAATGTGGGTGTTTTGCGCTTGACAAAGGACGGCCGGATTCATATGCCGGATATTTACCGCTTGGCTTTTGGCGTCAAAAGAATAGGCGGGGTTCCGCTGCCAAAATAGAGGGGAAAGACCATGACAAAAGAATTGGAAGGTAATTTCAATGCCTAAACTGCCCTGGAAACCCTGGCACGAGGTCGTAAAACTTCGCGAGGATTTACGTTCGGGTGAACTTTCGCTCAATATGTTCGCAGCGGACCTCTATGAGGTCCTGATGCAACGCGGGAAGATGCCTGTTTATGAGAAGCCGGAGAATTTTTTCGCGCTGACATTCCCCACCTACAACCTGCGCCACCTCGTGCGCGACGTGGCGTTGCGCTTGGCGGGTAAAAACGACAAGGCCGTGCGCCAGTTGGAACTTACTTACGGCGGTGGCAAGACTCATACGCTCATCACTCTGCGCCACCTTGTCCATGAACCCGAAAAATTGCCAGATTTGCCGTCGGTGGCTGAATTCGTCCAGGAAATCGGCCAGAAGCCTCCCAAGTGCCGAGTCGCGGGCATCTGTTTTGACAAACTGGATGTAGAGAAGGGTATGGAAGTGCGCTCACCGGATGGCAAAGTCCGGACCTTGAAGCACCCTTGGAGCGTGCTGGCCTATCAAATAGCTGGCGATGCCGGCCTGAAGATTTTGCACGCTAACAACAAGGCCGAAGAACGCGAATCCGCGCCCGCTGAGAACCTGCTCACAGAGCTTCTGGAACTGCCGAATAAAGATGGATTGAGCACACTTATCCTAATTGACGAAGTGCTGATGTATGCCAGAGAGAAGGTTGCCCAGGATAAGGAATGGAGGAGCAAGCTGGCGAACTTTTTTCATTATCTTACCGGGGCAGTGACTAAGGTAGACCGTTGTTGTCTGGTCGCCTCTCTCTTGGCCACCGACACGAGCAAAAGCGACTCTTTGGGACGCGAGATTCAAGCCGAGCTTTACAACATCTTTCAACGCCAACGCGAAGAAGCCGTCGAGCCGGTGGTGAAGGAAGACGTAGCTGAAGTCCTGCGCCGCAGATTTTTTGCGCCGGAGTCATTGAAGGATCGAGATGCCTTCCGCCAGCATGTGATGGCTGCGCTCAAGGGTATCGGCGCGGTTGATGAACAAACTGCAAAGCAGGGTTCCGAGGCGGAGGAGCGTTTCCTTAAGAGTTACCCGTTCCATCCCGACCTGACAGAGGTTCTATATTCAAAGTGGACCCAGTTGCGCGGTTTTCAGCGCACCCGTGGCGTGTTGCGGACGTTCGCTTTGGCCTTGCGCGAGGCTGCGACTTGGGACGAGAATCCCCTGATCGGGCCTGCGATATTCCTTTCCGGGCCAGGGAAGGAGGGTCTTTCGGAGTCGTTGCGCGAATTGGTCACTGTCGCGGATACCGAGGAATGGGAGGGCAAAAAGCAGGCTTGGACAGGAATCCTGGACAATGAACTCTCTCAGGCCAGACGCATCCAGACCGAATCCGTCGCTCTGAGATTCCACGAGGTTGAGCAAGCGATTGTGGCGACCTTCCTGCATTCACAGCCCATTGGCCAAACAGCAAGAACCCGTGATCTTGCAGTGCTCCTCGGAGCCTCCCGCACGGATAAAATCGAGCTTGAGAAGGGTCTCTTGCGATGGGTGCAGACAAGCTACTGGCTTGACGACCTATACACCGCTGTTTCCGAAGGGGCTTTGCCTGGCACTTGGCGGCTGGGCAACCGGCCGAACCTGACCCAGATGCATGCTGTCGTGGTCAAGAATATGTCCGAGGATATGGTCCGGGCCCGCCTTTTCGATGAGGTCACGAAGGTAAAAACGCTTACTGCCAACGCCTCGGCGGCAGGCGTACGTGTCCACTCGCTTCCAGCAAGACCCAAAGATGTGGAAGACGAAGGCGCGTTTCATTATGCGGTTCTGGGGCCAAATGCGGCTTGCGAATCCGGTAAACCCAGTTCGGAGGCGGCACGATTTCTGGATGAGACGACAGGTCCAGACAAGCCCCGCGTCTATCGCAACTGCGTTCTGTTGCTTGCCCCGTCGAAGGATGGTTTAGAGCTCACAATAGCCAGGATACGAGATTACCTCGCCTGGGAGGTGGTCCGCGAGGATATCAAAAAGCAGCAGAAGGACGGGAATGTCGATCCCGCCCGGGCCCAGACATTGCAGATTAACATTGACAGAGCCAAGGCCCGCATCCCGGAAGCCATCAAGCAAGCCTACTGTATCGTAGTGACGGTTTCGGAAAAGGACGAGGTGCAGGCTTTTAAGATCACCATCTCGGAAGATACCCACTTCAATATTATCAAGACGGACCGGCGCTCTCGCGTCCAGGAGACGGCTGTCACAGCCGAGGCTCTGCTACCGGAGGGCCCTTATAACCTCTGGCGTTCCGGCGAAAAGTCACGTCGCGTCAAGGATTTGGCCGGGGCTTTTGCCCAACTGCCACATCTGCCCAAGATGCTCAAAGCGAGCGCCATCCTCGAAACGCTCGTGGATGGGTGCGAGAAAGGAACATTTGTTTTACGACTTGTCCGCCCGGATGGAACGTCCCGGACGTGGTGGATGTCACGTCCGGACGATAACGCGCTCAATGATCCGGCGATGGAGTTGGTCCTTCCTAATACGGCAGAACTTGCAGATCTTTCTCCAGAGCTCTTGGTCCCCGGGAAGCTCCCTGACCTGTGGACTGAAAGTGAAATTATGGCCAAGACAGTCACCGAATATTTTGGCGGCTCGAAGGTCGTGCAAGTTGATCGTGGAGGCTACCGAGAGCCGATGCACATCCCAAAAGCCGGACAGACTATTGTGGATAAGGCCATCGGTGTGGCGGTAGAAAGCGGATCTATCTGGCTGCTTTCTGGCCCTTCCAGCATCCTTGGGGAACCTATGCCGGCAGGTATCCTCAACGCCAGCGCAAAGCTTTGCGCGCCTCCGGCCGTGATCGCCGCCGCGGAAATCCTGCCGGAGAATCTGCCGGCAGCCTGGAAGGACGTATCTGCTTCCGGACTTGCCATCTCAACTGCTTTGTCCGTGAAGGTTGGAAAGACATTGCCGTGGAAGACTGTGAGGGGTGTAATTAGCAGCGCATTGCAGGCGCGATTCTTGGAGCTTACCCCTGATTCTAAGATTTGGCCCTGCGATCTGGCCGTCGCACAGTTCGCCAAATTCAAAGTCGCCATCCCAATCGCGGCCGGAGGATTTACCGTCGCCAGCGCAACAGGCAGCGGGTCAAAAGCGCTTATTGCAGCCGCCAATCTAGAGCCTTCGCAGGTTCAAGAGCTCGGCGATATCGTGCCAAAGCTACTGGCGATCAAGACCAAGGCAAACGTGCCCATACGATTCCACGTTCAGGTCGAGATGGGGGATGGTAAAACCCCGCCTCCACCCGAGACGGTGACTCAGGCGAACACCTTGCTCAAAAATGTGAATGCAGATCTGCAACTGCGATAATCTGGTAACCACGTTAACGCGATGAATCTATTTCGGGGGACACTATACAGTACGTATTTTCAGAGTTCCGGGGACACACACTTAATTTCCCGATTGTACCTCAGGACAAGAATTCTAGCGGAAGCGCATGGGCTTGGGTGGTACTGGGATCGGTAGGACGCCGTACTTCTCGGCGTTTAGCGCCGTTGCCGGTTTGACCGTCAGGGCGCCGCACTTACGGTTTCTGAGGTCCACCGCCTTGGTTAAATCGTCCCGGCGTCTGATGCCTTCCAGGAGGTAACCCGCGTTGCCCTCAGCCCGGCACAACCCCGAGACACTGATGCCAAGAAATCTTACCGTCAGTCTCGGCGGCCAGTATCGGCTCAGGATGCAACCGACTGTTCAAGGTTAGACTTAAAGTTGCGGTTGTGCGGTAGCGCTGTAGGCGGCTGTTAGGCTTGTCGGGAACCCCCTCAGCTTCAGGCGGTGATGATTTTTTTGTGTTTGAACAAAGTGCTGTGTACAATCGTGCGGCAGAATCGAACGGAGCTATTCTTATTTCAACAAGCTTCGCTTTAATTGCTCCGGGGAGGGAAGCTCTCCTGCGAACTGTTTGGGCAACTTTCGGGACAGGATGTATTGGGCGACGCTCATGAGTTTATTAACCCCTCGCAGGGCGTATTCGACCTCAAGGCTATCTTTCGATTTGCAGAGGATGATCCCGATAGATGGATTTTCGTCTGGCAGCCGCACTTGGTCGTCCAGTAAATTGAGGTAAAAGTTCATTTTACCGGCGTACTCCGGCAAGAAATCGGTCATTTTTAGCTCCAGGGCCACCAGGCATTTTAAATGGCGATGGAAAAAGAGTAGGTCTATGAAATACTCTTTGTCCTTGAGAGTCAGCCGGTACTGACTTCCTACAAAACAGAAACCTAGGCCCAACTCAATCAGAAAATTGCGGATGTGATCCAAAAGCCCGCGCTCTAACTCTCGCTCCCGCGCGCCCTTTGTTAACGTCAAAAAGTCAAAAGTGTACGGGTCCTTAACAATCTCCTGGGCAAGATCGGATTGGGGCTCCGGCAGGGTGCGCCTAAAATTGGTGGCGGCCTTGCCCTGGCGCTCGCAAAGGCCGGATTCGATTTGATGGACAAGAACGGTGCGGCTCCAGCCGTTTTCCAGGGTCTGGCGGATATACCATTCGCGCTGGGCCATGCTTTTGACCGAATTGAGCAAAGTGAGGTTTTGTCCCCAGGGTATTTCTGCGACAAGCCCTCGCAGTTTTGGGTAATTCTGGTATTCATCGCGGAACCTGCGCATGTCCCATAGATTGCGAGGAGAAAATCCTTGCATATCGGGAAAGTCGCGGCGCAAATCCACAGAAAGCCGCTCCACCACAGCCAGCCCCCAACCCTGCGTCTTCTGGGATCGGGGGACACCATACATAATTCAATCGCCCCGTCCCTCGTTTGAATGGGATTCCAGGGGGGACAGTTTTTGGGTCTCTTTGTCTAGGATTTCTACTTTTTTGCGGATGTTCAAAGCCTTCCGGCTCAAACTCGAAGAGATGCCTGTCTGGAGAGACTGGGGAGTGAAGAAAACCAAGAAACTGCTGGCTCAAGTGATTCTGTTTGGTATTGATTGTGAAGCGTTAAACAGGGCCCCACCCTAGCGGGGCTTCATGAGCGGGGAACATGAGAGGGAAAAGGCTGTGGGCAACTCCCGATGAAACAACCCCCTTTGGGGGTAAGGGGGAGGTATGTCACAACAGAAAAGAATTCAGAGTCTGGATACCCGCCTGCGCGGGTATGACGGAACTTGGGGAACTTCTAGAGGTTAACATTGCTTGAGCCGAACGCGAGCATTAGATGTAAAATTGGGCATTCCAGAAGAGACTGATGATTCGTTTTGGTTTGAAGATTTGTGAATTGATTGGCCAGGTGGCAGAGTGGTCAAATGCACCGGTCTGTAAAGCCGGTGCGGGCCGAGTCGCCAAAGAAAAAGTCCGGGGCGCAAGCCTTGGCGGGAGTGTAATATGCCGGTAGCAGAACTCAAAACAACAACCCTTAAACAATTTGTCAGCGGCCGATGGGTGGAAGGACGGGGGGACCGCGAGATTCTTTCTTTAAATCCGGCTGATACGAATGAAATCATCGCCGTTTTCAAAGGCGCGGATCGCCAGGATGCGCTGGCCGCCTTGGACGCGGCGGAACGCGCGTGGCCGGCCTGGAAAAAGACCCCTGCTCCCAAGCGCGGACGGATTGTGCAACGGGCTTTGGAAATCGCCCGTTCCCGCGTTGACGAACTCGCCCGGTTGCTCACGCGCGAGGAAGGCAAAATCCTCGGGGAGGCGCGCGGCGAAGTGGACAAGGGCATGAATCTGATGGAATGGTATGCCGGGGAGGGAATGCGCTTGATGGGCCAGACCGCCCCTTCGGAGCTTCCTTCCAACTTCCTTTATACAGTGCGCGAGCCATTGGGCGTGGTCTCGATTATTACGCCCTGGAATTTCCCTTGGGCCATTCCCTGCTGGAAAATCGCTCCGGCCTTAGTCGGCGGCAATGCCGTGATTTTTAAGCCGGCCTCCCTTGTGCCGGCCATGGCCGTGGAGTTGGTCAAAATATTTGAGGAAGCGGGACTTCCTCCCGGCGTGTTAAACCTGGTGCTGGGCTCGGGTTCCAGCGTTGGCGACGCGCTGGTTCGCGACCCCAGAATCCGCGCCGTGTCCTTTACCGGCTCCAATGAAATCGGCTCCGGCGTTCATAAAACGGCGGGGGAGCGGGGCATTAAAGTCACTTGTGAAATGGGCGGCAAAAATCCCTGTATTATCTGGGATGACGCGGATTTAAACTTGGCTCTGGGCGGAGTCGTCAAGGGGGCTTTTGGCTCCACCGGTCAGCGTTGCACCGCCACCAGCCGCCTTGTCCTGCATGAAAAGATCGCGAGCCGATTTATAGAAATGGTTTTGGCTGAAGCGAAAAAGATCAAACTCGGAAACGGGCTTGATCCTGAGGTTGGAATGGGTCCACTGGTGGACAGCCGCCAACTTGAAACCGTGATGAACTATATTGAAATCGGCAAGAAAGAAGGGGCCAGGCTTCTCTTGGGCGGAGGAAAGCCGCAAGGCGCGGCTTATCAAAACGGCTATTTTGTCGAACCCACGGTTTTTGGCGGCGTGATTTCTTCTATGAGAATTTTCCAGGAGGAAATTTTTGGCCCGGTTTTAACCCTCACCACTGTGAAAACATTTGAAGAGGCCGTGGCCACGGCCAACGGCGTGCGCTTTGGACTCACAAGCGCGGTATACACGCAAGATTTGACTCTTGCCATGCGATTCGTTGAGGATCTGCAAGTCGGCATGGTGCATGTGAATTCCCCCACAATCGGAGGGGAGGCCCAGATGCCCTTCGGCGGGATTAAAGCCTCCGGCGTGGGTGAACGTGAAATGGCTAAAGAAGGAATTAACTTCTTTACCGAACCCAAAACCGTATTTTTGGATTATACCGGCGTCCGCCGCGAATCCAATGTTTATTAAGGGACCGTTGCAACGATCCCCAAAAAGGCGCCTCATGGCAAAAACGGCAGTCTTGGATGAAACCGAAGAAATAACGCAGGGCTTGACGACGCAAGAAATTTTGGCTTTAAGAGCCAAGCATCTTCTTCCTTCGACCACGGCGTATTACTCCCGGCCTATTCAAATTGTCAAAGGGCGCGGCCAATATGTTTTTGACGAAAAGGGCAAAAAGTACATTGACGGATTTGCCGGCGTGGTGACCATCTCGATCGGCCATTGCCACCCCCATTTCGTCAAAAAGCTCCAGGCGCAAATCGCCGAGCTTTATCACACGACGACCATCTACCTTCAGCCACAATTGGTGCAGTACGCGCAACGCTTGGTTGGGCACGCCAAAGCCGCCAATCCCGATCTCGAAGTTTGTTTTTTCACTAACGCGGGTTGCGAGGCCAATGAATTGGCCGCCATCATCGCCAAAAATTACACGGGCCGCCAAGAATTCGTGGCGCTCCGCCATTCCTTCCACGGACGCACCTTAATGGCCATGTCGTTTACCGGCCAATCCGTTTGGCGCCATTCCATGCCATACGCGTTCGGCGTCTACCATGCCCCGGCTGATTACACCTATCGCAGGCCCGAGGGCACGACGCCCGTTCAATATGCCGGGCTTTGCGTTCGGGAACTCGAAGAAATTATCAAGTATTCCACCTCCGGAAAAATCGCGGCTTTCATCGCAGAGCCGATTTCCGGCTTCGGCGGCGTGATTGATCCTGAACCCGAGTATTATCCCGAGGCTTACCAAATCGTCAAGAAATACGGCGGGCTGTTCATTTCCGACGAGGTTCAAACCGGGGTAGGACGCACGGGCGGAAAATTTCTGGGCATCGAACAGTGGGGGGTTAAGCCCGATATCGTGACTATGGCCAAGGGGCTCGGCAACGGGTATCCGCTGGGGGCTGTTATCACGACCAAGGAAATCGCCTCGGCCATGGCCGGCAAGGTTCACTTCAACACCTTTGGCGGGAGCCCCGTGGCCATGACCGCCGGTCTGGCGGTTTTGGATGTTTTGGAAAAAGAAAAATTAGCCTTTAACGCGGCCAATGTCGGCGGGTATCTCAAGAAAAAATTACAAGCCCTGGGGGAAAAATCTCGCTGGATCGGCGATGTTCGCGGCAAGGGCCTAATGCTGGGCGTCGAACTCGTCAAAAATAAAAAAACGAAGGAACCGGCTCCCCAAGAGCTTCTTAAGGTGATGGAGCTCGCCAAGGATCGCGGCGTCCTCTTGGGCAAGGGCGCAATGGACGCTAATGTGATACGGATCAAGCCGCCTCTTTGCCTGACAAAAGCTGACGCGGACTCCATCGCCGATGTTTTAGAGGAATCGCTTAAAACGCTTTAAAGCGGCAACAATAAGATATAATAACTACGAAGTTGAAGATATGAGTGAGTCCTTCCGTAAAGATCCTTTCTAGAAACTTGCCTACAAGCGGTTGCAGAAGGTTGGTTTGACTGGCAGGTACCCATCGAAGTCGCAAGACTGTCTTCAACAATAAAAAAGTGAAAGTAAAGGAGTAACTGTAGAAATGGGAAAACGACTGTATGTGGGGAGCCTCCCCTTCGATACCACCGAGGAGCAATTGCAGACCCTCTTTAGTCCGCACGGGACGGTGGAGAGCGCAAAAATCATCATGGACCGTTACACGAGCCGTTCCAAAGGATTCGGCTTCGTAGAGATGGCAGATGACGCATCGGCCCAACAGGCTGTTCAGAAAATGAACGGCGCTCAGATTGGTAGCCGTAAAATTGTGGTGAGCGAGGCTCGACCCATGGAAAGCCGGGACAACGGCGGTGGAAACCGCGGTGGGTTCAGCGGCGAACGGAAATATAGCGCGAGCCGCTATTAATTCTTGAGCTTGCAAAATTGCAAGCTCAATTCAACGAGAACCAGTTGCCCAAAGTAGCTGGTTCTCTTGTTTTGAAAAAAATTAAATAATAACCAATGCCTTTCACTAAGCTAGGACTTCATCCGGATATTCTCAAGGTGGTCAAAGCCATGGGCTTTGAACAGCCGACGCCGATTCAGGCCCAAACAATTCCTTTGGCGTTAAAAAATATTGATGTGATGGGTTGCGCCCAGACAGGAAGCGGTAAGACCGCGGCCTTTGTCCTGCCCATTCTCCAACGCCTGATCACCAACCGCCGACCGGGTTTAAGGGCGCTGGTTTTAGTTCCCACCAGGGAATTGGCCGCCCAGGTGAGCGGGGTCTTTCAGGAGTGCGGCCACTTTTTAAATATTCGCGTGGCTACGATCATCGGCGGAGTGGGCTATCACGGCCAGAGGCAATCCGTGTCGCAAGGGGCACAGGTCATGGTGGCCACGCCGGGCCGGCTCCTTGACCATCTCAAACAGGGAAATTTCCGGCTGGAGGCTCTTGAGCATCTCGTGCTCGATGAGGCGGACCGGATGCTGGACATGGGATTTCTGCCGGATATCCGCGCTATTATCGGACGCCTACCGCGCGAACGCCAAACCATGTTATTTTCCGCCACATTGTCGTCTGAAATCGAACGTGTGGCCGCATTCACCTTAAGACATCCCCAGCGCGTCGAGGTATCCGCGCCGACAGCCCCGGCCGAAGGAATCAGCCAGATCGTTTATCCTGTTACCCAGGACCAAAAAGCGGATTTAACGGTCGCGTTGCTAAAAGCGATTCAAATGCGTTCGGTTTTGATTTTCTGCCGCACGCGACACGGGGCCGACCGGCTCGCGCGGAGACTCTCTCACTTGGGATTCTCCCCCGGGGTCTTACATGCCTCCAAGACGCAAGGCCAAAGAACATCGGTGATGGACGACTTTCGCCGGGGAAAAGTCAAAATTCTTGTAGCCACCGATATCGCGGCGCGCGGTATTGACGTGCGCCAGATCAGCCATGTGATCAATTACGACGTTCCCAGGCACCCGGAGGATTATGTGCACCGGGTCGGCCGCACAGCCAGGGCATACAGCGTTGGCGACGCTATTACTCTGATGGATATGAACGAGCTAAGTTTTCTTAAAGCCATTGAACGATTTATTGGAGTCATCTTTCCAAGGGCCATGCTGCCAGGGTTCAATTATCGCATCCCGCCTCAATTGGAACCTCCCAAACCGCAGGTTGGCACAATCCGCTCCGGCCGCCGAATGTACGCGCGCTCATACAAAGCTCTATTCGGTCTCTAACCTAAAAAATTCGTAACTACTCAGGTCCTCCCTCCTCGTCATTCCGGCGTAGGCCGGAATCCAGACCCTCTTAATCTGGATACCGGCTTTCGCCGGTATGACAAACGCAGAGGGACCTGAGTAGTTACAAAAATTCAATTAAAGGCGAAGAAATGAAATTTAAACTTTTTTCGTTAGGAAGGCTTTAACTCGATTGATCAAGTTGGATTTTGTCGCCCCGGACTGCGCGTCCAATGCCTTAGCGCCCTTGCGACTGGCTATGCGCTCAGCGATTTTGACCGCCAGATTCGGATTTGCCTGAGCCAATCTTTTCATGCCTTGAGCGGGCACAACAAAAAGCTCAATATCGTTTTTCGCCGTGACCGTGGCGTTGCAAACATCGCCGGTTAAAATAGAAATCTCCCCGAACAAGCTCCCCTCGCCGATGGTGACAAGCTTCTCGCGTCCGTTGGAAGTATCGGCCCACACATCAGCCTCCCCCGTGCAAATCATATAGGACGCGCCGCATTTCTGGCCTTGCCTAATGATGGTTTGGCCGGCAAAAACGCTCAATGGACTGATCGTCTGGATTAAAACGGACAAATCATCCCCGTTAAGATCAGTCAAAAAATCAACCGCCTTGAGCTTGTCTCTCAACCATTTAGTTTGCCCGGAAGACATCGCCATACTTTAATTTTATTACTTGGCGGCCAAGATTTTAAGATAGTCCTCGCGTAGTTTGAGTTTTTGAATTTTGCCTGTGGCTGTTTTTGGCAAGGCTGGGACAAATTCAACTTTTCTTGGGCATTTATAGTCGGCCACGAACGCGCGACAATGAACGATGATATCTTTGGGCGCGACGGTTTGGCCATCTTTAAGAACCAGGAAAGCGGCGACCTCTTCCCCCCATCGCTGATCAGGCAGTCCAATCACCGCGGCTTCGGCCACGGCCGGGTGTTTATATAAAACCCCTTCGATCTCAGCGGGGTAAATATTCTCCCCGGCACGGATGATCATTTCCTTTTTGCGGCCGACAATGAAAAAATAGCCGTCCGTATCCTTGTAGCCCAGGTCTCCGGTGTAGAGCCATCCGTCCCGAATCGTTTCGGCCGTGGCTTGCGGGTTATTGAAATAACCCTTCATGACGTTATCTCCCTTGACGACAATCTCGCCCACCTGGCCGATCGGGGATTCCCCGCCGCTGTCATTGACAATTTTCATGGGCTGATGCTCCAAGGGCAGGCCGATGGAGCCTATTTTTCTGGCCCCGTCCCAGGGGTTGACCGAGGAGACGCAAGTGCCTTCGGAAAGGCCGTAGCCTTCCAAAATTTTAGCCTTAAATTTTTTCTCAAACTGCTCGAAGACCGGGACCGGCATGGGAGCCGCGCCGCAAATACAAAAACGCAAAGAACTTAAATCATAATTTTGGCTGTCAGGGATATTCAATAACACCGCGTAAAGCGAGGGGACCGCGCTGAAGGCTGTGGCCTTGTAACGGGCCAAGGCCGGCAAAAATTCCTTGGGGCTGAATCGCTCCAAAAGAATCATGCTACCCCCGACCGAAAGAGGCCCCAAGGTGGTCACCACCTGGGCATTGACATGAAAGAGGGGCAGGATGCAGACAAAGCGATCCTGTTCATTCATGAATCGCGGGGCAAATCCCGCCACGTCAAAAAGATAATTCTTATGGGTCAAGACCGCGCCCTTGGGGAAACCCGTGGTGCCCGATGTGTAGATGATGGCCGCGGGGTCGCGCGCCTCAACAAGGACTCTCGAGGCCTGGGCATGATTAGCCGCGATTTCCAAGGCCAGTTCTTTGGGCCTTGCCTCTTGAACGGTTTTCATCCAACGAATTGAGCCGCATTTTTGGCGCATTTGATCGCCAAGATCGCCGAACATCGCCCCCACAACAAATCCACCGGCATGGCAGTTGTTGAGCACGAACTCAACCTCGGGCGGTTTAAACGCGGCATTGATGGGAACGGCGATCGCCCCTGCTTTCATAACGCCGAAGAAAGCGTAGAGAAACTCCGGACAATTAGCCAGCATAATGGCTACGCGGTCTCCTTTCTTGATGCCATTGGCCAGAGCCTCCTGGGCAAACGCGTCCGTGATGCGGTCTAACTCCGCAAAACTGATTTCCTGATCGCGAAAGTAAAGAAAAGTTTTAGACGAATGTTTTCCGGCCTGCTCTTTTAACAACTCATTAATAGTTAAGGGCATTGAACCTCCTAAATTTAGCGATTTTTTTAATTCCTGCTTAAAATCCAGACGCAATGAGACTGGCCGGCTAGGCCGTTTTGCCCGTGGGCCAAAGCGAGCCTGGGCTCGCGGACTTGGGTTGCGGCTTCACCGCGCAATTGAAGCGTGGCCTCGATGATGCGCACTAGGCCGGCCACCAGCGGAGCGCAGGCTCCCAAACAACCGCCCGAGGGATTAATGGGCAGGGCCCCGGTCGCTTGGGTTTGCCCGCTCTGCAAGAGGCGGCCCCCTTCGCCCTGCGCGCAAAATCCTAAATTTTCACTCCACAAAAGCTCCTGATGGGCAAAAAACTCGGAAATTTCAGCCACCTGGATTTCCTTGCTTGGTTCGCGCACGCCCGCAACGGCATAGGCGCGTTGGGCCGCCTCGCTTAAGGAAGGACTCTTCCAAAGCGTCCGCTCGCCAAGCCGGTAGTCTTCAGCCGAGGATCCAACGCCGGCCACCCACGCCGGACGCCGGGCCAATTTCTTGGCGAAATTCTCAGACGCCAGAATGATGGCGGCGGCGCCATCGGAAAGAGGCCTGGCTTCTAAAGCGTTAATCGGCGGCGCCAAATCAGGAGAGTTCATGACCTCGCTAAGGCTCAGCTCTTTTTGATGATGGGCGCAGGGATTTTTGGCCGCATTTTTTCGATTTTTAACCGCGACCCCGGCGAAATCCTCGCGCGCAAGTCCAAAGCGGCATTGATAAACCTGGGCTTGAAGCGCCGCTGCCGTGACATCGTCCACGCCCAGGGCGCGCTCGAAAATTGGATCAAAAAACGCGTTAGTGATCAGCCGATTATCCCCTTCCGATGCTTTGGCATGGGCCACAACCAAGGTGTTTTGGTAGGAACCTGAAAGAATTCTAGTTAAACCGTAAAGCGCGCCGAGCGTGCCATCGCCCTCTACGGTTGATATATTTTTTCCCCGTCCAAAGGCCGCGCCGGCCGCATCCCCGACTGCCATGGAGGAAATCGTGCGTCCGTCCCAAAAATCGTTGGACACGGTAACGATATTATCAATGTCCGCGATTTCCAAGCCCGCGTCTTTTAAGGCCCCGGTCGTAACCTCATAGACCAAATCCGCGAAGGTTTTGTCCACCCTGGGGGCGGAAAATTTTGTTTGGGCGACTCCGACAATGGCGATGCGTTCCATCAGGGCGCCGGCCTAAAATATTCAATGTCCAAGATGCTGCCTTTGCGTTCCTCGCGAAAAACAGGAGTAAGCTTCATGCCGGTCTTAAGGTTGCCCAAGGGCGATCCCCCGATCAAATGCAACAAGGCCGTGCCGGCGCCGGAGAGCAGAATCAAACCGTAAATGGGTTGCTCGACGGGGTGGACAGGGCTTGGAGCGCGAGCCTGAGTAAAGGCTACGAGGGTTCCCTCGGGGCCCACCTCGACCCACTCCTGACACCGGACAAAACAGGCGCCGCAGGTTTTCTTGGGCGGGACATAAACCTTGTTGCATTCGGGGCAACGAAGTCCCAAGATTTTTTTGTGATCGCGAAGCTGGATCAAAAAATGGCTCCCCACTTCCCCTGCGGACCAGGAATAGGGCACCTTGATCCGGCTTTCCAGAATTTGCGGTTTGATTTCATTTACCGTGTCCGACGTTTTCATATTTTTTCAAAATGCGCTATATCTTGAAGATTGCCGCGTCTTATCTGGGCAAAAACCGGCGCCACGCGATCGCCGACCCGAAGGCCGCCGCCCTCCGGAATCTTGACGAAATGAAGAAGATTGGTGTCGGCTCCGTCCAAGCGGACAACGCCATAGCCGTACGGCACCGGCCTTTTTAAACCGGTTTCAGGATCAAGAAAAGCAAAACGGATAACGGTGAAAGTGGTCAGGGTTCCCTCCGGGCCCACCTCAACCCATTCATCCATTCCCTTAAAACAGGGCCCGCATATGAAGCGCGGGGGGACATAAACATTCCGGCAAGACGCGCAACGCACGCCGAAAAAACGGCCGCGCGATTTTAGTTCTTCCAAAAACCGGCTACCATACAGGCCGATGCTGTAATGGAAAGGCTGTTGAGCCTCGCCGCTCGATATTGTCAAAAGATTAGGGTTTTTGACTGCCATAAATCAGAAGATCGGACCAAAAACAACCGCCAAATCCGGTGGACAGCGCCGTTTTAACATCAGGCACCTGCCGCGCTCCGGCCTGGCCTGAAATCTGAAGCGCGCATTCCGCGGCCCGAATCAGCCCCGTGGCCCCGATAGGATTAGTCGAGATGACTCCGCCTGAGGGATTCATGGGAAGTTCCCCACCCATATCCGTGACCCCGTCCCAAATTAACTTAGCGCCCTCGCCGGGCTTGGCCAGTCCTAAAGCCTCGATCCAGGAAAGATTGGCGTAAGAATAAGGCGTGTACAGTTCCATCACGTCAATTTCTTTTAACGGTTCGCGAATGCCGATTTTCGCGTAGGCTTCCTGCGCGGCCCAGACCAAGGCTTGCAAAGGATAAAAATCTATATCCGAAGCATAGGAATAAGGGTGCCGGTTGGCCGTGGCCAAAATCCAGGCCGGTTTGGGACAAATTTTTTCCGCCACGTCTTCGCAGGCATAAATCACGGCGCAGGCGCCGTCGGAGCGAGGGCACATGTCCCAGATGTGCAAAGGATCAGACACTAATGGAGAGCGCAATACGTCCTCCACCGCAATTTCTTTTTTCAAATGGGCATGCGGATTGTTGAGGGCATGCTTGCGATCGCGCACCGCGGCGCGAGCCGCGTCCTTGGGAGTAACGCCGAATTTGGCGCTATAGGCCGTGGCCTCCAAGGCCAGGCCGGAAATGGCTCCGGCAAATACCATACGATCCCAAACCGGATCAAAGGCCGTGGTAATAGCCGCTGTGGTGTCGGACTCGGAATTTTTTTCCCAACCAATGACAAGGAGCCTCTTAAAAAGGCCTGATGCCACGAAATGATACCCTGCAATGGCGAGCGTCGAACCCGTGGTGCCGCCCGTGGTGAGTTTGATCGTGGGTTTGCCCAGCCCGCCGTTGCCGTCGAGGCTCCAGAGCTCGACCCCGTTGATTCCCTCGAAGTGATCCATATTGCCCAGGATGACACCGTCAATGTCTTGGCGCTTGAGGTTGGTGTTCGCTAAGGCCCGACTCACGGCCTCATGGATAAGCTCAACGCCCGTGACATCCAGACGCGACCCCGTATGATCCGTCTGCCCGGAGCCCACAATCGCCACCCGACTGGCCATGTTGCATTATAGAAAGCTTGGGGGACCGTTAAGCCAGCCTGCTAAAATTTGTAAATTTAGACTGTCCAATGGATTTTGAATTAACACCCCAACAAAAAGAGGTGCAACAGGCCTGCCGGGAGTTCGCCCGCAAAAAAATCGCGCCACGGGCGGCCCATATTGACGAGGCGGATGAATTCCCCCGTGATCTCTTTGTGGAAATGGGACGCCTGGGATATTTGGGACTGACGATCCCGGAGGACTACGGCGGCCTTGGACTGGATTTCATCACAGCCACGGTCGCAATGGAGGAAATTGCCTGGGCTTCAGCGGGATTGGGGCTGTCCTGGGGAGCCCACTCTTTTCTTTGCGCCCATAATCTCTATAGCCTTGGCAACGAGGCGCAACGGAAAAAATACCTGCCGCGGCTTTGCTCGGGCGAGTGGATCGGCGCTTTCGCTTTAACCGAACCTGGGGCCGGTTCGGATTCGACCAATTTGGCCACCAAAGCGATCCAGAAGGACGATCATTGGATTTTAAACGGGAGCAAAATTTTTATCACCAACGGTTCGCTGGCCAATGTGATCCTGGTTTTTGCCGCCACTCCCCGAAAACCCGGTAGCCAGGGGGCCTCTCTCTTTATTGTGGACAAGGACGCGCCGGGTTTTTCCGTAAGCAGGGATATTCCCAAGATGGGAACCCGCGGCTCGCCTCTGTCCGAGCTGATTTTTGACAACTGCCGGATACGCCAAGAAAATCTTATCGGCAAGGAAGGCCGGGGGTTGAGCTACATGTTAAAATCCTTGGACGCTGAACGGGCGCTCCTATCTTCAATCGCGATCGGCGGGGCCCAGATGGGGCTGGATTTCGCTTTGGATTACGCCAAAAAACGACGCCAGTTTGGGGCCCCGATCGCCAGTTTTCAATTGGTTCAAGAAATGCTGGCCCAAATGGCGACAGAGATCGAGGCGGCGCGCCTGTTGGTCCGCCAAGCCGCCTGGCGCTTGGACCAAAAACTTAATTTAAACCGCCAGGCTTCCATCGCCAAGCTTTTCGTCTCCCAAATGGTGATGCGCGTGGCCCAGCAGGCCATGCAAGTCTTAGGCGGCTACGGCTATTGCAAGGAATTTCCGGTGGAACGATTCATGAGAGACGCGGCTCTCATGAGCCTGGGGGCCGGAACCAGCGAAATTCAAAAGCTCATCATTGCCCGCGATCTCATCAAAGAAAACGGCCGCTAAAATTTCAACCCGGATTGGTAAATAACAAAAATTCCAAAGAGAAGGCTCAATGCCCCTGTGCCGAGAATTAAAAATCGTTCCAGGCCAATCCACCTGCGAACCAAATGCGACACGGAAAATTCGAACAAAGCGCTCATTGTCATCATTCCCATCATAGATCCCAAACTAAAAATTACCAGATAAAAAATTCCGGCGCGTGGATTAGGCAAGGCGCTCAACACTAAAAGCGCCACAGCCGCGCTTCCGGCCAAGCCGTGAACGATCCCGACGATAACTGCCCGCAGGGCTTGAAAAATCCCGATCCCATGAATCCATCGGTCAATCAAAGTGAAAGAAATCTCATGGAAATGCCAGTGAGCATGGGGGCCCTGCGCGGAAACCGGATCAATTTCATGACAATGTTCAGGGTGTTCGGGGTCGTGCTCGTGCTCATGCCCAGGCAGGCTGATCAGGCCCAAGCCCTTGCCCTTAAGGTTGGCCACGCCCAAAATCACCAAAACCACGCCCACTAAAAATTCCAGCGCCAAGCCCACGCGCGGCGCGATATGCACCTTAAAGACAATGATCGCGGCGCCGACTAGAAAAATCGTGACGGTATGCCCCAACCCCCAAAATGCCCCCAGAATCCAAGCGCGTCCTAATTTTTTGTAGCGCGCCATCATCGCGGTCACGGCCACCACATGATCCGCGACCGTAGCATGGCGCAAGCCCAAAAGAAAACCCATAACAAGGATGGAAAAAAAGCGCGTTTCCATTCCTAGAGTATAAAAAAATTTGGCAACGGCTCAAGTTTACGGAATTGCCAACGATGGTTCTGCGGAATAATTGGGGGTTGATTTATCGGCCCAATGACGAATGAGCTAGGCTTTCACTAACTTAACACGAGTGTCGTAAAAAACAGCGCTGGCGCCAATCATATCCGATAGGCACACGTTCCCCAAATGCGGATCTACCCGGATCGCGGCATTGGCATGAACGCCTTTGCCTCGGCGCGGATCGCCCTTGATCGTCTTGCCGTCAACAACCACGTCTGAGGCGCCATAGGCCCAATGTCCCATGCCCAGATAAAACGCGGTGACGCCCGGGCGGATACCCTCGGTTACCTTGATCTTGCCTTCCATCGGCTTCTTAACGCCGTTTTGGAGATCCCACACGCCTTCGAGATTAGACGCTGAAACCACTTTCACTATTTCACCGTCTTTGATGCCAAGGCGCTTGGCATCATCCGGGTTAAGAAGGAAGTTGTTTTCCTCTTCTAAGTCCAGCAACCAATAGTTGGACACGGTGCGACTCTTGGTGTGCCACGCTCTTCTGTAGGTAATCATGGTTAATGGATAATCCTCGTCAGGCAGGGGCCGGCCCAGGCAGTCGAGGGCTGGCGGGACGTAGGTGGCGATCCCTGAAAATTTTTTGCCCGTCATGGAGTTCTTGGTGCCGGCTGTTTTTTCGCAATACATATTCACGAGGGCGCCGTATTTATTGGCCACCTTGGCGCCTTCGTAGGACTTTGCAAAATCCTGGAAACGCCCGCCTCTGTTAAGGACATAAACAACTTTGGGCCAAAGATCATCGCCCACAATTTTCTTCCACCGCTTGAGGTTATAGACGCTATTGGGCAGATGCCGCCGCGCCTCTTCAAAAATAGCGATCTCTTCTGCGTTGGCATCCGCAACCATGGCTGAACCATCCTCTTTTTCTCCATGGGCTAGGTTGGCGACCATGCGCAAATAAAAGTCATCTGGATGGATTAAATCCATGCCATCTTTGAGACCGTCCTTGCCGAACCCGGAAACCCCCAGCTCAAGCGCCAGGGCAATAATCATGGATTCCAAGCAGATCGGCATCTCCTGGCCTTTGATCTTGACTGTTTCCACCATCGGCATCATAGCTGGCTGGCGAACCGGCTGGACTTTTTGGGCAATTGTGGGATGCGATCCATGAAATTCCCAACGCTCCAAATAGGTCAAATCAGGGAACACATAATCAGCGTAAGCGGAGGTCTCGCCGATCAAAATGTCGCTGGTGATGAACAGGGGCAATTTGTTGACATCCGCCAACACCTTGATATTGGTGTGGCCTGCGGGTAGCGCATACACCGGACTGCCCATATAGAGAATCATCGCCTTGAGCGGATAAGGATACCCGTCTCCTGCCGAAGGAATGATCTCCTGATAAATATCCGACGCCAAGGGAAACCATGGGCGTTTGGCGGGATAACCGGAGAACAGCGTGGTATCCTCGTATTTGGTGTTCGCCCGAATGATGTCAACGCCAAAAGGATTCATTTTGAGCGAATGGAGCTTTTTGAAGTTAAACGGTTTGCCCGCCTTTTCACCGGCATGGTCATAGGTTGAGGCCTTAATCATGCCGCCGGTCCAGTCATAATTGCCGATGAGAATATTCAACGTCAACCACGCATGGCAGTTGTAATAACCATTGGTGTGTTGCGAAACGCCGCGATGGATATCAGCCGCCGCTTTTTTGCCGTGGCTGGTAAATTCCTTGGCCACTTCTTCGATAGCCGAGGCTTCCACTCCCGCCACTTCGGCCCACTGCGCAACCGTCTTAGAAGAAGCGCTGTCCCTGAGAACCTGCAAGGCGCTTTTAACTTTAATGCCGGAGATTTCCGTTTCAACAAGAAGATCTCCTTCCGCAACATTTTTTTCGTCTTTGGGATCGAAAACGACAGGCTTGCCATCCTTAAGAGTCACCATCTTGTCAAAGTCGTACTCAAAACCCATCTTATCCAGCCGTTTTTCCTTCTTAACGCCGATTTCCGAGGCGCGCAGGAGCTCGCCGGGATGGCCGTCTTTGTCAACCTTAACCAGCCAGCAAGCATTGGTCCAGGTTGATTCACCATCCGCGGTGGATGCGGCCTTATTCGCATTCGCCAGAAACTTGGCATCATAACGATTGTTATCAATCACCCACCGGATAATGCCCAGAGCAAGCGCGCCTTCGGAGCCTGGTTTGTTCGGCATCCATTTCCATGCCTTGGAAGCCAACTCGGAAAAGCGCGGATCAATAACAGCGAATTTAAGCCGGCCATCCGCTACGCCGTTGATAATTCTTGGCGCCCGATAGGTGAGGTAGTTGCCCTCTAGAGGTGACACCCCCACATAAATCACAAACTCCGCATTGTGGTCATCCGCTTCCCAAAAAAATTTCTGGCCGCCAGTCCATTTGACCTTTCGGTCCTTTTCATCGTAATCATACTGTTCGCTCATCGCCTTGCCCGCAAAATAGAGCGAACCCTGGCAAACAGTGGTGTGGCCATGAGCATTGACAGTGCCGAACGAATCTAGCGCAAACCGTTTAATGAGATCGCCGCGGCCCGCCTTTAATCGGCCCCACACAAAAGCAAACTGATTGTTTTTGGGTCCCAGATCCGGTTTATCCGGATCAATCAAAGCGTCAAGATGCTCCGCAAATTTCTTTTTGAACGACTTGACGCTCATCTCCTTCTTGCCCACTTTTTTGGCCGCATCCGCAAGCTCTTTGCCGACACCGCCGTCGCGAATGGCGTAGATATCCTTTAATCCTTCCACATGCCGGTTTTCCTCGCCCGGCACGTCGGAAAACAGCTTGCCCCCATGCGCAATTTCTTTAATCGCCTGGTGAAAATCAATGGTTTTCCATTTTCCCTCACCGCGCCGGCCTGCTCTCTTAAGGACCCTGACGATGCGATAAGGATCATAAGCGGTTTGCAATCCGGCCTGTCCCTTGGCGCACAAAGCGCCATCGGTGGTGGCCGCATCTTTTAGCGGCGTTGCATAAGGAACGTGAGGCACCATGGTCCATGGACTATAGGGATTGCCGTCAATCTTGGCCGCAACGCCATTGAGTGTTTTAACCTTAATGCCACAGCCCGTGTTGCATTGCAAACAAACTGTGCTGATAATATTTTTGGCTTGGGCCAGCTCGTAATTTTCAGCGGCAGAAAGGCCTCCTGTCTCCGCTTTTTCGGCCAGAGCCATCGCCTGCTCTATAAAAGGAAGCGCCAGGGCGCTGCCCCCTAAAAAAGCGCTACTTTTGAGAAAACAACGCCGGCTGATTTTGTTATCTAAAAGCGATTGTTTTTTTTCCATGGTTCCCTCCAATCAGACAAGGTAAAAGGTGGTGGGTTTGGTGCCCGCTTCTTCCTTGAGCTTCTTGACGCGTAGCGACCTGGCCAACTCCGCAATCAAACTAGAGCCTTCATTGAGATCGCCAAAAAATGTGGCATGGCCAATGCAAGTGGTTGCGCAGGCCGGCAACATGCCGGACTCCAGCCGATGCAAACAGTAGTGACATTTTCTCATCTTGCCAATGGGCGACCTATCGGGTGAATTGCGCTCCCTTTTGATTCCCATCTCAAAGGTTGCCGCTGTTTCAATAGTCGCCACATAAGGCGTGCCCTCGGTAAAGTAATTGCCCTCATCAAAAGCAGGCACGCCATAGGGGCAGGCAGGAATGCAGGCTTTAATACCCTGGCAAACATCGTAATCCACATACACAATGCCATCGGGCCGTCGTTTAATCGCATCGGCAGGACACGCTTGCAAGCAAGCCGGCTTTTCGCAATGCATGCAGGGCCTGGGCCGGTGGGTTCGCTTGATCGCCGGGTAGCTACCTTCTGTTTCTTCAAAAACAGGACGGTAGGTGACACCCGGCGGCGTTTTATTCTCCGCGCGGCAAGCAACGGTACAGGCTTTGCATCCAACGCACTTTTTAAGATCAATCGCCATGGCCCAATGCCGCTGCGCGGGTTGCTTTTTCAACGCGCGGCCAAGGTCTTCTTTCATGCGGTCCATCACGCTACTGGTCGCCGCAGGAGCCGCTGCAACCGCTTTGGCTAGAACGCCAACTCCGGCTATGGCAACCAAACCGGTTCCTATTTCTTTTAAAAATTCCCGGCGAAACACTCCTCGGCTTCCTTGCTCAACCGCCTGTTTGACGGCTTCCTGCGCCTTGCCTGTGCCCATAATATCCTCCTAAATTGCTTAGCCTCTATCAGAATTTCATCTCGAGCTGGAAGAAGAGCCGATTTTCATTCGCGCTCGTATTTGTAGCCAACTGCTGACGCACGATTTGATCGTTGACTGATATCCTGACGCCCTCGGCAACCTTATAATCAACACCCCAAAGAGTGCGGGCTCGACCATCAGAAGATGTTTCAGTGTCCGGGTCATAAAAGTCATACCGGCTAAAGGCGGAAAGGCTCAACGGCAGTTTGAGCGAACCGTGCAATGAGTATCCTTTGGACCGCGTATTTTTAACACCAGCGCCTGTTCTGGCCTTGAAACTGGATACCATGGCATGGAAACGCTTGTGCTGATAGCTCACGCCTCCCATAACACGGTCACGCAGATAGTTGTCCCCATCCTGCGCCCGGCCATTGTGAATATAGCCATGCAGTTTTAATCCGGACAGCGGCTCAAATTTAACCATCGGAGACAGCGTTAATCTGGCCATCGAATCCTTATGGCGGCCATTTTTGCCTGTTTTCTCCACTGCTGTCGTGCCTTCGCCATTGACATGCGCCGCATGGAAATCGCCAAAATCATTCGGTATCTTCAGCAACACGCCCACGCCTTTATCAGCCGATGAAACAACGCCTTCGCTATCAACAAAAACCTTCGAGATAAAGCGGCGTCCCCAAATTCCCTCTTCAAATCCGATCCAAGGGGTTCCAACTAAACCAAACTGGACATTGGCGTAATCATTCACCATGTAATCGCCAAACGCCTGTTTTAAGAAAACAGAGTTGGAGCCATGTCCCGTATCGGTTGTTTGCGTTGTGTTGCTTTCCAAGACAACCTTGCCTTTGACTTTCGGACTGAATTTGGCTTCAGCGTTCATATAAATACGCGTGATCCCAAACTCGCCGCGGTTCTTAGAAGACACTCCTGCTGTATCGGTCTGGCTCAAATGCCGCGCGTACTGCCCGAAGACTAATCCAGACAACTTGACATCAGCGGCCATCGCGCTACTCGCGCCCAAAGCAAATATCATTGCGCTTGCCGTAATCATTCTTGTATTCATTTAACAACCTCCGTGCGTTTAGGATATTGTCGCGCTTATCCCATAGCCTCCTGGGGTAGCCTTCTGCGACATCTTGGGCAAATTGTAATTTTTTTGTACTATAAATTTGCTTAAAATCCGTTAAACATACAATTAAGTAAAAGCAATAATGAAAGGTTCGCGATTACATCTGGATCTTTTCAAAACCTATCGAGATCTTGTGGAGTCAAAAAGTTTTTTAAGAACAGCGACGCTTCACTCTTTAAGCCAATCGGCCGTCAGTCAACAATTGGCTTTCCTTGAGCGACACTTCGGCAAGAAACTCGTGGATCGCGGAGGTAAACGATTTCTATTGACCGAGGATGGGAAGACTTTTCTCGAGGGGTGCGGGAATATCTTGGAGGCTTATGAGTCTATAGTCAGCAAGCTACGGAATGCCCGAAAGGAAATTCAGGGCACGGTCAGGGTGGAAACAGTTTATAGCATTGGCTTTTACAATCTTGCCCCTTATGTGCGCGCCTTTATGCGTTGCTGTCCTAGGGTAAATATCCATATTGAATATAACCGCTCGGACTGGATTTATCAAAACGTGCTTCGCGGCGAGTGCGATATGGGAATTGTCGCCTATCCATGGTCCCATCCACGGATAAGGATTGTGGATTTTCACAAAGAGCGCTTGGTTCTTGTTTGCCCGGCCCAGCATCCCTTCGCCAAGCGTTCCCGTGTTAGACTTAAGGAGTTAGATGGGGAGAATTTCATCGCCTTCGACCAGACAGTTCCAACCGGCCAAGTGATTAGTCGCATGCTTCGACAACAACGCATTCACGTGAATATCCTTCACCAATTTGACAATGTCGAGACCATTAAGCGCTCAATAGAAGTTGGAATGGGCATTAGCATCCTGCCGGATAAAACGATTCCTTCCCAGATTCGTGACAAAACACTTGTCGGTGTCGCTATTGCAGGGAAACCCATTTACCGCCCTACCGGAATTATTCTAGATAGACAACGGTCTCTTTCAAGGGCTACGCTGGCTTTTCTTCGATGGTTGTCGGATGCCAGCAGGCGCGCGTCAAAGCATTGCCTATGCAACTAACCTGCAACTTTTTATTTTTTTGCGAATAAATTACGCGTCCGTCGTCTGAAGCTACTGTTGCCGCGAGCTCTGCGAGCGACCTCCCTGAGGGAAAAGCGTGTGGGTAGTTTTCAAAATTTCTATAATGATAATGTCGCTTGGATCTTTTGACCGAGACGATGCAATGTTCAGCATAGAATCCGTTCTTCGCCCTCCCGTAAAAATCACGGTCCGTGATTTTGCCGGTAAAAAAAAGCGGGGCGTTCCAATTAGCATGCTCACGGCCTACGACTACCCCTCAGCCAAGGCCGTGGACGCGGCTGGGTTTGACTCCATCTTAGTGGGAGATTCGCTCGGCATGGTCGTGCTGGGCTACCCCAATACGCTCGCCGTCACCATGGACGATATGATTCATCATGCCAAGGCCGTGGCGCGCGGCGCCAAGCGCGCGTTTCTAGTCGGCGATCTTCCTTTTATGTCGTATCAGGCAAACCTCTCAGAGGCAATCCACAATTCCGGACGCTTTCTTCAGGAGGGCGGTATGGACGCAGTCAAGCTCGAGGGTGGCCAGGAAATCGCGGCCACGGCGCGGGCCATTGTAGCCGCGGGAATCCCGGTGATGGGACACTTGGGGCTTACTCCGCAATCCATCAATCAATTAGGCGGATTTAAGGTCCAAGGCCGCACAGCCGAAACCGCGGCCAAACTCCTGGCCGATGCCCAGGCCCTGGAAAAAGCCGGGTGTTTTGCCGTTGTTTTAGAATCCATCCCGGCCCGTCTGGCCATGCTCGTTTCCAAAAAGATCAAAATTCCAACCATCGGCATCGGCGCCGGCGCAGATTGCGACGGACAGGTTCTCGTCTACCATGACCTCTTGGGCCTTTACGAGGAGTTCGCCCCAAAATTTGTCAAACGTTATGCGCGAATGAACACAATAATTGGCGATGCCCTGAGCGCCTTCCGCCAGGATGTGGAACAGCGCGCATTCCCGGCCGGCGAGCATACCTACGATATGCCGGAGGCGGAATGGAAAAAACTGATGGAAAAACTCGAGGGCAAAACGCCGTCCGCACAACCGTTACTGCAAGAAATACTCTCATGAAAATCACTATTCTGGGCACAGGAGCCATGGCCTCGACATTAGGGGCTCAACTGTCCTTCCAATCTGATGTGACACTGTTGGGCACTTGGACCAAGGCAATTAACGCGATCCACGGCCATGGCCTTACCCTCAAAAGCGAACAAGGCGATTTACTGATTCCACTTAAAGTCACGCAACGGCCCGAGGATTGCGCCGACAGCGATCTGCTGATCGTCCTGGTAAAATCCTGGCAAACTCACGAGAGAGCCCGATGGGCCGCCCCATGCTTATCGCCGGGAGGATTGGTTTTGACCCTTCAAAACGGATTGGGGAATGTCGAAACATTGGAAAAAATATTCGGGCCCAGGGTCATCGCCGGCGTCACCACGCTCGGCGCCACGCTGGTCGGGCCTGCTCTGGTCCGCTCCACGGGCCAGGCCGCTATTGAATTAGCCGGCCATCCGCGCCTGGGACTGGTCCGTTCGCTATTTACAAACATAGGGTTTGATGTCGTTGAGCGACCCTCCCTTCCTTCGCTTATATGGGGCAAACTCGTCATTAACGCGGCCATTAATCCATTGGGCGCTTTTCTTCGAAAAACTAACGGCGAACTGGCCGACTCGCCGCATCTTGCCCGATGGATGGGGGCCATTGCCGAGGAGACCGCGAGAGTGGCGACGGCTCTGGGAATTATTTTGCCTTATGAACAACCGGCCCAAGAGGCGCTACGGGTCGCCCGAGCGAGCGCAAGCAATCGTTCCTCCATGCTTCAGGATATGGAAAAGGGACGACCCACGGAAATTGACTCCATCAGCGGCGCCATTGTCCGGCATGCCCTGCGCGTCGGCCTGAAAGCGCCTCTTAATGAAACGCTTTGGCAATTGATCCGTAATTCTTCGCCGATTCCATTAGCCAGACCCCATCGAGCCCATGCGCATCCTCAAAACGCTTGAAGAATTAAGGTCCTGGCGCCGGACGCTCCGTGATCCCCTTGGCTTTATTCCCACTATGGGTTACCTTCACAAAGGACATCTTTCCTTGGTACGCCACGCCCAACAGGAATGCGCTTCGACGCTGGTGAGCATCTTCGTCAATCCAACCCAATTTAGCCCCAACGAAGATTTCAGCCGATACCCAAGCGACATTAAACGGGATTTAAAACTTTTGGCCCCCTTGGGAGTGAACGGCGTTTGGATTCCGGAGGTTCAAGAGATTTATCCTGCGGGATTTCAAACCACGGTGCATGTGACTCGTTTGACTCAGCCCCTGGAAGGCCGAGTTCGGCCCGGGCACTTTGACGGGGTGGCCACCGTGATCACCAAATTATTCCATGCCGCGACGCCTCAGAGGGCTTACTTCGGACAAAAGGACGCCCAGCAGGTCCTGGCCATGCGCCAAATGTCGCGCGATCTTAATTTTCCCGTTGACATCATCGCCTGCCCCACGGTCCGCGAGCCTGACGGCCTGGCCCTCTCCTCGCGCAATTCATATTTAGCACGAGACCAGCGCGCGGTCGCCGGAATTCTGCATCGCTCACTAGTCGCGGCTAAAATTTCCTACGAAAACGGCGAGCGCAGGGCCGGCGCGCTACGCAAGACCATGCTCCGTATTCTTGCGGAAGAACCATCGGCCCGGCCCGATTATGTCTCCATTGCCAACGTGGCCACGCTTGAGGAACTCGAGGCGGTAAATGAGGAGGCGTTGTTCTCTCTGGCCGTCAGGATCGGCTCCACGCGGCTGATTGATAACTTTCTTTTGGAACGCGGCGTCTGGCAAACCGGCCGGATCGCCGGAGCCCCGACCGTAGCGCAGGAGGTTTATGCTCTTAACTATTGATATCGGCAATACCAATATCACGATTGGCCTTTACGAGGGCCAAAGTCTCGGGCCTCGATGGAGACTCGCCACCAATCACGACAGAATGCCCGATGAGTTTGGGCTAGACCTTTTAGGGCTTTTGTCGCATCAAAAAATCCCGTTCACACTGATCAACAACGTCATTATCGCCTCAGTGGTGCCGCAACTAACCGGCAAATTTAAGGAAGCGTGCCAAAAATACCTCAACTGTGATCCCTTAATCGTGGACGCAGGGGTCCGCACGGGAATCCGCATCCGCTATGACGATCCCAAAGCGGTCGGCGCGGACCGCGTGGTGGACGCCGTGGCCGCGCATCAACTCTACGGCGGCCCGGCCTGCATTGTGGATTTCGGCACAGCCACGACTTTTGACGCTATTTCAGGAGAAGGCGATTATTTAGGCGGCGCTATCGCCCCGGGAATCTCCGTTGCGGCCGATGCCCTGTTTCTTCGAACCGCCAAACTACCCCGCGTAGATTTTTCCAAGCCGCCCTCGGTGATCGGCAAAAACACGGCTCATTCTCTGCAATCCGGATTGTTCAACGGGTATATCGCCCTGGTGGAAGGAATGGTTGAGCGCTTCCGCCGTGAATTGGGAGCCCAGATGAAAGTCATCGCCACCGGCGGCTTGGCCGAGCTCCTGGCCCCGGAAACAACGGCTATTCAAATCGTGGCCCCCTGGCTGACGCTCGAGGGCTTACGGCTGATTCATGAAATGAACCGCGTCCATCAACCGGTTCTTAAATCCAATAAAACCAGAACCGCGGCTCTTGCATGATTTTAAAAAACAAGCGCATTATTCTTGGCGTCACCGGCAGCATCGCCGCGTATAAAGCCGCGGACTTAGCCAGCAAGCTAGCTCAAGCCGGAGCCTTGGTGGATACGGTTTTAACCCAAGCCGCCGAGCGTTTTATCTCACCGCTCACATTCCAGTCCGTCACAGGACGTCCGGCCTTCACAGACGGCGATCTTTGGAACGGACAATCCCATGTGCTCCATCAGCAACTGGCCGCAGGCGCCGGTCTTCTCATTATTGCTCCGCTCACGGCTCACACGCTGGCCAAGTTGACCCAGGGCTTGGGCAACGATTTGCTAAGCCTGGTCGCTTTAAGCGCCGATTGCCCCCTTCTTATTGCGCCGGCCATGGACGGCGGTATGTGCAAACATCCGGCGGTTCAAGAAAATTTACGCCTTTTAAGGGAGCGCGGCGCCGTCATTGTCGGGCCCGAGCATGGACACCTGGCCTCAGGTTTAGAGGCCGTGGGCCGCATGAGCGAACCTTCGGAAATTTTAGGTCAGGCCCGCTATCTTTTGTCGCGCTCCGGCCCTTTAAAAAACCGGGTCGCGGTGATCACGGCCGGAGGCACTCAAGAGCCCGTGGACCCGGTGCGAGTTTTGGCTAATCGTTCCTCCGGCAAACAAGGGTTTGCCTTGGCGCAAGCCGCTCTTGACGCCGGAGCCCAGGTAATTTTGATTGCCGGCCCAACCGCCTTGTCGACTCCCATTGGAGCCCAGCGAAAAAACGTCCACACGGCAGAGGAAATGGCCCATGCCGTGCTCCATGCCTGCCATGAGGCGGACGCCTTGATTATGACGGCCGCTGTCGCTGATTTTAAGCCCTCCCAACCCGCGCGCCAAAAAATCAAAAAAGACAATGGTTTGGCCGCTATTGACCTGGAACCAACGCCGGATATTTTAAAGCTTATCGAACGCCAGCGCCGCCAAACAGGATTCCCAAAAATTGTGATCGGCTTTGCCGCGGAAAGCGAATGCCTTATCGAAAACGCCATGGCTAAACTTAAGAATAAAAATCTTTCCCTCATCGCGGCCAACAACGTCTCTGACGAAAATTCCGGCTTCGGCGCGGATGTCAATCAAGTCACCTTAATCGGCGCAGACGGCGCCGTAGAACCTCTCCCCAGGCTCCCCAAAACCGAAATCGCCCAAAAAATTATCCAACGATTGCTCGGGCTCCTGGCCAATTCCTCTTGAAAGCCTCCTCTGGAGGTAGCGGCCCCCAATCAAACCCTTTTCAATAAGTAAATTTTTCTAATTTATGTCCTACTTGCCTCCCGAATGGAAAGAGCTCAGGCAGTTGATTCTCCAAAGAGACTTCAGGCGTCGTATAAATTCATTAAAAACCGGGGGGGTCTTGAATTTCAGTAAGCCGGGGACGTTTTCCATCGAAACTATATCGGGCTGAATCTTTTCAATGAGATCGGCGAAGTTATAAAGAAGGCTCCATTTGTCGCCCTTAGGCTTCTTGCTAGTGTAGCCAGAAAACGGTTGACACGGAGCGCATCCGACCAATATTCGCGTGTGTCCTTTCGGATACAGAGCGTTAATTTCGCTGGCCTTTATGTCCCGCACGTCGCACTTAATGAATTTTGCGACGTTATTTTTTTCATAGGAATATTTGCACGTGGGATCATTATCGATACCGGCCGCGATATTAAATCCTTCCTTAACGAAGCCATGTGTCATGCCGCCAGCTCCACAAAACAGATCAATGACGCTGACTGGATGAGGTGGGCTGCCAGCACGTTTACGAACATCCCTTCTCTTTCTAAAAATAGTCATGCTAAAAACAGCGTATCGCACTCCAAATCCTAAAAATATGGCTTTCCGGGTCGTTTTTAACGTCATGTTCCCAGATTCTTATAACTTTCCAACCCAAATTTCGAAGCCGACGATTTATCTGGCGATCCCTTCTTCTGTTCGCTGTGATCTTTTGAATCCAAAATGCCGCGTTGGTCGATGGAGTCAAATTGCGGGAGCACTTCGTGCATCCATGCCAAAAGCAACCATCAATAAATAGGCTCAACCGATGTGCAGGGAAAACAAAGTCGGGGGTACCTGGAAGACCTGGAAGATGTGATCTCCATCCACTTATATGATGAACACGTAGTAAGCGGCGAATGGCCATTTCCGTAGATTTTGTTCCACGCCCCTTGATTGCGACCATGATCTTGGAGCGTTTTTTTGCGGTAAAAACGTCTGCCATCTTATTTCTCCAACCCTGAATATTTCCCGTTCCCATAAATATTCTCACGCATTAAGTAGTTACCCAATTTTATTTTTTGACTTTGCGGCCAATCGTATCCATTTTGATCTCTCATCTGGCAATGACGAGGATACCTGCCGGACGTCGATTGGCGAGCAGTTTTACCAAAGAAGACTTCGGGGGGCACACCCCTAGACGAATGATGTCCTGAAACGACGGTTTGTTTGGAGTCCCGTCGGGGCGAATTGGCCCCGCGAACAATTTTCCTTGGGCTAATTCCACAACGCCATGTTTCTTCTCCATATCGGTCCCGTAAGACAACGCCATTACGTTGACTTCGGAGGTTCGCTCGGCCAGAAATTGGCGCAGGTCCAGCGCCGTCGATCTCGATATGTAATCCACGAGCACGTCCTGCAGAATCCAAAAAGCTGTTCCGCCCCAACGAATGGCTATCTCTGACTTAACCACCAGCTGGCTGACCATCCGTGCCCACACCTGCCGGTAATTGATGCCTGGTGCTTCGTGCTCCTTCCCAAGGATTGCATCCTCGAAGGACATTGGGATGGTATTTCTTTTGGTCTTGTTGCCTCCCGATGTGCTGCAGGTCATGATTTCAACAAGCATCGGTTCTCCGTAGGGAAAGTCCTCTACAAAATACTTGCCTTCTCTTCGCGCCATTGAGTACCCCGCGCTTTCGGCGGCATCCCTGACGAGCCCCCATTTTTGCCCAGTATCACTTTCAACGTCGCGCTGGGAACGCCGGCCAAGCGGCATCACGATATAATCGAAAGCGTAGTCGAAGGTCCTCCTTGTCCCATCATCGGACATTTCGAATTTCAATTTTACTTCGGGCCAGACGCCTAGCCTCGTCCCGGGGCGGTACTTGCTGTGCTTCAGGAGAAAGGATTTGGTCGCGTCCTGGTGGCGAGGCGCTTTTCCTCCATGCGACGCCAAGACCATGAGGCGTCTTGGACAAACGATCCAGGGGGCTTCATTGGGGCGGGGCTGGATCGAGCATACGCCAGAAGGGACGACCTTTTTGCTTGGAAAGTAGCGTTGCAACCCCGGCTTGCCGGCAAGGGTGACATTTGAAAGATAGCGATTCCCGCCGCCGTCGCAATCGAGACCTGAAAACGGACATAGCGCCGCCTTGCGGCAGGCCTCCGCCTCGGGCGACCTGTCGGTTATGCGGTGACCAAAGAGTTCGTAGATTTTCGGCACGTGATAACCTTGACGATCTGTTGAGCAATGGCCCGAGCTACTGGGGGAGGAACAGAATTCGCTACCTGCCGGTGCTGATCCAGGTCTCGAACGGTTCCGGTTCTCCTTCTAATCGGCCCCTTCAATACATACGAGTCAGGATATCCATGAAGCCGCAGGTACTCTCGCGGCGTAAGGTAGCGGTCCTTGATTGGATGGAAGAAAATCTCACCGCATCTAAGCGTGTTTGAGGCCTTGTTTCTAGCCAAACGCCGAAACTTCGTCGAATCTTTTAGCTTCAGATTCATCACCTGATCTTTTGGCAAATGCAATTGCGCGCCAAGGTAGCTCCCCTCAGGCACGCCCTGCATCCTCTCTATCTCTCTTTTCGGCGTAACGTCCACGTGGCTGTCCTCGCGGAGCTTGCCGCTCTTGATCTTTTTTCCAGGCTTCCCCAAATCCCTGATCGCCTCGTCTACCGTCACATAGGGCATCAGAGGGAATAACGAGTCAACGCGGTCTTCCGGCCCATGAGTCGGCGAAGGAAACTCAAATCCATTCGGCTTTTCTGTCGCAACGATGAACACGCGTTCTCGCAATTGGGGCACGCCAAAATCTGCGGCCTTTATTACTCGCCACTTGGGAACATAGTCTATGTCCTCAAGTTTCGATAGGACAAGATCGAACACTCCGCCCCTGCGGCCTTTCTGATCCGGAGCCGTCATTAGCCCTTTAACTTGCTCGAAGAGAATCGCCTTTGGCCTAAGTGCTTCGGCAAATCGGATGAGTTCGAAAATCAACAAACCACGCGGATCGGAGAGCGAGCCCTGCTTGCCGATTTGAGAAAACGGTTGGCAGGGCGGACCGCCAAATAGTAGGGCGAGCTCACCACGCACAAGTCCAACCTCCTTCCTAATTTCCTCTGGGTTTGCGTTCCTGACGTCGCCTTCGAACACCTTCGTTCTGCGATTCTCTCTAACAATATTTGTCCGGAGAGTATCGCAGCAGTGACGATCTAGCTCGAAGCAGGCAAGCACATCAAACCCAGCGCCTGTGACCCCAATATCCATTCCACCGGCACCCGTGAACAGCGAGATCGCCGACATTCTTTTCATCACATTTCTACTATTCATGGAAATTTTTAGGACACTTTGCCTATCTTTAACATGTGAGTAAACATTCTATTGAATTATGTGGGGCATCATCCGGATTGCGGTATTTATTTTATCGTACGCACGCAGGAGTCTGCTTCCCTCGCATCTATTTGATCGTTGGGGTTCAGCTTAAAACTTGAACTTTTCCTCAAACGAAGGTAGCACCTCTAGCTCGGCCTTGGGCTGGGCGATGGAGGTACTTATGGAAAAATCGAAAAAATATCTGCCGGAGATAACCCCAGAAGAAAGGGGAGCGCAGATCGTTGAATTACTGGCGGCAGCCGCTGTGCGGCTTGCCAGAAAACAGAAAGCCACGGGGAAGGAGGTTTCGGCTACTGAACCGAGAGTTTCCGGGGAGGTTGTTAAAATCACTGTTTCAAAACCTATCCCCAAAGAGATCGTTATTGACCTTCCCCCATTTCAAAAAGGACGTATACCCTTTGGGGAAAGTCGGGCCGGTCAAGGCATAAGGAAAATAAACGCCACCGAATTGTCCTGGATGAAACGAATCCTGGCCTGGGCCTCCGAGGGTCACTCGCTGGCCAAGATTGTGGGAAGGCTGAATAAAGAAGATCATGAGACTAGATACGCCGGTAAATGGAATAGAGCCAAGGTCTGGTGGGTCTTAAAAAGGGCAAAAGAGCAGGGCACCACAGAATAACCCCGTAGCGACTTACCCATCTTACCTGGATTAAATTGGCCAAGGCTTGGGTTGTTCATTTCAAAATAGTCCCATTCGTCAAATAATCCTCCTGGCCGCTAAAAAAGATATGAGCGCCAAAAATCCTGCCCGGGTCCAACGGTAATAGAAAAAGTTTCGCTGACCGTCCAACATCTGACCCCGAGTCCAACGGTATCAGAAACCGATTATTGCAATTAAACCCACTTTTATTCCTGGAAAACGATCCCGACGGGCCTTTGCTGTGGGATGAATCCCATTTTGAAATCGTTAGGCTTGCCAAGGGCCAAAAAGTCATGTTGTCGCCCGATGAAGCCCAAGCCATAAAACAACACCAGCGCCGCTACCGGGAACCGCGCCCGCCTCGGATTCAGCTTCTTCTAAGGCAAACTTATCGCCTGAAGGGCCGCCTGGACGGGACCCCTGGCTTAACCCGCGATGCTTTGGCTGGGGAGGCTGACATTAGCCCCTCCTACCTGACTCGAATCTTAAATCTTCTTAACTTGGCACCGGAAATCCAGCGGCACATTTTGGCCATACCACCATCCGCAAAACAGGGGTCGATCACGGAGCATCGGATAAAACATTTAACCCGAAACGGAAATTGGAAGTTTCAGATCAAAGAGTTTGATCATCTCCTCGACCTAAACGGCAAAAGTAGGCCCGCCGTCCCCATCTAATTTTTGGATATAGAACAATTTATTGAACACTTGACATATCGTTCTATCATCTGGTAACATTATCTCAATGGCGCAAGTCCAGTTAAACCCAATTCAAAATAAAATTTTGAAACTCATGGAGCGGAATATCGAGGAGCCGCTTTCTTACCGCGATCTGGCTAGAGAAGTTGATGTTGCGTCAACCAACACCATCGCTTATCACCTCCGCCTGCTTGAAAAAAAGGGATACCTTAAACGCGATCCGGTCAATCCGCATGGCTATGCTGTGCTAATCAAGCCGGAAACCGGCGTGGCTTACCTTAATCTTTACGGGTTAGCCCATTGCGGACCAAGGGGGTCATTGTTGGATGGCCATCCCATTGATAGGCTGCCTGTCGCGGCGCGCATGATTCCTTTTTCCGTAGCCGATGCTTTTTTAGTTAAAGCCAAAGGGAATTCGATGGAACCGCGAATTTATGACGGGGATATTGTCGTGGCCAAAAAACAAAATATCGCCGAAACAGGCGACCTTGTCGTTTGCGTAAATCAAGGCGAATCTCTGATCAAAAAAATCAAGCGAGAAAAGCATGGAATTATTCTTAGCTCGCTAAACACAAAATACGAACCCTTTTTGGCCTCCAAGGAAGATTTTCGAATCGAAGGAACAGTGAAGGCAATAATTTCCAAAACGGTGGCATAATAATGGAAGATATGGCAGGAACGCTTTTCTCTAAAGTTAATCCAGTTGGGAAAATTATGCGGAATTATAATCCCGATGCCGCCGCAACGCTTTATCTTGGCGATCGCCTTGAATTGCTTAAACAAATTCCTTCCAAATCAGCCAGACTTATCGTAACGTCACCGCCTTACAATATCGGCAAGCAATACGAAAAAAGAACAAGCCTTGAGGATTACCTGCGGGGCCAAGAGGAAACCATAACGGCATGTTATGAAGTGCTTGCTGACGATGGTAGTTTATGCTGGCAGGTCGGTAACCATATCAGTCTTGACGGCGAAGTTTATCCGCTCGACATTTTGATTTACCCCATCTGCAAAAAATTAGGCCTTAAACTCCGCAATCGTATCGTCTGGACCTTTGAGCATGGCTTGCACTGCACCAGGCGGTTTTCCGGCCGCCACGAAACGATCTTGTGGTTTGCGAAATCAGATCAGCACATTTTTAATCTGGATCCGGTTAGAATTCCACAAAAATATCCAGGTAAAAAATCGTTCAAGGGTCCTGATAAAGGAAAATTTACGTGCAACCCCCTTGGGAAAAACCCCGGAGACGTTTGGGTAATTCCAAACGTAAAAAATAACCATATCGAAAAAACCATTCATCCTTGCCAATTCCCAATAGAACTCATTGAGCGTTTGGTGCTAAGTATGACCAGTCGGGGCGACTTGGTGATTGATCCATATATGGGTGTGGGCAGCGCCCTTTGTGCGGCTGTCCGGCATGGCCGGCGTGGAGCGGGTGCTGATATTAATAAGGACTACCTGGATGTTGCCAGGCAGAGGGTTACATTAGCGGTTCAGGGTTTGCTAAAAACTCGACCAATGGGGAAACCTGTTTATACCCCTAACGGCAATTGCAAGTTGGCCAAGCCGCCTAAAGAGTTTGAGTTGCTCCGCAAGGAAGCCTTGCTGATTTCCTAATCCCGTCTATTTCGGACCAGGCTTAGTTTTCTTCCGAGGCCGGTCGGCCTCTTTCGCAGCATAAAGTGCCTGGGGATTCTCAAGAAACCGGCGTTGTTTTTCCTCTTTGGCTTTTTCTTCTGCGTCGGTTAAGCCAATTCCAAGAACTAATACCGGAATGTCAATGTTGGAAACGCCGCGCTCCTTGAAATCAATTAAAATTTGCTCGAACTCAGAGACGCCAGTAGACATTTCGTGAGCTAGAGAACTATAGGCCACGATCTCGATGCCGCAGTCAATAAAACCCCTTTTATGAAAAATGATCATCTTTGAAAAAATGTCATATCCCATGAAAGCGTATTTGCCGAACTGGATTTCAAGACCCACTTTGTTTTTAATACCATCCATTTCGCGGAAACGGTTTTCGCCAAAGCCAATGCGAGGTTCCTTGAATTTTTTCTTTTTACCAGTCGCGGCTTCCGTCCATCCTAATGGGTGCAGGAAAGTTTTGATTTCTTCGTTCAGAATCGCCGGCGCAAACAACAGGTGGTTCGGCATGGTTTTTTCCTCGCTGACCTTGCGCAGGCATTCAATGGCTTTCGTTTGAGTTATGGCATTAACCACGTCTTGATATTCAGCGGGATGAGTCGAGCGGATAAACTTTTCTCCGCCATTGAAGGAATAGGTTTCGATAATTTTCACAGCCCATAGTTTACATAGTAAAAACTTTGAGACCAAAAACTAAAATGGGGGAATAATCCCTCGTTTCCTCTTAGAATGCCTGGGGTTATAGGCAGAGGTTTCGTAGGTTGCCAGATACGGTCGTTTTGGACAGAAAGGATTAAAAGGAAAGAGAGGACTGCAGGCCGCGTGAACCGGCGGGAAATTTACGCTTGTAGATTCCCTTATACAGCACGGCCACGACGTCGATAATGGCTTGTAGGCCTCGCGAAACGCTTCGCTCATCAATAACCGGAGCATCCTTGGGATGCGCCAACTTATTTCTGAGCAATTGAGCAGATTGGAGGTCGGACCACCAACTTGAACTTCGATCAATCGACTTCCCTGAGAATCGGCGATAAAGAAATTGGATTCTGTCATCCAAACGGTATATCTTCAACTTGGCTTTTTCGATAACAAATTCTCCATGGCTCAATTGAATATCCTTTTCAGTAAGAATAGAGCGGTCGGTGAGGCTGAGGTCTTTTCGAGTAAGAAAATCGTCGGCGATTGCGTTGACATGTGCCTCGAGGCTGCAGAATCCTAGATTCAGCGCAGCGTGAAGATACGCCGCTTTTCCATCTACGCTCATCTCAGACTGGGCCTTTTCTAGAAAACGTTTGGCTTCTTCCAGGAGAACGCCAGAAATTTCGTCGACGGCTGCCATCTTAGGCTTTTCCCTCAGCCTTCAGAACCTCTAATTGCGCCTGCTTGGCGTGGTATTTCTTTATTGCCAGATCTACCATGGTAGCGTTGATACCCTCGCCCTTTTCGGCTTGGGAACAGAATAGCTCAACAAAGCGCCCACGCTCCTTCGCATCTGTGCGGTAGCCTAAACCACGGTAGTTCTCGGGATCAGTTTTATGCTTCCCCTTCGCCAAGACGGCAGCATTCAACGGGTCCTTCCCTGTGGCTGCCTTGAGATTGTAATGCCTTACGAGGCGTGCCTGGTTCTTGTGAAGCACCCCTGTCACGTAGGCCCAAGCGGACAAGATGGCGAAGTTCAGGGTCTTCTCTGCATAATCTCTATTGCTGCCACCTTTCTTCCCCGACCATGCCGCTCTTTGGGCGAGGATCAACTGGGAAAATTCTTTACCTGCTTCCAGCAGTTTTGAGTCTTCCCAAAGCCTGGGATGCCTTTTTTTTAACATCTCCCACTCATCAGCCGCGTCGCCGGAACCGCAGATTATGGGAGTAGTATCCGTCGTGTCAAACTTGCTGTCATCTATCACCTTTCCTTGGAGATAGTTCATAATAAATGTTCGCGCGGTCTGAACCGTGACGGCCGCCCCCCGTTCACGTTTGGAAGAAAAATCCTTCCCCTCTGGGAGCAACCCGGTCATGTGACACCAGTTTCGCAATTCCGGACCTCGGACCGTCTCCTGCATCCGATCGATAAGGTCGCGCGATACGGCTATGGTGGTATTTGAAATCAACTGGACATCAAGGCGCTGATCTGTGTCGAGACCGAAGTAGACCTTGACGCCGTGATATTCGTCTACCTGTTGCTCCTCGAAGGCTATCCTAATCGCCTCAAATCGGTGCTGACCTCCAATTATCTTGAGTGGCTTCTCGGGATTGTACTGGTTCGTATATTCAGCAACGATGTTGCTAAAGCTCCGACGATTCCTAGCGTCCTCCTGCATTTTTGAAAATGCAACGTGGTCAACTTCGATATCTCGATTTGCCCGATACTCAGCTTGCTCCTCAGGATCAAGGGGAACATCAATCGTCCCAAGGCTTATGAGCTTGCTAGCAAGAATATGGCATTCGCAATATCGCGACAGGTTGATCGCGTCCGTCAAAACAAGAAATTCATTCCCCGCTTCTAGTGGAACGAACTGCGCGATGAATTCTTTGACGATCGGGTCAACTGTCGGGAGCGACTTATTTACCCCGACAGGTACCCGGTGCTTAATTGAAACTCCCGTGTCGTTTGGCATCAAACTCCTCCTCAATCGTGATGTTTCATGGTCCGCCTCTTGGGCCATACACCCGTTTGTCTTTATCTCAATACCAACAGTGTTGGCATGATCATAAAATCCTTGACCTGTTGCTTTAACGAAGGTAACACCTCTGACCCGGCCTGAGGCCGGGCAATGGAGGTATCTATGGAAAACTGGAGAAAATATCTTGATCCTGACGACATAACGCCCGAAGAGCGCGAAGAACGTGTCATTGAGCTATTGGCAACCGCAGTTGTGCGGTTGATGGGGGACGAGAGAAAAGAAGAAACAAAACCACCCATCTTAGTCTCGCCTTCTCAATCGGAAATCGCTCATGCGCCGCTCGTTAAGGGACGAATTCCTTTCGGACAGGAAACCGGCGGTATGGGACGGGTTTTTAATGAAACGGAAACTCGCTGGATTAAAAGAATCCAAGAGCTGGCAGCGCAAGGCTGGTCCTCGGAAAAAATCGCGCGGCAGCTGAACCTGGAAGATCATGAGAGTAAGCGCGCCGGCAAATGGTCCAGGACAGCAGTTTGGCGAATTTTGAAAAGGCTCAAAGAAAAAGGCGTTACAGAATAATTTTGTAACGCCTGGCCTTTTTTGTCTTGCCCGCTTGAATATTTTGCCGTGCTAGTCGTTTTATTTTTTTGTCTCATTTAGTTCATTTCTCGACGGAGTTTCTAGTACCGTCAAACCTGCTCATTCAAAAACCGTTACAAATCAACCCTTTTAGACCAAATCTGCCGGGCTAGGATTCGAACCCAGACAAAACGGTTCAGAGCCGTTTGTGCTACCGTTACACCACCCGGCAATTCTACGGGACCGATCTTCGAAAAACTTTCATCGTCCTCGCCTGCCTTTTTGCCCAAAGGGAGCGAGCTTCAAAAATTTTTAACTAAGCCTGTTATTTTTACTTCTGTCCCCGATGGCTTTGGAATTGTTTGAGCTCATCCAGGCGTTGGGCAAAATCAGCCACGTCGGGGTAGCGGCTATTCAGGCCCTCATAAAGCTCGGTCTTTTTTTTGAGGGCGTCCGGCTGATCGCCCGGCGCCTTAAACTCTTCATAAAGCCAAAGAACCGTGTTCCAAGCCGGAGGGAGCTTGGCCGCTTCCTCCTGGGACACTACATTATAGAGAAAGAGCGGGGATTTGGATTTATAAAACTTCTCGGGAATGGCATCCTCGCGTAACAAGCGCACATGGCCACGCCACATCCGGCAAAACAAGGCCAGGGTGGATTCCGGCCAATCCATTATGCCGTAGCCGAGCACGCGCCGGCCTTCCAAAAGATTGACCAGGATATGCGTGATGCCCTCCCGACGAAATCTTTGATACAACTGCTCGGGCGAAGAAAGCCCCAGGGACCATTGAGCGGGCAAAGCCACATCAAAGACACCGGATGCCAAAAAAGGAATATGACAACTCGCCACTTTTTCATCGCCTAAAATTAAAAGCTTGCTACCGGCGGGCAAATTTTTCTTTGACCATTCATACAGCGCGGTAGAGGGCTGGGGATACATGCCGGGGTGGGTGTACGACAAGAACTCCTGCGGCGTTTCCGCGCCCAAAAGCGCTGGCCAAGGATGATAGGAGGAGGGAATTGTTTGAAAGGCCGTGAGCATATTAACCCCGGCCATCAGCGTTGCTAAGATATGAAAAGCCCATCGCCGAAACGGCGTAGCGGCGCCCTCCTCGCAGATCAAACCAACCGGCATCACCAAAATTGCCAGATAGGGCAACCAGTACCGTGTCAGGCGATTAATCGCGGCCACGCCGAGGCAACCGCAAAGACCTAAAAGAAAAATCATTTTCATCGGCGTTGAAACATCCTTGCGGGCAAAGAGCCCCCACGCGGCGACCGGAAAAACCGCCAACACGAAAGGGCCGGGGAAGGAAAGCGAAGACCCCCCCTCAAAGGCGAGTCGCCACGGCAACCGGCACCACTGCCAAAATGAATCAGGGGTCATGCCCCGGTTCTCCGCGTACACGTGCGCCATGCGCGCGGGGTCAATGCTGGCGAAAAAACTGCCGCCAAACGGAAACACGGGATTGCCCGTAAAAATATAGGCGCGAATAAGCCAAGGCAGGGCCATGGCAAAAGAGACCACTCCCATAAAAAAACATTCCCGGATGACGCCGCGGATCGCTCGACGCGCAACAATTCCCCACGCCAAATGAAACACGGGCAACAGCGCCATGACCAAGCCCGCGGTTAATTTGGAGCCAAAACACAGGCCCCCAAAAATCCCCGCCAGCGCCAATAACGAGCGGTCCGCGGACTCCTCGGGCGAATCTATAAAACGGAACCAGCACCACGCGCCGGCCAAAGCAAAAAGACTGACTCCGACATCAGTGCCGGTGCTCCACCAATTCCACATCACCATGGGCATGCTCAAAAAAATAAGGGCGGCCCAGGGACCGGCGCGGGGGCGACGCTCCTCGTTGGACCAGGCAATCAGGCCCAGCATAATCAAGACCCCGCAGGACCAATGCACTAACTTGGCCGCGGTGTCGCCGCTTAAGGCCAAGCCAACGAGATAAAGCATGGACATGGTCAACGGATAGTTGGCATGAAGATTCGGATATTCCTTAATCCCGCCCATGAGCAAATACCAACGGGGAACACCCAGGTGATAAACATGGGAGTCGTAAAAAATCTCGGGAACAAAAGCCAATAGGAAAGCCACGGCCACCATAATCAGGAGCGGCAGAACAAGCAAAAGCGAAGAAGCCTTGAGGCTCACCAAAAGTTCGCCAAGCGCATTTTCTATCAAGGCGCCCAACTGCGGCTTTAAGCGCCAGAAAAACAATCCGGCGAGCCCCGCCCAAAGTAGGGCAAGAATCCAGGTGCGATAAAGCCCGAGGGCGCCCAGCAAATAAACCGCATACGCGACGACTCCCAAGCCGAGCGCGTTTGCAATAACAAGACGGCCCAAGGCTGAACGGTTGAAGCGCTCGCCCAAAATCCAGGCGCCCAGCGCCAGGGATCCCGCTAAAAGACCTGCGCCCACGGCCAAACCGCGCAGATGCCGCCCCAGAGCCGCCAGCGTTGGAAAGCCCGGCGGCCAAAATTCATTAAGCACGGGAAGGAGATTTACGGGCGCCGAACGATGGACGTAGCTCAATGCCACGAAAGCCATCCACGCAAGACCGGCCCACCAGCCAAATTCGACCCAAGGAAAGACAGCCGGACCGACGATTGTGTCCGGCATCCGGCGTTCCCGCGATTTACGGCTCATCGGGCCTGATCCCTTGAGAGCGGCTCGACATTCTTATGCGCGAATCTCGCGAGCGCCAAAATCGCCCACAGTCGGCGCGAATGATCGAATTTTTTGGCGCTATGCTCACGAAGCAGATTTTCCACCGCTCCCTGACGCAAAACACCCAACTCGCGAAAGGGTTGAGCATTGGTGACATCGCGCAAAAAATCCTGAAACTTTCGCTCCGTCAGCCAAAGGGCCAAGGGCGGGGTAAACCCCTTCTTCGGCATCTTAAGCACAGACTGGGGCAGTCTCCGGCGCATGAGATGGCGCAAAATCCATTTAGTCTGGAAGCCGCGAATTTTAAATTTCGGAGGTATGGAAAACGCGAACTCCGCCAGCTCCGGGTCAAGCAAGGCGGGCCGCAGTTCCAAGGAGTGGGCCATGCTGGTCATATCGGATTTGACCAAATAAAGATCAAGTAAATAGGCGCGCAAGTCCGCCAGCATGAGTTGGTCCTCCAGGACAATTCCTTCTAAGCGGCCCATGGCGCAAGCCATCGCGTCAAAAGGGGATCGGCCCCCGAGTGAATCCAAAAAGGCGGGTTCGTAAAGGGCCGGACGGTCCTGCCCCAACAAAGCGCTCCGCCAAGCAAAATGCGCAGGGAGAAGCTCCGTCATATCCTTGGCCACGTCAACAAAACGCTTGATTTTATAATCCAGGCTGATGCGCTCAAAGCTGGTGGGCAAAAGCTGAGCAAGCGCCGGTAGTCGGCGCCGGCGCAAAGCCTCGGGCAGATGGCGGTAATAGGCGAGGGCTTTAGTGGCAAGCGTGGTCGGATAACCTCCAAAGAGCTCATCGCCGCCGTCCCCGGTCAAGGCCACGCTGATATAAGAGCGGGCAGACCGGCAAAGAAGGTAGGTCGGCAGGGCCGAGAGATCGCCGAAAGGCTCGTCAAAAACGCCGAGAACCTCCCAGGCGAATCCCGCCAAATCCTCCGGCAAGGACATCGGGATTTCCGTGTGCCGCGTGCCGAGTTGGCGGGCTACCTCGCCGGCTTCGCGGCGCTCGCTGTAACTGGCCTGATCAAAATAAAGCGTGAAGGTGCGGATGTCCGACAAATGGCGGCGCGCAAAATAGGCCGTGGTTGTGGAGTCTAAACCCGCGGACAAAAAAACGCCGAGCGGCACGTCGCTTCGCAACATCAAGCGCACGCATTCCGAAATTTTTGCCTCGAGCTTCTCTTCAATTTCCTCTAAATTACCCAATCGATGCAGACCGCCTTCCCTCATGCGCTCCGCCGCGTCCCAATAACGCGCCAAGCGCGGCTCGCGAGCGGGCTCGACCGATAAAACGGTTCCGGCATCGAGTTTTTTTAAACCCTGGTAAATCGTTTTTGGCGTGGGCACAAAAAGAAGCGTTAAAAAATCATCCAACGCCTCGGGGTCCACCCGCCGCTCAAAGGCCGGATGAAGCCGGATGGCTTTGATCTCCGAGGCAAAAAGAAGATTCCCCCCAAAAATTCCCCAAAACAGCGGCTTAATGCCGAAATGATCCCGGCCCAACAAAAGCCTGCGCTTCTTGCGGTCCCAAAGAGCAAAGGCAAACATGCCGCGCAGGCGGCGAGGGAATAGTTCCCCCTCCTCCTCATAGAGATGGACCAAAACCTCGGTATCCGAGGCGGTGGAAAAGCAGTGGCCCTTACCCTGTAGCTCACGGCGCAATTCGACGTAATTGTAAATCTCGCCGTTAAAAACTACCGAGACACTGCCGTCTTCATTGCTGATGGGTTGCTTGCCTGTGGCCAGGTCAATAATTTTTAGACGGCGCATGGCCAAATACGCCGGATCGTCCGTCAAATAACCTTCATCATCCGGCCCCCGGTGCGTCAAGGTCTGATTCATGGCGCGAAGAATGGAGGAAGTCTCGGCTGGGCCGCCGGCAGGGCCCTTGAGTCGCAGGAAGCCGGCAATGCCGCACATAAGCGGCTAAATGCGAGGGATATTCTTTCGGTGAAGCATAACGAGGAGGTCCGCTAAAAATCCGGCAACGCCGATCAATATCCCCGTCAAAAATAGCGAGACGTCAAGCCCCCCGACATGATGGTACTTAATCCAATCGTAAACGATTTTAACGCAGGATATGCCAATAAACAAAATGGACAACGGCAAAAGAACGCGAAGGGGATTAAAATACATCACCGTTCGAATAACGAGCAAAATCATACTGTAGGTATCCTTGAGCGGATGAAAAGTCGAATGGCCTCCCTTGCGCTTAAAATAATTTATTGGAATAAACCGAACGGGATGACCGTTGCACAAAAAGGCCAACGTGATAGTGCTCTCCCATGAATGGCCCTCGGGCAGAAGGGAAAAATACCGCACGGCCACGGATTTTTTAAAGGCCCTCAAGCCGGTATTGAGGTCCTTGATGTCAACGCCGCTTAAGCGACTGGCCAAAAGACGGATGGTGTTTTTCGGCCAAAGCCGGTAAAAAGGCTCCTGGGCCACCAGGGTTCTCGCGCCAATGGCCATGTCAAAATCAGGAAAACATTCGAGTAGTTTTGGGATGTCCTCATGAGGGTAGGTGCCGTCCGCGTCGCTTGTGACTATAATCTCGCCGGACGCCTCCAGAATCCCGGTTTTACGCGCGGCTCCCACGCCGCGATTAATCGAATGGCGGATCAACCGGACCCCCTTGGAGGCCGCGACTTCGGCGGTTCGATCTTTCGAGCCGTCATCCACCACTAAAATTTCAAAAGGCCAGGGCGTGGCCGTCATGGCCCGACGAATCGCGTCAATCTCCGCGGCCACGGTGGATTCCTCATTATAGGCCGGCAATACGACGCTCACGACGCCGCCGGGCTTAGAATCCGATTTTGTGACTTCCTGTCCCATTATTCTTGAATCGGCGCCCCTGCTAAAGAATTTTTTAAGCCTGCCAAACGCGCCACTCGCCCCAACGTCCAGTCCCGGCCCAATAAAGCGATCATATGAAACAGGCTTGGGCCCTGAAGCTTGCCGGAGACGGCGAAACGAAGAGGGTGAAAGACCTCGGTGTTCTTCCAGCCGAAATCCTTGGCCAAGGCCCGCAGGCTAACCTCGACGCCGGCCACGGAAAAATCCGCCAGGCCGCCCAGACGCTTGGCAAGTTCGGCCAACACCCGGTCGAGATCGGCCCGGGTTTTAAGATTTAGGCTTTTTGCCATCAGGCCCTCAATGTCTTCCCATCGGTAGTCAAAATTATCATTGAAAAAAAATCCAAGGAGGTCCCTGGCCTCGGCAAAGGTCCGGTACTTCTCCTGCTCCAGAGCCACGATTTCTTCTAAAATCGGCTCCAAATTGGCCGGGACCGGCCCTAAGAAAGGCCGCACCGCGGCCAAGAGTTGGGATTTGGTGAGCTTGCGAATATAAATGCCGTTCATCCACTGGAGCTTGGCATAGTCAAAGGCCGCTGGATTTTTTTGGCAACGCTCAAGCTCAAACTTGGCGATCAACTCCTCATGAGCGAATAGATCCTGACTGTCTTGAGTCGCCCAACCTAGAAGCGCCAAATAATTAACCACGGCTTGGGACAAGTATCCCTGATCTTTAAATTCCAAAATGCTTGTGGCGCCATGGCGCTTGGAAAGCCGCGAGCCGTCGGGTCCCAAAAGAATGGACAAGTGGGCATACTGGGGCGCCGGCCAACCGATGGCTTGGAATATCAATATCTGCTTGGGCGTGTTGGAAATATGATCTTCGCCCCGAATGACATGGGTGATCTCCATTAAATGGTCATCAACAACGCAGGCGAAATTATATGTGGGCCCGCCGCTTGATTTGACCACAATAAAATCTTCCAGCTCGAGATTGCTAAAGCTCACGCGGTCACGAATGCTATCGTCAAAAACGGTTTGGCCCTCTTCCGGCACGGCGAATCGTAGCGTGGGCGCTCGGCCCTGGGCCCGAAAGGATTCTTTTTCTTTTTCGCTTAAACGGCGGCAGAGCTTGCTGTAGCGCGGGGCGCGCTTGGCCAAGAGCGCTTGATCGCGATGGGCCTGCAACTCCTCCTCAGTGCAAAAACACTCATAAAGCGCTCCCTTGGTTAAAAGCTCCTGCGAATACTTTCGATAAATCTCCTGCCGTTCCATCTGAAAATAAGGCCCGAAATTTCCTTTCGAAGCCCATCTTTTTTTCTCGCCCCCTCGCCCACTCGCCCCCTCGCCCCCGTCGAGCGGCCCCTCGTCCCAGTCCAGTCCCAGCCAACGAAGCGAATCAAAAATCTGCCGCACGGAATCATCGCTTGAGCGAAGTTCGTCCGTGTCTTCAATGCGAAGAATAAAGGTCCCCTTAAGTTTTCTGGCTAAAAGCCAATTGTAAAGCGCCGTGCGCGCGCCGCCCACATGAAGATACCCAGTAGGGCTCGGAGCAAAACGCACGCGCATCATAAAATAGAGCGGTTGAGCGGATAAGCGATTGGGCGGTTAAGTGAAGAATAAAAAAATTTCAACGCTAAACAGCTTTTCATAATTCAGAATAAACCAAGCCGCATGGAATTTTAGGCCAAAAGTAGGTCGTCTTTCTCGCAAGCAAACGGCCCTCCTTGGCTCCGGCGATAATCTCCTCGAGGCCAGGCGGCTCGCCCTTCAAAGCTTTTCGCCCAGGCACGGGAGGATGTCTACCTAGAAGCCCCGCGCCGGATTTCGAACTCGTCACATAGCAGAGCGTCCTTGACATAAGCCCCTCCTGAGCCAACTCGCAAGCCGCGCTAAAACGATGGTGGCCATCCGCCACCAAAAAGCCGTCTTGAGGTTTCAAGGCCCCGGCCAGCACGCATGCGTCCCCCGGCTCGCCAATAGGATAAAGCGCGCGCTCCACGCCGTCGAACACAGAGGCGGGAAAAGAAACCCCGCCGGGGATGCCCGCGTACTTAAGCGCCAATGCCGAAAGCAATCCGGCCAACTCTCGATTCTTATCTTCCGCAACGAGAAAAATTGGCGACAAATGAAAGCGCATCTTGAAAAAATGTCTTTTCCGCAGTTCGATAAAACGCCGGTAACAGCGCTCATGGGGCCAAATTTCAGCCGGCCGCCCCTCTTTGGAAAGCCGAATCATGGCCAAAAGCCCGATGCGCTCGCGGCCCTCAAAACGCTCAATGAGCAAATAATAGGAGGGGACGTCTTGCGTAAGAAAGCCCTGCTTTTTCCAAGCGGACCAAAGCTTAAACGCCGAAGATAGGCGCGGTTTTGGCTCTTCCAAATAAATGGCATTCAAGGACGATTTTCTGAGTTTGGCCTCAAGTTCCGGAGTTAAACAGTCGTAAGGCAGGCACAGCATCTCCTGGCCGGATCCCAGTTCGGCCCCAAAACGCAAGCCTGCGAACGGCGCTAAAAGCTCCCGGGCCGCAATCGCCGATCGAGCCGGCTGGGCCAATTCTTTAAGTGGCATTACTTTTTCAATTTTTGTTTCACGGTTCACGTCTAGCGCTAGTAGCTTTTCGCCTCCTCGACCAGCATCATAGGAATGTCGTCTTTGATGGGATAACGCAGACGATCTTGACTGCAATCAAGCCACTCCCGAGCCCCCTCCTGGACGCACACGAGCGGCCCCTTGCATTTCGGGCAGGCTAAGATGGCGAGCAATTCTTCTTTGATCATCGTTCAATGCTCCTTAAAATGTATTTTTAACAACTCTCGCGCTATTTTTAACGATTGAGCCAGGCAATAGCCAAAATAATCACGCCCAGTAAAATCAGCACACTGCCAATGCGATGGCGATTTAAACTGATGTAAGCATCGTTAAAAATAAAATCCTTGAGAATAGAATGGAACTCCATGATTTTTTTTGGCTTCGAAATATATAAAAACCCCACCCATAAAAAAATCCCGGCAAAAATGACTAGTAGCAAGCGGGCCAACATAACATTTGGCAAAGGCAATTATTGCGCTTTAATAATTACCCTTGCCAAATGTATTCTAATTTTTTCTTTGAACTAAAGCTAAGGCGATCTTTGTTAAAACGCCGCTAAAACCTTCGTCCCTGCGCCGAAGCGCGGGGCCGGCCATGCGCTCGATCCGCGCTACAAGTGGTCCGAGCCTGGTTTTTGTTTTGAGCTGTCCGAGCCTGCCGGATTGAGCGACGGCCCGGGCGCCGGCCAAGGCCTCGGCCGCCATAATATGGGCGCTATTGCGCACAACGGCCTTGAGCTTTAAGGCCGCTCCCATAGACATGGGAACCACGTCTTCCTGACCGGCGCTTGAAGGAACGGAGTCAAGGCTCGCCGGTTGGGCCAATCGCCGGTTTTCCGCGACCAAGGCTCCCTGGGCCGTTTGTAGCATCATTAATCCTGAACTGCGAGGAACGGCCGGCAACATGGGAGCTAAGCCACTCTTTCCGGCCAACAGATGTTCCATCCGCCGCTCGCCGGCCATGCCGACGAGATGTAGCGCCCATGCGGCCTCATCCGCGGCCAGGGCCACGCTGATGCCGTGAAAATTAGCGCCGTGCAAGACGGCTGGAACTCGCCCCAAAATCAACGCGGGATTGTCCGTTGCGGAATCCGCCTCATCCTCCAAAAGTTTCTTAGCCGACCCCATTAAATGGCGGGAGGCGCCAAAAAGCCCGGGCGCGGCCCGAAGCGAGTACGGATCCTGAGGCAAACCACCCTGGGCATAACGGCCGAGCCAATGGGTCAAATCCTTCGCGCAAGCAATGCCCTCAGAATGCTTTTTGCATCCCACAAGCCTCGCGTCCCAAGCCTCGGTCTTTCCTTTCATGGCAAACAGCGTTAAGGCGCAAATTTGCTCGGCCGAACCGAGCAATGCCTCGGCTTCGTCAAAGGCCAATAAGGCCACGCCCAATGACGCCTGCGTGCCGTTGACCAAAGCAAGCCCATCGCGGGGTCCCAGTCGCCCCTGGGGGACGCGCCGCAAAACATCGAGCGCCGCATGAGCCAAAGGAATCAAATCTCCGCACGCTCCGACCGAACCCTGGCTTGGGATAATCGGTAGCCTGGAGCTATTGAGCGTATTGACATAAGCCTCGAATGTCCCCTTGCTCACGCCGGAGCCGCCTCGAGCGAGTTCGCGCGCGCGCAAATACATCATCCCGCGCACCTCGTCCGACGCAAGAGCCGGCCCAACCCCACAGGCGTGGCTCGCCACTAAACAGCGCTGATGATCTTCAAATTCCGAAGGGCCAAGGCCCTGGCCCTGGAGCCCGCCAAAACCAGTGTGAACGCCATAGACATCGGCGCCCTTGCGGCGTAACAAAAGGTTAAGAACCTCGAAGCCCTTGCGAACCCTGGCCAATGCCCGGGACGAGGACACAACCCTTGCCCGGCCTCGAGCAACGGCAAAAAAATCACTCCAGGAAAATTGTCCGGAGGATTCGATGAGGATAATTTTAGAGGCCTGCAATCTTCAACAACTCGTTGAGACGGACTATGCCTTCACGTTGACGCAACTGCGCCGTCATCCGCTCAAAAACATCTCTCAGAAGCAACACGTCGGTCATGGCGCGGTGCAGGCGCGCGCCGGGCTCGGGAGCCTCTAGGCGGGGAACTGAAAGGCCCAGGGAATGCGCCACCTCGACTAAAGCGCAAGATCGCAAGGAAAATTTGCGCTTCGCCAGCCTGACGGTATCAAGAGCCGCAACATTAAGAGGGATCATGCCAAGGCGCCGGAACTCCTCGGAGAGAAAATTCAGGTCAAAGGATACATTATGCCCCACCACCGCGGCCGAGCCGAGTCCCTCTAAAATTTCAGGGACAATCTCGATAAAACGAGGCTTACCCTCGAGCATTTCAGCGCTGATGCCGTTGACAAAATAGGCTCCCAAGGAAATCCCTCTCTCGGGATTAATCAAGGTCTCAAAACTTTTTATCACCTTTCCCTTTTCGACTCGCAACAACGCGATCTCGCAAATCCGGTCGCCATGGAAAGGATCCAAGCCCGTTGTTTCACAATCAAAAAAACATAAAGGCGCTTCCTCAATATAAATGTCGCTTAAAACTTTCATAAGCTTATATTCTTTCTTCGAGTATACCGAACTCCGGAAGGGAAAGCCATTAAGCCCCGCTACGGACGCTGATTCGATTCTTAAGAAGCACCCACAAGGCCGCTAGTCCGTCGCGCCACTTAATTTTTTTGCCCTCTTTTATACTACGCGGATGGTAGGAAATAGGGACCTCGATAATTCGATGGCCCCCAAGCGCCGCCTTGGCCGTCACCTCCGGACAAAACTCAAAACCCCGGCATTCCAAATTCATGCCCCGAAGAACTTCCGTTTTGAAAACCTTGTATCCGGTCGGCTCGTCCGTAATCGCCGTGCCGTAGAGCCAATTGGTCACAAAACTCAACAAACGTCCGCCCAAATAATACGACCAGCCGGCCTTGGGATTATTGCGTCCCAGAATTCGCGAGCCGTAGACCACCTTGGTCCGGCCGGATAAAATCGGCTCAAGCAACCTAGAATATTCGGCCGGATCATACTCCAAATCAGCGTCCTGGATAATCACCACCTCGCCCCTCGCCTTTGCAAGCGCCGCGCGAATGGCCGCGCCCTTGCCCTGATTGACCTGATGGCGCAGTAAAACAACGCGCGGTTCGCCGAGAGCCTCAACGGCCTCCTGCGTCGCGTCGCTGGAGCCGTCGTTCACGACCAAAATCTCCATGTCCAAAGCGGGGTTCGCGTCCGTGACCCGACGGATCGTTTTGGCAATCGTGGCCGCCTCGTTATAAACGGGAATAATGACGGAAATTTTCATCCGGCCCTCTTGGACCAATAAGCGCTCAAACGCGAAAACGCCGCGGCCGCATAGATAGCCAAAATCGGATGAAGCGGGACGCGATAGCGAATTTGAACCCAAAACATAATATGAATCAAGGTGAAATAAATCAAAAATCCATTCAACAACAGCCATTGAACATCAGCCGCCACCCAGCGAAGCGACACGGCCGCTAACAGCGCCAGCGGGGCAAAATAAACAACGCTAAGAAACCGCTGGGAGCGCGAGTAGGGATAATAAGGATAAAATCTCCAGAACTTGATCAGCTTTCTTAGAGAAAGTTTCGCAAAAGCGACGGGATCACGGCGGACATGATCCTTGGATTTTTTCCAAAAATAACGGTCCATCTCCATGACGCCTATTCCCGCGGCTTCAATCGCCTCGCGCTCACGAGCCATGGCTTGTTGCCAACGGTCTATATCTTCCTTGGTCTGAAAGTTTGGATTAAGTCCCTCCCAAAACGTCCAGCCTCCATGGGCGGTCGTGAATACCCATTGGCCTGTGACCATTTTATTACGCCAAGCCCACGGCGTCGTCAAGGCTAAAAATCCGGCCAAAAGTCCGGCGGACAGGACGGCCGCCCTTCGGCCGCCGACAATAAAAAAATATACGCCCGGGACCACCCAAACAAACATAAAAACCGACGGACGACATAAAGCGGCCAGGGCCCACAGGCATCCCGCAACAATGGCTTTGACGGGGAACCGGCGTCGCTCCTCTAGACTGGCCTGCGTCAGCCATAGCGATGCCAGCGCCAAAAGGATGAAAAAAACCTCGGTCACCTGCTTGTTCGTATAAAAAATCTGGAAAGGGTCCAGGGCGGTCATGAACGCGGCGGCCATGGCCCATCGTTGATCCAAAAATTTTAGCCCCAACAAATAGACCACCACGCCGCAAAACGCGCCCAGGAACGCTTGAACGACGCCGACGGCCAACGGGGAAACGCCGGCCACGGCGTACACCGCGGCCAATAGCAAGGGATAGGACGGAGGACGGTAGAGAGTGGGCCGGCCGCCGAGTGAATAGCCTTGAGCGCTCAAAAGGCTTTGGGCGATGCCGGAATAACTTCCCTCGTCGCCCACCGGCGAGCCCGGGGCAAACACGAGAAGATACCCCAGGCGCAGACCAAGCCCGCAAAGAAAAACCGGCACGGCCGGACTGCGCAAAATTCTTCGCATGAATTCTACCGTTCGGAGCGACACGGAGTTTATTCTATGAAAGCAAAAGCCCCGTCCGCTTGCGCGGACGGGGCTTGAAAGGTCAGACTTGGAAATGACTCTAAGCCTGAAGTCCTGTTTAGTACATCTCGCCTGGATGGCCGCCCGGAGCGGAAAGCTTCTCTTTCTTCTCCGGAATATCAGTCACCATGCACTCGGTCGTCAGCAGGAGGCCGGCGATCGAGGAAGCGTTCTGAAGCGCTACGAGTTGGACCTTGGTCGGATCCACAATGCCGGCTTTAACGAGATCAACGTACTCGTTGGTCACCGCATTTAGACCCCAGTTGGCGTCAAGAGGCAGAACCCTCTCAATGGCCACGGAGCCATCGATGCCGGAGTTCTCCGCGATTTGCCGCAATGGCTCCTCGCAGGCCCGTTTGACGATGTTGATGCCGATCTGTTCGTCAGCGTTGCTCCCTTTGAGCGTCTCCAGGATTCTGGAAGCTCTGAGCAGGGTCACGCCGCCGCCCGGCACAATACCGTCTTCGACCGCCGCGCGGGTCGCGTTTTTTGCGTCCTCAACCTTAAGTTTTCGAGATTTCATCTCGCTCTCGGTCGCTGCGCCAACGCTGACCACAGCCACGCCGCCGGAAATTTTCGCGAGCCGCTCTTCGAGCTTTTCGCGATCATAATCCGATGTCGTGTCTTTAATCTGACGGCGGATTTGCTCGGCACGCTTGCCGATCTCGGCCTTCGGGCCGGCGCCGCCGACCACGGTGGTGTTCTCTTTATCGAGAACCACGCGCTTGGCGCGTCCCAACATGTCTATCGTGGCGTTCTCGAGTTTGAACCCGAGCTCTTCGGAGATGACTTTACCATCTGTTAAAACGGCAAGGTCTTGAAGCATCTCCTTGCGCCGATCACCGAATCCGGGGGCTTTTACCGCGGCGCACTTTAGCGTGCCACGCAGTTTGTTGACGACCAGGGTCGCCAATGCCTCGCCCTCGACGTCCTCAGCGATCAAGACGAAGGGTTTGCCGGTCTGCACGATTTTTTCTAAAGTCGGCAGAAGGTCATTCATCGCGGAAACTTTTTTGTCCGTGATGATAATGTAGGGGTCATCAAGGACCGTTTCCATCCGCTCGGAGTCAGTCACAAAATAAGGACTCACCCATCCGCGGTCGAACTGCATTCCTTCCACGACCTCCAGGGTCGTTTCAGCGGATTTGCCTTCCTCGACGGTAATGACGCCCTCGTGGCCGACTTTTTCCATGGCCTCGGCGATCAGACTGCCGATCTCCTTATCGTTGGCGGAGATGGTGGCAACCTGAGCCTTCTCTTCCTTTGTTTTAACGGGCTTGGCCATGCGGCGGATTTCCTTGGCCACCGCTTCCGTCGCCTTCTCGATACCTGCGCGAATGAATATCGGATTGGCTCCGGCCGTCACGTTCTTCAAGCTCTCATTGGTGATCAACTGGGCCAGAACGGTAGCCGTGCTGGTGCCGTCGCCGGCGACGTCGTTGGTTTTAGTGGCCACTTCACGAAGAAGCTGGGCCCCCATATTCTCCATCGGGTCTTCCAGTTCGATTTCCTTGGCTACTGTCGCGCCGTCATCCGCATGAACGGGGCTGCCGAATTTGCGATCCAAGAGCACAAAGCGGCCGCGAGGGCCCAAGGTGACTCTGACGGCATTGGCAAGCTTGTCCACGCCGGTTTTGAGTTTCTTTCGCGCGTCGTCGCTATATAGAATTTGTTTAGCCATTCTAATCCTCCTAAATAATCCTTACTCGAGAATGCCCAGGACGTCGTCCTGGTGCATGATCAGGTGCTCCGCGCCGTCGAGTTTGATCTCGGTGCCGGAATATTTTCCATAAAGAACCCGATCTCCTGCTTTGAGCTCCACTGGCAAGAGTTTGCCTTCGTCGCTATACTTGCCCTTGCCCGCGGCAACCACTTGTCCCTCTTGCGGCTTCTCTTTCGCCGTGTCGGGAATGATAATACCGCCTCTTTGCTGTTCTTTGGCCTCCAAAGGCCGCACCAAAACCCTGTCCCCCATGGGACGAATTTTGACCTTTGTCAGCACTGCTTCAACTGCCATAGTTTTTTCCTCCTTGTTTAATTATCAGCAACCTTGTCAAGCCGTTCGGGTCCCCTGGGAACCCCGATTCATCGCATCGGCTTCATTACTGTCACTCATCTGCCAAGACTGCTAATTTAGCACTCTAAGCGTTCGTGTGCTAATTATAATCTACTCACCCCCTATTGTCAAGCCGCCATGGAGTATAATTTCATTCCCAACGAAAAAGACAACTTGGGAGTTTGAAGAATCAAAATATGAACTTATCGTTAATCGGATTTACCGGCACGGGCAAAACGGAAATAGGACGGCTCCTGGCGCATCGCATGGAATGCGAATTCTTTGACCTGGACGAAACTCTGGAAGCCAAGGCCAATCAATCCGTCAGCGAGTTCTTGAAAAAATACGGCGTTGAAAAATTCCGCGACATGGAAACGGAAGTCTTGGCTGAAATTTTAACGGGAGCCGGGCCCTTTATAATCGCCACTGGCGGCGGCACCCTGATCCGTCCGGCCAATCGGACCCGGCTTAAAAACAGCACGACCGCCGTCTGGCTCAAGGCCAAACCGGAAACAATCTGGAGCCGCGTGCAGGACAAGCCTTACGTGGCCCCGATCTTCTTCACCCGTCAAGACCCGCTCATGGCCATAAGGATTGAAATGAGTCGGCGAGAATTGCATTATGAAGAAGCGTCTCATTGGGCCATTGATGTAGACGGCAAGGCCCCCTGCGCGGTGGCCGAAGAAATAAAAAAAAGAATTGAGGTTAAAACATGATTCAAACAAACAGAATTAAAAATCTCTCGAAAATGATCACCAGCGAAAATTTAGAGGCCTTTGTGATCACGTTTATTCCAGACCTGACCTACCTGTGCGGCGTTGCCATGGAAGGCTATTGGATGGTGATTAGCCGCAATCGCTATTGGATAATCACCAATAAACTTTTAGACGGCGCCTTTGTGGATTTGGGCGTGCCCTCGGAACGCTTGCTCGTCAAAATGAATTTCAAGGAACTTCTCGAGGGCTTGATCCAAAAATACGGCTGGACCAAGGTCGGCTTCGACGGCGAAGGCACGCCGTATAGCCTGGGCAAATTCTTCGAGGAAAAAGGCTATGTCAACTGCCCCAAATTTCTCGCCTCATTAAGAGTGTCCAAAGATAAAGAAGAAATCAGCGCCGTCCGCCGCGCCTGCCAAATCACGGCCAAGACCATGGACTTTATTTCCAAAAAACTCAAACCCGGCCTCAAGGAGTCCGAGATGGCGTTAATGATCGAATACCACATGCGCACTCAAGGGGCGGACAAAATCGGCTTTGACCCCATTGTGGGTAGCGGGCCAAATTCTGCGGTGCCGCACCACCGCACCGGAGACAGAAAAATTAAGGCCGAGGACACGGTCGTCATTGACATCGGTTGCGTATGGAAAAATTACTGCTCGGACATGACCCGCACGTTTTATGTCGGGAAAAAACCCTCGGACCTCTTCCGCAAGGTTCATTCCATCGTCGCCGAAGCGCAAACTGCGGGGGTCCAAAAAATACAAAACGGATTGGCCGGGCGGGATGTCGACCTGGCCTGCCGCTCGGTTGTCGAACGCGAAGGCATGGGAGAGCTCTTCACGCATGGCACGGGCCACGGCGTCGGCATTGAAATTCACGAGCCGCCCTGGATTCGCTCTAAAAGCGAAAACGTCATCGGGCCCGGCATGATTATTACGGTCGAGCCGGGAATTTATCTCGACGGCAGACTCGGCGTGCGCATCGAAGACACCGTGCTCGTGACCGCAAAGGGCGCCGAGATCCTGACCAAACCATGAAAATTTTGCCAAGCAAAATTTTCGTCGGCCAACAACCAACGACTAACAACCGGCCTTTTTTTCCGAACGAAGCGAGGCTCTGTGATTGAAGCTGTCAACTTGCGCCCGGGCCTAATTTTTGAGGAAAACGGCGCCCTCTACAAGGTGCTTAAATTCCAACATCACCGCATGAGCCAAGCGGCCGCGGTTTGCCGCACCAAGCTCAAGGACTTAAAGTCCGGAGCCGTGGTTGAGAAAAGCTACCGCCCCACTGACCGCTTAAAAAATATGGATACCGAGCGGCGGCCCAAAACCTTCATGTACGCGGACGCCGAAAACGCCCACTTCATGGATATGGAAAATTATGAGACAGCGCTTTTCCCCGTAAGCAAGTTGGGTGCGGCCCAAAAATTTCTGACGGAAAATTTGGAGGTTGAGGGTCTTTACGCGGGCGGCCAATTGCTCGACATTGTATTGCCCTCAAGCATCAGCCTTAGGGTCGCGAGCGCTCCGCCCGGAATCCGCGGCGACTCGGCCACCAACCCAAACAAACCCGTAACGCTCGAAAATGGCCTGACCGTCCAAACCCCCGTCTTTATTAAGGAAGGGGACGTTATAAAAATTAATCCCGAAACTGCCGAGTACGTAGAGAGGGTTTCCGGTTAAAAAGAAAGTTATTCTTCCTTTCGCCTTTCTTGCTTTCTTTCTTGGTTGCGCCCGGCCCGTGTCCACGGTAACATTGCGCCCGTCCACATGGATCACCCAGGTCTTTGACGACGGACAATCCTCCCCAGAATCCAAAAGCCGCGCCAAAGATATCGGCTCGCTGGTCAACGCCGCCTTCGATAAGGAAGGAGGCCTCCATGCGGTCTACAACGCCTACAATGTTTTGCGCTATGCCTTTCATCCGGCGCAAAACCTTGACCGACAAATCTTGCACCGCTCGCTCGTAGCGACGACGCGCAATCCCGGCAATACGGAGTTGGCCTCGCGCCTGAAAATCATTCCCTTTGCCTTTGATCCCCAAAGTAGGCACATAAGCCTTAATGTGGACGCGTCAAGCCGTCCTCATGTGATTTTTTCAAGCCTCCATGGCTTGCAATACGTCATCCTTTCCCCGGGCGGATGGTCGCTGGGACTAATCTCAGATCATGCGATGCGCAATAAGCCGTGGACGATTCTCTTTGATTCCAAAGACATCCCCCTTTTAATCATGAATCATCTCGCGGCCGGTCTTGTCATCGCGCGACTTAAAACTTCGGGCTGGCAGGAGGAGCGCGTGGCCCTGCCGCCGGATGCGGCGGACGCCGACTTAATGTGCCTGGGCGCCCAAATCAACAACGAAACCCTTCATTTCGCTCTGATCACGCATCAAAACATGACCGCCACCTTGTGGTCGGGCAGCATGAGCGTGGATGGCGCGCCGGGCCCAACGCCCATCCCCAAAGCTTTCTGGAACGCCACCCCGGTCAAATCCCTGAACAATTTTGCCGTAAGCCAGATGAGCAGTTGCTCCATTGCCTGGACAACAAACGCCGAACCCGTTTACGCCTGGATCGGATGGTCCGGCAAAAAATGGGTCGGCCGGGAAAGGCTCGCTTACGCCGGACGGCAAAAAGGCCTCTGGAAGACGACTGTTCTCGATGATCCCATCCCCTCCGGCCGGGAAATCATCACCGTGCAACTGGCTCTGGGCCGTGAAGGAACGCCGCACTTGGCGCTTCAAAACCCAAACACCGGCGCCCTGCGTTACTATTCTCAAAACAAAGCCGGACAATGGCATAAAACCGCGCTTGGCGATGGCGCCGCCATAACCAAAACACCGGCTCTGACTTTAGACCCCGAAGGCCGCCCCTGGATCCTATTTCAGGACGCCAAAACCGGAACCTTAAAACTGACCCACCGACAATAACAAGGGCCGCCTCAACGACGAATGCCCGGCTTAACTCACGGGCATTGGGTCTAAGGACCCGTCCACAAATAACCTATACATCTTGCATCCCATCTTTTGGTCATC
>CAYHKQ010000003.1:0-15170 GCA_964357255.1 uncultured Elusimicrobia bacterium
AGACGGAATTGTGCTTGTTGGCGTCCCAAATGGTTTTTCCAAAGAATGGCTAGAAAATAAATACCATAAGTTTATTTTAAAATCAATAAGGGAGCTTTTGCCGTCAATTAGGTCAGTACAATACGTTATATCGCCGTTATCAGCTGCTGTCAAAATAAAACCCAAAAAAGAATTTGTTTTAGCCCCGGAGGAACAAATGCATTTTAAAGAATTCTATGTAGATCCGAAAACAAACCTTAACCCTAATCATACTTTAGAATCGTTTGTTGTTGGTTCGTTTAATGAGCTGGCTCACGCAGCGGCTTTAGCTATCATTAAAAATTTGGGAAGAGTCTATAACCCTTTATTTATATATGGCGGAGCCGGCCTTGGTAAAACCCACCTTCTTAATGCCATCGGGCATATCATCGTCAAGAACAGCCCAAAACTAACCGTCCTTTACGTCAACGCTGAAACCTTTGTCAACGACTATATCAACTCCCTAAAAACCCGAACCGTGGATTCTCACCGAGAGCGCTGCCGAAAAGTGGATTGCCTTTTAATGGACGACGTGCAATTTTTGGTCGGAAAAGAACATTCGGAACAGGAATTTTTTCACACCTACAACGCGCTTCTTGAAACCAGTCGGCAAATCGTTATAACAAGCGACCGTTCCCCAAAGGACCTTCAACCCATTGAGTCCCGGCTTATTTCCCGTTTTGAATGGGGCGTGGTTGCCGACATAAAACCTCCGGACTTTGAAACACGGCTTGCCATTTTGCGCAAAAAAGCCGAATTAGAGGAGATTCGGGTTCCGGATGAAATTCTCCAGCGCTTAGCCCAGTGCGTACGATCCAACATCCGCGCCTTGGAAGGCGCTTTTAACAATCTCGTTGCCTATGCCTGCCTTGCCGGCATCCCCATGTCCATCGAAACCGTTGATCAAATTATTCGACAAATGCGCGAAGAGATACCCCGGGGTTCCGGCATGGCTCCCTCTATCGTTAAAATCCAAGAGGTTGTCGCTCGGAATTACCATGTTGAAATCGACGACTTAAAAGACCGTAGCCGCTCCGCCAGCAAGGTTCTTCCTCGTCAAGTCGCCATGTATCTAGCCAAAAATATGACTGGCCGGTCTCTCGAGGAAATCGGCAGGGCCTTCGGCGGCAAGGATCATTCCACAATTATTTATGGGGCCGGCAAAATTGCCGCCCTTGTCCGGACCGATCCTTTTATGTCAAAATTTATCAACAAACTTGAGGAAGAAATCAATAAAGAAGCGATTCTTTGATTTTTTGTTAATAAATTTGGGATACTATGCAAAGTTATCAACAGTCTGTTCACAATCCAATACAACGAAAAATGGCCGTCGTCCACGTTACAAACAAACCAATGAATATGAAGATTAAAATAGATAATAAAGAATTAGTAGACAGGCTACAAATTGTTCAAAACTTAATTTCCCACAGAGCCACATTGCCAATTTTGTCAAATTACTTGCTTGAAGCGGACGGCAAGACCGGCAAATTGTGGATCACGTCAACCGACTTGGAGGTCGGGGTTCGAAGTTGCATTGACGCTCAGGTCGAGGAAGGCGGCGCCATCACTCTTCCCGCAAAAAAACTCGGTGAAATTCTCCATGGATTTCCGACAAACGGAGATCCGTTCGGCGTAACCATGGAGCTTAAAGAAAACAATCGCGTTCAGGTCCTCGTTTCCAAAGCCAGGTTTCAAATGGCCGGAATCCCCAGGGACGACTATCCCGTTCTTCCGGAATTCCAAGAGGAATCTGCGATACAATTTTCCGCGGCTGCGCTGTCGGACATGATACAGAAGACAATTTTTGCCGTTAGCTCCGATGAAGCCAGGTACATGCTCAATGGCGCCATGTTTTTTCTTTCTTCCGGCACGGTCGCGTTGGTAGCAACGGACGGCAGGAGGTTGGCCGCTGTTCGCACAGAGGGCTTCGCGGCGGATAAAAGTTTCAAGGCCATCGTTCCCTCTAAGGCGCTAGTGGAGATCAGTAGGATTATCGGGCATTTCGATCCCCAAATGACCTCTGATCAAAAAATTTTAATCGACGTGTCTGAAAACCGTTTAGGGTTTAGGCTTGGCGAGACCACCTTATTTTCTCGATTAATTGAGGGAAATTTTCCGAACTGGGAACAAGTGATCCCAAGGAAAGCGGGGGTTTGCGTAAAGGTAAACCGCGAGAATTTTTTGGCTGTCACAAAACGCGCTTCCGTGTGTATCACCGACAGGGTCGGAACATGCCGCTATAAATTTTTTAAAAACCAATGTCACGTGGCGTCCAAAACCTTGGGCCATTATGAGTTTGAGGAAGAAATGGACGTATTGAATTATGAAGGCGAAGAGGGCTTGGAAGTCGCTTTTACCCCGGCGCATTTGGTTGATTTTTTAAAAAATATTAACTCTCAAGTCGTTGAAATATATATCACCACCGCGGTTAACCCTGTTTTATTCGTGAGCCCGGACAACCCTAATTATTCCTACGTTGTGATGCCGACTCGCGTTCAGCAGAATTGAAAAATTTGCCAAAAGCAGGCGCCGCGCGGCCGGCGCGCTCGGGGGGCTTAAAAAGCGCGGGGCAATCAATTTTTGACGACCGTTTTTTAAGATTTTTGGTTCAAAAGGACCTCGGCGGCGATTTTGAAAAAGCTTTTGGTAAACTATGGCCGGCCATTGACGCGTTTTGCGTTCAAGAGGGCCTGCTTCGTGTGGTTGCCGGCCACCCAGCGGTCCAATGGGAGCTACGCCTGAGAAAAAGGGAAATGTTGGAGCATTTGAAAATTCATGGAATTAACAATGTTCAAGTCGATGGGAAAATTTATTGAACGCTAAAGCTGAAGAGTCCTACACAGCCAAAGAAATCCAAGTTTTAGAAGGCCTTGAGGCCGTTCGGCGCCGGCCCGCTATGTATATCGGATCAACCGGGCCGAGCGGGCTTCATCATTTGGTTTATGAAATTGTTGACAATTCCATTGATGAGGTGTTGGCCGGAGTCGCTAAAAATATCGACGTTACGATTCGTAAAGACAACAGCGTTTCCGTGTTAGACGACGGACGCGGCATCCCGGTGGATCCGGTGACCGACGTAAAAGATCCAAAAATTAAGGGCAAGTCAGCCTTGGAAGTCGTTTTAACCGTGCTTCATGCCGGCGGTAAGTTTGAAAAAAAGGCCTATAAAGTCTCAGGCGGCCTGCATGGAGTCGGGGTTTCCGTGGTCAACGCGTTGTCCGAGTGGTTGGAAGCTGAGAGTTACCGCGATGGCAAAATTTATCGCCAGCGCTACGTCCGCGGCAAGCCGACCGGCGAGGTCGAGACCGTTGGAAAAACCCAGGATCGCGGAACGCGCGTGACCTTTCTGCCGGACGCGGAAATTTTTAAGGAATCAATAGGGGTGTCTTTTGATATTTTGTCAAAACGTCTTCGCGAGCTTGCGTTTTTGAACGCCGGAACCAGAATTACGTTGATTGACGAACGCGAAGACAGAAAGCATATTTTTCTTTATGAGGGCGGCATTGTGGAATTCGTCCGATTTTTAAACGCCAACAAAACCCCCATTCATACCGATCCAATTTATATCCACAAAGAAAAAGACGATCTTCAGTTGGAATTGGCGCTTCAGTATAACGACGGTTTTGACGAAAACACCTACGCCTTTGTCAATAATATTCATACCGTGGACGGCGGGACGCATTTGACGGGATTTCGTTCGGCATTGACTCGCGTTGTTAATGATTACGTCAAGCGCTATGAACTTTTAAAAGGCAAGGAGATTGGTATTCAGGGCGACGATGTCCGCGAGGGAATGTCCGCCGTGTTGTCGGTCAAAATCATGCATCCCCAATTTGAGGGCCAAACTAAAGGCAAGCTCGGTAATTCCGAGGTCGAAGGCATCGTTAAATCCATTGTAGGCGACACGCTCTCTACGTTTTTTGAAGAGCACCCTCAGACGGCCTCGTCCGTCGCCGCTAAGGCTATAACGGCCGCTGAGGCGCGCGAGGCGGCGAGAAAGGCCAGGGATTTAACGCGGCGCAAAGGCCTTTTGGACGTTTCAACCCTGCCGGGAAAATTGGCGGATTGCCAGGAGCGAGACCCTTCCCGTTGCGAGCTTTTTATTGTCGAGGGAGACTCCGCCGGCGGTTCGGCTAAAATGGGCAGGGATCGCAAGTTTCAGGCGATTCTTCCGATCCGCGGCAAAATCATCAATGTCGAAAAAGCCCGGCTTATAAAAGTTCTCGCGAACGAAGAAATTCGAACCTTAATAACGGCGATCGGAGCCGGCGTTGGCGAGGCGTTGGCCGATGGCGCCGAGGCCAACGGGCATGGTTTTAATATGGCCAAACTTCGTTACGGCAAGGTTATTATTATGGCTGACGCGGACGTGGACGGCCAGCACATTCGCACTCTTTTGCTTACGTTTTTTTATCGGCAAATGCGCCCCCTGGTCGAAGCGGGTCATGTTTATATCGCCGTGCCCCCTCTTTACAAAGCAAAAAAAGGCAAAAAGGAGATGTATCTTGACACGGAAGAGAAACTGGAGAGCTGGACAGCCGGCGAAGTGATGGCGAACTATGAACTTTCAGTCAGAGAAATGGGCAAGGAAAAGGCGGCTCTTAAGGGGGCCAGGCTCAAGGACCTTTTGGACGCAACCAGCCGGCTGGCCACTTTAAGGAGAAAGCTTTTAAAGAAAAAAGTTTCCTGGGAAGAAGTTTTGGATTTTATGGTCAAAAAGAAAATTCCTCTTTTTATGCTCGAGCTTAGCGGCGGCAAAAAGGTGTATTTTTACAGTGAACACGACTGGATTAAGGCTAAGCCCGGATACCTGGAAGCTCGTCGCAAGAAGTTTCAAGAAGAGGGTCTCGCTATGGGCGAAGAGTCCGAGGAGCTTGGGCCGGACTTTAAGGATTTGGCGGAACTCAAGGAGGCCGAGGGCCTGCTGGACAGGATAGAGAGTCTGGGTGTTCCGCGTCCGGGCCAGGCTGAGGCGCCCAGAAAATCAAAAAATGGCGACGAGGCGCCCGCGGCGAGCCTGCGGTTTAAAGATATTGACGGCGCGGGAGCGGCGGGGGACGATTTTACGGATTGTCTTGAATGTTTTGAGAGGGCCAAAGATTTGGTCGTTAAGAGCGCGACGATTCAGCGCTACAAAGGTCTCGGCGAAATGAATCCTGAACAGCTCTGGGAAACAACCATGGACCCGACTCGCAGGCGCATGTTTAAGATAGAGATGCAGGACTCGGTGTACGCGGATCAAATTTTTACGACGCTCATGGGCGATAAAGTCGAGCCGCGAAAAAAATTCATTGAAGAACATGCCCTTGAGGTCAGGAATCTCGATATCTGATGACAGTTATAAAAGACGAACTTCCTTTGGAAAATAACGCTAGGGTGGAACCTAGGGCTATCGAAGAGGAGATGAAATCCTCTTACATTGATTACGCCATGAGCGTGATCGTGGGCCGGGCCCTGCCGGACGCGAGAGATGGCTTAAAACCCGTGCACCGGCGCATTTTGTACACCATGGACGAAATGGGCTTGGCCTATAACAAGCCGCACAAGAAATCGGCTCGAGTGGTTGGCGACTGTCTCGGTAAATATCATCCCCATGGGGACTCTTCCGTTTATGAAGCCTTAATTCGCATGGCCCAGGATTTTTCCATGGAGAAAGTTTTGGTGGACGGCCAGGGCAATATGGGGTCTATTGACGGCGATCCTCCGGCCGCCATGCGTTACACCGAGGTTCGCTTGGCCAAGGTCGTTCAGGAAATGATGGCCGACCTTGATAAAAATACCGTGGATTTTGTTCCCAATTACGACGGCTCTTTAATGGAGCCCAGGGTGTTGCCCGCCAACCTTCCAAACTTGCTGGTTAACGGCTCCTCTGGTATCGCGGTCGGCATGGCGACTAATATCCCAACCCATAATTTAGCCGAGACCTGCGAGGCCGCGATGGCCTACATTGACAATAATGAAATTACGACGGACGAACTGATGCAGATTATGATAGGGCCGGATTTTCCGACCGGTGGCCTGGTTTTGGGCACTCAGGGCATCAGGGATTACTATGCCACGGGCCGGGGCAGTTTTACGATTCGCGCTAAAACTCAAATCGAAGAAACGAAGGGCGGCAAAACCGCCATTATCGTCGAGGAAGTTCCCTATCAGGTTAACAAGGCCGCCATGCTCGAGACTATGGCACAGCTTGTCCGCGATAAAAAAATAACGGATGTTTCCGATCTGCGCGATGAGTCCAACCGCGAAGGCGTTCGCATGGTCATCGAAGTCAAAAGAGACGGCAATCCCCACGTGGTGTTAAACCAACTCTACCGCCACACCCAAATGGAAACGTCCTTTAGCGTCATCTTGTTGGCCATTGTCAATGATCAGCCCAAGGTTCTTTCTCTTAAGGACGCCTTGGCCTGTTATGTGGAACATCGGCACGAGGTGGTGGTGCGTCGGACCAAATTTGATTTGGCTAAGGCCCAGGAAAGAGCGCATATCGTTGAGGGACTGCGTATCGCCATTGAAAACATCAACAAAGTCATCAAGATTATTCGCGAGGCCAAGGACACGGAGTCCGCCAGAAAGGCTTTGATGGAGGAATTAGATTTGTCGTTTCGTCAAGCCAATGCGATTTTGGAAATGCGCCTGGGCCAACTAACAGGTCTTGAGCGGCGAAAACTTGACGAGGAATATAAGGAACTATTAAAAACGATCGACCGGCTCGCGTTGATTTTGGAGTCCCCAAGACGAATCCTGGAAATCATTAAAGAGGAGTTAGCCCGGCTTAAAAAGGATTACGGAGAGGAGCGTAAAACGCAAATCATTCCTCAAGCCGAGGAAACAAAAATCGAGGATCTTATTAAGAAAGAAGAGGTTGTGGTTTCCATCTCCAATCAGGGCTATATCAAACGCCTTTCCGTGGACGTGTACCGCGCTCAGGCAAGAGGCGGTAAGGGCATAACGGCCACGGACACCAGAGAGGGCGAGGATTTTATCGAGGAAGCCATGGTGACGGATACCCATGCCGCCATGCTGTTTTTTACCAATCGCGGCCGGGTTTATCAAAGCCGCGTTTATGAGATCCCGGAATCCTCGCGGATTTCGCGGGGCAAGCCGGTGATTCAACTTATCGGGATCGCCTCTAACAAGGAAGAAAAGATTACCGGCACGGTGACGATTCGTTCTTTCGAGGCCCGCAAAGCGGGGTTTTTGGTTTTGGCGACGCGTAGGGGCGTTATTAAGCGTTGCGATGTCAAGCATTTTCAGCATATTCGCAAAACAGGGGTCGTGGCCATTAATCTCAAAGAGGGCGACGTTCTCGTCGGCGTGGCCCATACGGATGGGGACGGCGAGGCACTTTTGGCCACCAAAAATGGCAAATCCATTCGATTCCCCGAGGCCCAGCTTCGCCCCATGGGCCGGGTTTCGTATGGGGTCAGAGGCATTCGGCTGGAACCATCGGATGAGGTGATCGGTCTTGAAATCGCTAAAAAAAGCGATCAGCGCACGCTCTTGACCGTCTGCCAGAACGGCTACGGCAAGAGAACGGCCCTGGAAGAGTACCGAGGACAATCCAGGGGCGGCTCTGGAACCATTACTATTAAAGCCACGGAGCGCAACGGCCAAGTCATCGGCATTAAGCTCATTAACGATACGAGCGATTTGATGGTGCTCACCGAGAAGGGAATGGGCGTTCGCTTAAGGGCCAAGGACATTAATATTATTTCCCGCAACACTCAAGGGGTTCGTTTGATTCGTCTTGAAAATGGCGACCGCGTGGCCTGCGTTGAGCCGATCGCCATTACCAATAACGGCAATCACTGACAAGAAAGGGTTTTTTATTTTTTCTTGTAACTACTCGGGTTCCCCTTCCCCGTCATTCCGGCGAAAGCCGGAATCCATGCCTTCTTTGGATTTGCCTTCACTCGATACCGGCTTTCGTCCCGTCAGGAGACGGGACAGTCCCCTCAATTTTAATAGAGGGTTGGGACGCCGGTATGACGAATCCAAGGGGACCTGGGTAGTTATTTTTTCTTAAAGAATTGGCGGACGGAGCGGGCTACGCGACGGATTTCGGATTTTTTGAGATCACCAAACATCGGCAGGGACAGCGCTTGAGCGCTCGCCTGCTCGCTCACAGGCAATGATCCGGGTTTGTAACCCAGGGATTGGTAGGGTTTAACAAGATGAAGAGGGGATGGGTAATGGACTTGGACCATAATCCCGTCTTTTCTGAGCCAGTCGTGCAGTTCTTGGCGTTTTTGGGTTCTGATGACGTAAAGATGGTACACCGGCTCGCATTCGGGCAAGGCCAGGGGAAGCCTTAGATCGCCTACGCCTTGCAATAAATCCTGATACAAGGCCGCCGTGTCCCGCCGCGCCGCGTTTTCCTCGTCCAAATAGCGAAGCTTGACTCTTAGAACAGCCGCTTGAATTTCATCCAAGCGGCTATTGGTGCCGATTTCGACAAAATTGTACCGGTCCCCTTCGCTCCCATGGCCCACTAGGCGGCGCAGGCGCGCGGCCAGGGCCTCGTCGTTGGTAATTGTAGCCCCGCCGTCGCCAAAGGCGCCGAGGTTTTTTGAAGGGTAAAAACTGAAGCATCCGGCGCGGCCCATGGAACCAATTTTTCGGCCGCGGTATTTGGCCCCATGGGCCTGGCAGGAATCCTCGATCACGCTGAGTTGATGTTTTGCGGCTAAAGCGAGAATAGGGTCCATGTCGGCAGGGTGCCCGTAAAGATGGACGGGAAGTATAGCCTTTGTTTTGGGAGTAATTTTAGCTTCAATTTGGGCCGGATCAAGGCAAAAGGAATCTTCCCGGATATCGGCGAACACAGGGGTGGCCCCGCAGTTAGACACGGCCCCGGCCGTGGCAATAAAAGTCATGGAAGGGAGAATCACCTCGTCCCCAGGGCCTATCCCCAGGGCCCTGAAGGTCAAAATTAGGGAATCGGTTCCATTGGCCATCGGGATACAATAAGAGGCCCCGCAATATTGGGCGAATTCTTGAGCAAAAGCGTCGAAATTCGGCCCTTGAATGAAATGGGCGCCGGCCAGCACCTCTCGAACAGCCGCGTCAATTTCTTTTTTCAGCCGTTTGTACTGGCGGACCAAATCAACAAGAGGAACGCGTTTTTTTGGTGTTGTCACAGGCCCAACCATAGAGCGTCATTTTACAATTTCAAGCTGGATTCAACCCCCGCAAGGGCCAAAAGTTCAATTTATGCCCTTCCCCGGGATATAGCGAACCAGTTCGAGCAGGCAGGAATCTTCCTGGGCGATGATAGACTTATACCTGTTTTGAAAAAGGTGGCCTCGAGGAAAATGGCGTGTCAACTGCGTAATCCCGGTTTATCCGACCGACATCAAACTCTTAGAACGTTGCCGCCGCTCGCTTATGCGCTTGTTCCAAGAGGCCAAGGGCCTGGGGGCTTAAGGTTCTCTATCGCACCTACAACCGGACTGCTAGAAAAATATTCGTATGCTTTTCTAAATTATCCAAGCCTAAAGAAAAAACACGAACCAAGGTCCACAAGCAAATGTTCCAGTTCGTGCGCCGCAACCTTAAGCAACTCATGGATTTGCGGGCTAGAGCAACCCGGCAACTGGGCCCTCAATGCCGTAGCGATATGGAGGTTTGGGGATTCCTTGCTCAACTCGACCGGGACAAAAAAGTGCGGGGTTTTCGATGGAAAAAGTGTGTCAACTTCGGAATTTGGGTTTAATCTTGCGCCGCCGCAGGATTAAGATTCACCGCATCGGTCCGCAGTATTCGTTCCTTGGTTTTTTTGGCTAGTTGCGCTATCTCAGAGTCTTTGTCGTGTTCCCAGCGTTCAAGGGCATCGAGACAGTTTTTTTGCCCGGTGTTGGCTACGGCGATCATGGTGTTTTTTAGGAAAACGCGCCATTTGGCGCGCCGGACCGGGGTGCCCGCGAAATAGTCTTGGTAGTCTTTTTCAGACCAGCTCAGCACGGTTTTTAGTGGGACCCCGCTTGGCTGGATAGGTTTCCAGTCGCCGTCTTCGTCGGGATTTTTTTGTTTTTTCGGACTGTCCAGGATATTATTTTCTTGGTTTTTTGTGCCTTGCGCCTGAAATCTGTTGTAGGGGCAAACATGTGCGCAGACATCGCAACCGAATACCCATTGCTGGGTTTTTTCCATCAATTCCAGCTCGGTAGGTATGGTTTTTTTTTCTATGGTCAGGTAGCTGATGCAACGCCTCGCGTCCATTTGATAGGGTTTTAAGCATTGAGTGGGGCAGGCGTCCAAACATCGGGTGCAGGCGCCGCAATATCCACCGAGCGCCTCCGGGTCCTTTTTTAGATCCAAGTTAAGCGCCACTCCTCCCAAGAAAAAGTATGAGCCGCGCCGGGGGTGGATTATTAGGGTATTTTTGCCCATCCAACCGATTCCAGCCAGTCGGGCATACGAGCGTTCCAGAATTGGACTGGAGTCCGTGAAAATTTTGCCGTCAGCCTTTGGCTCAATTTTCTGAATTTGAGCCAGGGCCATTTTTAGTTTTGTGGTGATTACCCGATGATAGTCCGGATAGCGCGCGTAGCCGGCGATTTTTCCAAAGCCTTCATCTTCCCTTCGCTTCCTTCCATTATTATCAGATGCGTTCGATGCAATTTTTTGATAGGGGCCTTGGTAGAATAATGCCGCCATAACGACGCTTTGTGCTTCTGGGTACCATTGTAAAATAGAGTTTCGCAAGGGGTTTTCCAGATAGGCCATCTCGCCATGACGTTTATCCACAATCCATAGTTTCCAGAAGTCTACATCTTGTGGTTTGGGATCAACCGGCGCAATTCCAGATAGGCCAAAACCTTGCGTTTTTAGGATTTTTTTGATGCGCTGGGTTAAAAAATTTCGTTCCACGGGCCTGTTTTTAGTCCAAAATGAAAATCTGCCTTAAAATTTTTAGGCCCAAGCCTAGCATCCTCGCCCGATTTTTAGCGTTGTTATCCCTATGCCCCAAGATATGGAGAATGCCATGTATATATAGAAAAACAATTTCTTGCCTGACGCCCCAGGGTGTTTGCCGGCGGGCCTGTTCGACATTTATGATAATTTCAATGGAAGGAGGGTCCAGATAAGCCAGGCTGACGACATCTGTCACCCCCGGCCTGCCCCAGAACATTCGTTTAACACGCCTTATTTCCTGATCGCCGCAAAGGACGATTGAGATGTCTTTGACTTTATTCAAAAGACTAGATGTGGGAATATGGCGATGAACGGCTACTAGATATTGTTTGAGTTGAAGCTTCTTTAGGGAAGAATCAGGATGAAGATACAGGAGTCGAAGTTTAGCGCAGGCGACCGGTATCTTCCCGCGACTCCCAGTCTGCATAGGCCTTGATGACATATTTTACCAGGGAATGCCGCACGACATCCTCTTCGGTGAGCCGCACAAAAGCCACCCCATTGAGTTTACCCAAAATATGTTCCGAAATTTCAAGACCTGAAAGTTTTTTGTTGTCAAGATCAATCTGCGTTATATCTCCCGTAACCACGATTTTGGAATTGCGCCCCATCCTGGTTAAAAACATTTTCATTTGGTTTTGCGTGGCGTTCTGCGCTTCGTCCAGGATAATAAATGCGTCTTCCAGGGTCCGGCCTCTCATGTAGGCCAAGGGCACGATTTCAATGGCTTCCGTGACCTGCAGGGCCTTGAGTTTTTCCGGTCCGATCAAAGCATAAAACGAGTCAAAAAGAGGCTTGAGATAGGGGTACACCTTTTCGTAGAGGTCGCCGGGTAGAAACCCAAGCTTTTCGCCGGCTTCAACAACCGGGCGCGTGAGCACGATGCGTGAAACCTGCCTGGCTTTAAGGCATCTTAAGGCATAGGCAACGGCCAGGTAAGTTTTTCCTGTGCCGGCCGGACCAATGCCGATTACCAGATCATGCTGTTTCATTGCGTTGATATAGAGTTTTTGGTTTTCTGTTTTGCAGACAATCGAGCGCCCATTAAAGGCCATATAAACCGTATCCGGGCTCCACGCCCCCACCGCTTCGTCGCCGGAATCGTAATTAGTCGGCGTGGATGTTTCCTGCGGCTGGCCGCGTTCGATCTGGGCAATGTAGTCAATGGCGTGGTCAATACGTTTTTTAGGACCGCGCAAGACCAGCGAGATGGTTCCGGAGCCGTGATCTCTTTTGACAAAGACGTGAACCTTGAAATGAGATTCCAGGTGTTTGAGATTGGCGTCATCCGGGCCAAATATGCTCATGGCCCGGTCCACGTTGCTCAGGAGGATTTTTTTAGTCGGCAAGCTTAAGCCCCAGTTCCTTGAGCTGTCCTGCGTCCACCGGGCTTGGCGCCTGTGAGAAAGGACAGGTTCCCCTTTGCGTTTTTGGAAACGCTATGACCTCCCGGATGGATTCCTCGCCCAGCATCATGGCCATGATCCGATCAACTCCCATCGCAATTCCGCCATGGGGCGGGGCCCCGTGTTCCAGGGCGTCAAGCATAAATCCAAAGCGTTCTTGAACCTGTTCTTGAGTATACCCCATCAAGCCAAAAAGGTTTTCCTGCGATGAGCGTTGATGATTTCGGATGCTTCCACTGCCAAGCTCCATGCCGTTTAAGACCAAGTCGTATTGATGGGATCGGACTTGCTCCGGATGGGCGCTCAAAAGTCCTAAATCCTCTTCATGCGGCGCGGTGAACGGATTGTGCGTTGCTTGCCAGCGTTTTTCCTCCGGCACATATTCTAACAGAGGAAAGTCGTAAATCCAACAGAACGCGTGATTTTTTTCAGGTTTAATTTGAATAATTTGGGACCATTTTTTTTGAAGTTCCTTGAGGATTCGTTCCGCCAGGGGAGCGTCTTCCGTGCATACGAGCAGGAGGTCGCCGGGCTTGGCCATCTGCACCAAGGAATTTTTTTCGGCGCTGGACAAAAATTTTTCAACAGGGGATTCCAGGGCTCCGGCGGTCATTTTTATCCAAATGAGCCCTTTGGCGCCCATGCTTTTAGCCAATGCCACGGATTTGTCCAGTTCGGCCCTCGCTACGGACGGGGCGGCTTGCGGTATGCTCAAACAACGGATGGACCTGCCGTTTCTGATCGCTTCGGCAAAAATTTTAAATTCCGTTTGGCCGAACAAATGGTCGAGCCGGCGCCGGGTCAGTCCGCGAAAGCGCAAATCCGGCTTATCGCTTTGGTAATTGGCCATGGCTTCTTCGTAGGTCAACCGCTCAAAGGGCGTTGCAATTTCAACACCGAAGACCGTTCCCAATGTTTTGCTGAGCAGGCGCTCCACCAAGCGGAAAATGTCCTCTTTTTCGACGAAGCTCATTTCAATGTCAATTTGCGTGTGCTCGAGCTGACGGTCAGCCCGTAAATCCTCGTCCCGGAAGGCCCGTGCGATTTGAAAATATTTTTCCATGCCTGAGACCATTAAAATTTGCTTGAAAATTTGGGGCGATTGGGGCAAGGCGTAAAATTCTCCCGGGGACAAGCGGCTGGGAACTAGAAAGTCCCGCGCACCCTCGGGAGTGGACTTGGTCAAAATCGGCGTTTCGATTTCCAAAAAACCTTCATCCGACAGGAAATTGCGCGTCGCCCTGACGAATTCGTGCCGCAATCGCATGGCTTGGGCCATTTTGGGACGGCGAAGGTCAATATAGCGATACTTCAGCCGCGTTTCCTCCGTGGCCTCGATTGTTTTTGAATGGATGGGGAAGGGCGGGGGCTTGGACGCGTTTAAGATTTTAAGCGCGCAGGCATGGACTTCCCACTCGCCGGTGGAGATGTCCGGATTTTGGGTTCCGGCCGGACGTCGCTCCAGCCGGCCGATGATTTGGATCACCCATTCAAGGCCTAAATTTTTGGCTTCACAAGCCAAGGGCTCCTGATGGAATACCACTTGAACTAATCCCGAGCGGTCTCGCAAATCAATGAAGAAAACCCCGCCGTGATCGCGGATAGCCTGCACCCATCCGGCCAGGGTTACGGACTCTCCGGCCTGACAGGAGGGAATGTCCTCGCAAGAGTGAGTGCGTTGCATGAATGTAGAGCTGTTATATTTTCTTGATATAGAGCGCCAGCTCGCTTTGCGGCAGACTGACCTCGTGTCCTGATTTTAGATTTTTGATAACGGCCCGGCTATGCCGGGTTTCTTCGTCGCCGATAATGAGGGCAAATTGGGACGGAGATTTGCCGGCCTGCCGCATTTGGCTTCTCAGGCTCTTGCCGGGGGATGAGCAAAAAATTGGAATGCCCGCTTTTCTGAGTCCTTGCGCCGTGGCCAGCGCAAAGGCCAATGTTTCCTGGGAAATTTTGCAGTCATCGGCTACGGAGGGAGCGTAAACCAAAAACACCGCGGATTGGGTTTCGGCTTGGGCACGGCTGTTTGGACTCGCGGCGCGGGCCTCGATCACTCTGTCTGCGCCGATGGCAAAACCAGCCGCGGGCGTGGGCGCGCCGCCGAGCATTTCCACCAGCCGGTCATAGCGTCCTCCGCCTAAAATCGCGTTTTGGGCTCCCAGGGCGCTTGAGGTGAATTCAAAGACCGCGCGGGTATAGTAATCAAGGCCCCGAACCATGCTTGCGTCAATTGTAAAGGGGACCGCGCAGGCCTCGAGAATTTTTAGGAGCGCTTGCTGATGATCCTGGCAGGCCGGGCATTGCCTGAAATCGGGTTTGACTGTTCCGGCGCGCGAGCCGCATTTTTTGCAGTCGAGACAACGCAAGGGATTGCGTTCTAGACGGCGCAGACAATTTTCGCACAAATCAGCTTGAATTTTTTGAAGGCGGGCTTTGATCTCGCCTCTATAATGCGGCCGGCACTCCGGGGATTCGCAACCGATGGAGTTGACGCACAAGCGCCAATCCGTCACGCCAAAGGCTTCGAGGATCGTCTTGGCCAGGTTAATCAATTCAGCCTCCGCGCTCGGCGATGGATCGCCAAAGTGTTCGAATCCGATTTGTTCGAACTCCCGGTAACGCCCGGCCTGCGGGCGCTCCGCGCGGAACATGTTGGCAATATAAAACAGGCGGGTCTCAGGCGTTTTTTGGGAGAGATTGTTTTGGATAAAAGCCCGGACCGCGCCGGCCGGCGCCCCCCCCCGCGCCGCCCCCCCGGCGCCCCCGCCGGGGGGGGGGGGGGAGGTGATAAATGTTTAAACACAAAAAACACGGTCAACCCCC
>CAYHKQ010000003.1:15180-18176 GCA_964357255.1 uncultured Elusimicrobia bacterium
ACCCCCGGCCCCGCGCGGGCCGTGCCCTCGGGCCGCCGGCCCTGGGCGGGGCGGGCGCGGTCCGTGAAGGCGTACATTTCATGTTCCACGATATCGCTCGTTTCACCCACGCTCTTGGTGAACAACCCGGCTTCCTCAAAGGTGGGCATCCGAATCTCGTTAAATCCCCACAGTCGCGCTTGTTGCCGCGCCACGGCTTCAAGGGCCGTGAATTCATCCGCCAAAGGAGAAAAAATATCCCGCGTGCCACGCACCGCCTGGAATTTCATTAAGGAATTATAGCGGTTAACCGTTAGGCAGTGGAAAGGAATTAACTATACATTTGGAAGCCCGTCTTTGGGCCAGATGCCAGGCGCGCCGAGCGCCGCGTACCCACAGCGGTACGCAAGCGAAGGCGCAACGCCGCAGATGGCCCAAAATCGGCTCAGCAAATGTATAGTTAATTCCTTTCCACTGCCTTGAATCGTTTTCGTTATGGTTCGATTTGGGCGAGTTCTTTGAGTTTGGATTCCGTGACGATTTTGATGTGATGGTCTTCGTAGGCGATGACGCCCAAGCGGCGCAGGGAGGAGAGAACCTTCGTGACCATCTCGCGCGCTGTTCCGGCCAGTTCGGCCAATTCGTTATGGGTGATGGACGCGAAGCGGCCGTTCTTAAACCGTGATCGCTTGCCCGCGATGTCGAGAATTTTTCGGCAAATCCTGCCGTAGAGGGAGCGAAAGGTGAGGGATTCAATTTCCTCATTGGCTTGGCGCAGGCGTTCGATGGTAGTTTTTAAGACCTTGAGGGCGAAGGATGGTTCGGCCGCTAAAAGGCGCTGGAATTCGTTGCGTGAGATGGTCATGAGTTCGGTTTCGCCCAGGGAATGAGCCGAGAGCGAGCGGCCTTTTTTATCCAAGAGGCTCATCTCACCGAAGAAATCTCCCTGTTCGAGATAGGCGAAGGTTTTTTTCTTCGTGCTTTGATCGAGCTCGGAAAAAATTTTGATTCGTCCCCGCAGGACGACGAAGAGATGGTTGCCCGCCATTTTTTTTCGAAAGATCAGGCTTCCCTTTGGAATATGATGCACGCGGGCCAGCTTGGCCAATCGCTTTAAGTCCGGATACGACAAGCCGGAGAACAGCGTTATTTTTTTGAGCGCCACGATAGCCGATGAATAGTTCATGTCCTTTCCTTAATACTAATGGAAGTTCTTGAACAATGCAAGGACATATTTTGATATAAGATTGCCGGGAGAGTGAGGGATTTTATTACTGTAAGCAGGCTTCGATTTTTAAGCCGCGTTCTGGCGAGCGTTCTGCTTGCGCCTTTTTTTTGGGTCCCAATGTCCATTGCCGCGGACCGAACTCAACAGGCGTTAGACGATCTGGAGCGGTTGAAATTCAATTTTGCCGGCAACGATAAAGGCCGGTTCCGCTTGGACCCGAAAAGCAAGGAACTCAAAAGCGCCTTTGAGCTTCGTTCTAACCCCGAACCTGCCCGCGATCCCAGGGATGTGGCGATTGATTTTATTCAGAACAACCGGCGTCTTTTTTTCAATCCTCCGGAGGAGGCGAAGGGCTATGCCCCGGCCGCTTTTGGCCCCGGGGCCGAGCAGTATTTCAAAGAGCGGCTTCGCTTTGAACTCGACCGGGACCATTCCGGCCCCGACCAGAGAAACCTGCTGTTTCGCGAGCGCTACAATGGTCTGCCTGTGGAGTTCTCCCGCGTCAGCGCTCATCTGAATTCTTCCAATCAAGTCATGGCGGCTCTTTCGAGCCTCGATAGCGGCGTGGCCGGCGTGAGCCCGTCGCCTTCTGTTTCCGAATCCCAGGCGCGCGCCGTTATGATGAGTCAATGGGCCAAGGGCCATGCCATTAGCGCGCCGGGCGAATTAGTCTATCTTCCCAAGAGATTTGAGGAGGGCTTGGACATTCGCAAAACCGGCAAGACCAGGCTTGCCTGGAAGTTTCATTTTCGATGGAGCCGCCCCTTGGGTATATGGAATGTGTACGTGGACGCGCATACGGGCGAATTGATCGGCGCGGTCAATGAACTGCGATCTTCGGCTTCCGTGCGGCGTTTTGAACGCGATCCCAATGAAGGCGGCAACGGGACTGTGACCCCGGTCAGGGGCCTTGTCGTTACGCAGAATTTATCCGCCACTAATGTTAAGACCTTTATTCCTACGGATGTTGACGGTGTTTTTACCGCCGGCTCCGGTTACGCCGCGGCCCAGTCCGTGTTCTCGACGTTCGTGACCACTTATGCGGCGATAGTCAATGACAACGGCGCAAACCCAATTTTTTCCGAAGGCAAGGCTGCCTGGCAGAATATCGCCGTGTCCTCCTCGTTTGGTTCATCTTATCCAGTAAATGCGCGGCTGACCCAATCTTTTACTTGTCCGGCTAATACAATTTTTACCAGGGTGCGTTTTAGCCAGTTTGATGTGGGTTATCATTTGTCGCAGGACCAGGAGGGCGAGGAGGACGCGGATTTCGTGGAGGCTCTTCAGCCAGGGTCAAATCGCCGCCTGGGGGCATACAGTGGTCAAAATCGCAGTTCATTTATCACCATGGTTTCTACCGGCCCCCAGATTGACATTCGTCTGGTTTCTAATAAAACCAACGGCGCCGGCAATGAGGGCGGGTATACCGTCGGTCAAATCAACTGTCTGGTCCAAGCCGGTGACGTTGCCGGCACGCCGGAGATACGGTTTTTCGACACGGACGGGGTTTTGACTTACGATGGCGTAGTTGGCCATGATCGCGGTTATGCCATGGCCATTGATTCTTCCGGCCGTATCGTGGTGGCCGGCTATAGCGATACTTCCAATGGCATGGATATGGCGGTCTGGCGCTATAACCCGGACGGTGTTTTGGATGCCAGTTTTGGAACCAATGGCGTTTTTATTAATCACAATGCGGCCGGCGGCAACGGCAATGACGCCGGCAATGCCGTTGCCATTGATTCTTCCGGTCGAATCGTGGTGGCCGGTTACAGCGCAAGCCTTGCCA
>CAYHKQ010000003.1:18276-52027 GCA_964357255.1 uncultured Elusimicrobia bacterium
ATACGACATTTAGCGGTGACGGCATTTACACCCACGATAGCGCCGCCGGCGGCAATGGCTTTGACGCCGCCAATGCTTTAGCCATTGATTCTTCCGGTCGAATCGTGGTGGCCGGTTACAGCGCAAGCCTTGCCAATGGCCTTGATTTAGCTCTTTGGCGCCTCACCTCAAGCGGCGCGCTGGATACGACATTTAGCGGTGACGGCATTTACACCCACGATAGCGCCGCCGGCGGCAACGGCGATGACGCCGCCAATGCCGTGGCCATTGATTCTTCCGGCCGCATTGCGGCGGCGGGTTATAGCACGAGCGCCAGCAGCATTGACCTTGCCTTGTGGCGCCTTAGCTCAAGCGGTGATTTAGACGGCGGCTTTGGAGCAAGCGGCATCTATACCGCAGGCCGGGTTGGCGGCGACAGGGCGTTATCCATGGCGATTGATCAGGCCGGCAATATTTACGTGTCCGGTTTTTTGACGAACTCCGCATCCGATATGGGGACCTGGAAACTGGATGCGAGCGGCGCCTTGGATAGTAGTTTTGGTTCCTCCGGCATTCTCAGCCACGACAGCGCTGCCGGTGGCGGCGGCGATGATGAAGGTAGGGCCATAGCGTTTGATTCCCTGGGTAATCTTGTTATTGTCGGATATAGCGTGGGATTGCCCACCAACGATCTGGCTGTTTGGAAAATTACGAATGAAGGCACGGTGGATGTAGTGGCCTCCAATGCCTTAAAGCACGCGGACGAGATCAACCTTTATTTCACGAGCGGCAATTCTCGTTATGATTTGATTCTTTCCTCCAGGCTGGCAGTGGTTCATGTTAATTTTGGCACAGACCTGGCCAATGCTTTTTTTGATCCGGAGATGGATGTTTTAGTGTTTGGGGAAGGCGGCGTGGACAACGGTAACCGCAACACGGCCTTGGCCACGGATGTGATTTATCACGAATACGCTCATTTGGTGGTGGACCATATTTATAACATTGCCAACTTCGGCCATGACGGCGCCCTGTCCGAGGCCTTTGCGGATTTTTTCAGTTTGGACGCTTTTGCTAATAATTATCCGGCCAAGGCCAAGACAACATTCGGCGAATGGGCCTTCCCTTCAGTCCCGCGCGAGCTCAATCAGACGCCCAAGAAAATGTACCCAAATGATTGGATGGGCGAGATTCATGACGACAGCCTGATCGTTTCTGGGGCGCTTTGGGACTTGCGAGCGGCCATAGAAACAACCCCGCAGTCCAAGGGCGTGATTAAGAATTTATTGCGCGACGCATTGTTTTATTTCCCGGACAGCTTCGAGTCCTTGTATGAGGCATTGATCGCCGTGAGCGCCGGGCGCTATGACGCGAGCATTACTCAGGTTTTTATAAATCACGGCATCGGCTCCTGGGCTATAAGCGGCGCGGATTCTTGGGAGTCCAACGACGGGTTTGCCGCTGCTAAGGCCATGAGTTCCACTGCCTCGGTCAAAGCCACTATTTATCCGGGCGGCGATGTGGATTACTATCGCTTTGTGGCAGGCGCGGGCCCGGTCAAAATTACATTAAACCGTCCGCTTGATACGGCCAGCCCCTCCTATTTATATTTTGCTTACGGATTCCAGATTTTTGATATCAACCGGCAGGTCGTCGGCTCAGCCATGCCCGCGAGCGTTATTGAACTGCCCTCGCCTACCGTGCCGGGGAAGAATAACTCATTTGTCGGCGACGCTTCGGCAAGCGTCACGGTTGATTTGACCGCACCCAAGCTTTTGTATGTGTCTGTTTCAGCCCCCTTGGCCTGGGGTAGCAATGATTTCACTAATTCCACCCTTCCTTACGAGCTCTCAGCCCTTTTTTCCAAACCCATCAACGCCATTTCAGCCGGCCCGGTGTCCGCTGTTATAACCGATCAAAGAACCATTAGATTTAGCGCAGTGGATCTGACCGGATTTGAGGCGGATCAGGCCACGGAGGCGGTGATAGACCACATAGACGTGCTTGATCAAAATTTAACCATGCTGACGGACGCGTCTGGCGCGTTTTTAGCCTTGGCCCTGAGCTCTATTTTACCTGGCAAGCTCGAAGGAACCGTCACCTTGCCCGTTACTTTTTTTGACCGGTATCCTTCGGTGGGCACGATTTCCCTTGAAGTTTTTGTCAGGAACGCTCTGGGCAATATTTATTCCCTTGGGTTTTCCAATCCCCTTAAGATTTTTACGGAAACAGCCAAGTTTGCGGCTTTCAATAATATTTTTAGTCCGATCAAAAGCCAAAAGGCCACCCTGCAATACGCAGGCCTCGGGGCTGGACGTTATCGCTTGGCCATTTATACGGCCAATGGCGATTTGGTTAAGGTTCTGGTGGACCGCTCAGAGGACGCCGGAATCACCTCGATTGACTGGGACGGAAAAAACGGCTCAGGGGAAACTGTGGCCAGCGGCGTTTATTTGGCCCACTTGGAAGGCCCAGGCATCAGCAAAACGCAGAAGATAGTGGTGGTGAAATAAGTGCGGTTTAGCGGTTTAGCGGTTAAGCGGCTGAGTATTTTAAGGAATTTTTTTTGTTTACTTATCGGCTTAACCGCTTGCCCGCTTCACCGCTTTCTTTGGGCCACTGAGACCGCGGGCACTTATGCAGGGACTTTTTTGTTGATCCCATCGGGAGTGCGCTCTATGGGCATGGGCGACACTGGGGCGGCTTTGGCCTATGGCTCTAATGCGGGCGTTTATAATCCGGCCGGCTTGGTCCGTTCCAATTACGCCGATATTTCCTTTTCCCAGCAGACCCTTTTAGAGGATGCTTCGCTGAGTTTTTTAGGTTACGCGCAACCCCTGGATTATTCCGGCCTTAATGAATTGGGCGGGGTCACGCTTTTTGGGGTTTATCGTTCCGTCAATTTGGGCAAAATTGACGCGAATATCCTCAATCCCGACGGCAGTCTTTCCCAGGCCAAGTCAGTGACAGCCGGGCAGGACAGTTCCATAGGGATCGGTTACGCCGAACACTTTATGCGTAGCAATCAAGGACCGTTTGGCGAGGGAATGCATAGCATTGGGGTTATGGCGCAGTCGGTGCAATCCAAGCTTGTCGAAAGCTATGCGGCCGGCGCTGTGGCCGTTAATGTCGGTTATCTCGGGTCTTTTGAGCGTTTAAGCGTTGGCTTGTCCATGGCCAATTTGGGAACCAAGCTAAAATACGGAGAAGTTGGCGATCCTCTTCCCGTGTCGCTTCGAGCCGGCTTGAGCGCTCCTTACCGTGTCAGTGATTTTTTTCGAGTTCTTGCGGCCTATGATCTTGTGTATGAGGAACGCTCCGCGCATCACCGGGCCGGCGTTGAGGCGGGCCTGGGACAGGTTTGCTTTTTGCGGGGAGGCTGGCGTTTTGAACAAGAATCTTACCGCGGAGGGCCAACCTTCGGTTTTGGTTTGAATCTGGGTCGTTTTTTTGTGGATTATGCCTTTGGTCAATATGGGGACTTGCAGACCACGCATAGGTTTTTACTTGGGTTTAGGTTTTCTCATCACCCGTTTCATTTTCATTGATAGGGAATCCTTTTAACCCTATCCCTTGGGGCAAGGGGGTTTAATTGAGAAAAAAAAGAATTCTTTTCGTATTCGGCACTAGGCCGGAAGTTGTCAAGCTTGCCCCGGTAATCAAGGTCTTTCGCCAAGACCGCTCCTTTGACAGCATTGTGGCGGCCACGGGCCAGCACCGGCAGATGCTCTCTCAAATGACCAAGTCCTTTGGGATTAAAGTTGACCACAATTTGGATTTGATGACGGACAATCAAACGCTTTCCCATTTGACCCAGTCCGCCTTGGTGGGCCTGGATAGACTTTACGGGCGTCTTGGGCCGGACCTTGTGATGCTTCAGGGCGACACTACGACCGTCATGGCAGGGGCCTTGGCCGCTTTTTATTCAAAAATTCCAGTAGCGCATGTGGAGGCGGGCTTGAGATCGTTCGATATGGCCAATCCTTATCCGGAGGAATTTAACAGAATCATGGCCGACCGGCTTTCGGCGCTACGCTTGGCCCCGACCCCGCGGGCTAAGGATAATCTTATTAAGGAAGGCTTAGACCCCAAGACGATTTTTGTGACCGGCAATACGGCGGTGGACGCGCTCCAATGGTTTGCCGGCACGCCTTGGTCCTTCGAGAAACCGGCATTGAGGCGTTTGTTCAGCCTTAATTCCCAAATGAAGAATGTCAAGCTGATTTTAGTGACGGCCCATCGCCGCGAAAATTTTGGCCGGCCTTTTGTGGAAATATGTCAGGCCATTCGGCAGATCGCGCGCCGCCATCCCCGTGTTCATATTATTTACCCCGTGCACTCAAATCCCAATGTGCGCCAAACCGCGGCGAAAATTCTCAAGGGAGTTCCCAGAATAACCCTGCTCGATCCGTTGGGCTATCGCGATTTTATGGAGCTGATGAAGCGCTCATATTTAGTGTTGACAGACTCGGGCGGCATTCAGGAGGAGGCTCCGGCCTTGGCCAAGCCGGTGTTGATTTTAAGAAAGGTGACGGAACGGCCCGAAGCGGTCGAGGCCGGTTGCGCGCGCTTAATGGGCGAACTCTCAGCCGGAAAGATTTCCAAGGCCGCCGGAGAGCTTTTAGAAAATCCACAGGCCTACCGTCGCATGGCCCGCGTGGCCAATCCCTTTGGCGACGGCAAGGCTTCAGAGCGAATTTTAGCGCTGGCCAAGCGTTTTTTTGGATTTGAGGCTAATTTTCAAGAGTTCCGGCCGGTCTGAGAATGTTCCCATTTCGGAATTTCTTTAGCCATTTGAAGTTACACCGCTCATCCTGAGCTTGTCGAAGGATGAGCCAAGGCGAAGTTCGCGTTTTGCTCATGGTTCGACAAGCTCACCACGAGCGGCCTTCCTTGGCCACTTCGATTGGCTAAAGAAATTCCCATTTCGCCTGGTTTTAGCTTTTTCTCCTTATTGGAATCTGGTATCTTTCTTCGTGATTCATTCGAGGGGGTTCTTTGTCGTTTTAGAGGGGCTTGATAAAAGCGGCAAATCCACTCAAATTAAACTTTTGGCGCGGAGGTGGCGGCGGCTTAGAGCGTCTGTGCTGGTAACCCGAGAACCAGGCGGAACCGTTTTAGGCGAAAAATTGCGCGAGATTTTGCTTCATACGCGAGAGGATGTGGCTCCAGAGGCCGAACTTTTGCTTTATGAGGCAAGCCGGGCCCAGCATGTCGTTCTTAAAATTCTCCCCGCGTTGCGCCGTGGTTGCTTGGTTTTATGCGACCGCTTTTCTCTCTCGACATTCGCGTATCAGGGGATGGGGCGGCGGATGCCGATGCCGGCTGTGCGCCAAATTGACTATTTTGCCACGGCCGGACTCAAGCCGGATCTGACAATTGTGTTGGACTTGCCGGCGAAGCTCTTTCTTGAGCGCATGGAAGAGCGCCGGGACCGGATGGAATCAGCCGTTTCCTTCTTGAAAAAAGTCCGCTCCGCGTATCGGCGCTTGGCGAGCGTGACGCGTAAGACGGTGATTGTCCGGGCTGACCGGGACCCCAAAATTATTCATCAACAATTAGTCGGCATTATTGAGGGCCATCCCCGATTTAAGAGGCTGAAATAAAGATGGGATTTTCTGAAATTATTGGCCAAGATCGAGCGCTGGAATTGTTGCGCCGGCTCTGGATAAATCAACGCCACCCGTCATTTATCCTTTTTTTAGGGCCTGAAGGGGTGGGCCGGCGCTGGGCCGCCACTTTTTACGCCCAGGCGCTTTTATGTCCAAGCCCTGACGCGCAAGAGGGGGGATGCGGACATTGCGACTCTTGCCGTCGCGTGTTTCGAGGCAGTCATCCGGATTTTTGCCTGATCAATTTTTCTTATCAAAAGGCCGTGCTGGACAAACCCGCCTCGAACCTGTCCTTGGGGATTGACACATTCCGCCAAGCCGTGTCCGCCTTGCGGCGAACCCCTGTCATGGCCAGGCGTTCCATCGCGCTGGTGGACGGCGCCGAGTTGTTGACCCCCGAGGCCCAGGTTTCTCTTCTTAAGGTTCTTGAAGAAGCCCCCAGGCATCTCCATTGGCTTTGGGTGGCCAATAGCGAGGACAGTCTTTTGGAGACGGTCGTCTCAAGAGCGAATTTCAAGATTTTTTTTAAGCCGTTGGACGCGGAGGCATTGGCAGGGATTCTGAAGGAAAAATTTTTATTGGACCCTGAACGCGCCGGACGCTTGGCCCGTTCTTCCAGCGGATCGTTACAGGCGGCTCGTAGGCTGTTGGAAAAAAAAGGTATTTCAGCAGGTCTTGGGAATCAGGCCACGGTCCGTTCCGCCTCCGAGGTTTATGAGATATCGCAACGCTTGGCCAGGTTTCGAAGCTATAAGGCCGCCCGCGGCCAAGTTCAGGAATTTCTCGATGAAATCCATTCAGACTATCTTGAGCGCTGGCGAGAAGAAGCAACCCCGCGGAATCTTCGCCGGTTGCGCTCAATACTGGAGGCTCGGCAAAATTTGGATGCCAACTTAACGCCATCTTTGGTGTTAGAGTATTTGCTCTTAGAGCTTAGCGACCGGTAACTTCATAAATTTTGGTGACGCATTTTTTGGTAGTTCGGTAAGAAGCCCAAGTGCATCCGTAGAACGGATCCTGAATTTCAGCGATCAAGCGGCAGGAGGTCTTAAAGAATTCTTCATAACCGTGCTCGGGATGTTTTCGGATGGACCAACCGGCGTCAGCGTCGGTGACAATATGAGTGACGCTGTATTTAGAGATAAATTCCGCAAAGTTCGCGCCTAATTTTTGACGATTTTGGGGCCCATCGGCATGGAGGCTGTGGAGCCAATAATCGCTTATCACGCTACGATCTTTTAGGCCGGGCCAGAAGGCGGCGCCGGCTAGAACCATGGCTTGCCGGGGCAGTTTTTCTTTTAAAGCGTTGATATAGCGTTCATAGGAAGCGTGACGATACTGCCATAAATACGCGTGCTCCATAACCCCCAGGAGCAAAAGCGCGCTTAATCCTGCCATCTTAAACAAGCGCAGGCGGGTTTGTTTTGGATCGATCATCCAATCACCATTGCTCAGAAAGGCCGCCAGAGCCAGCATCCAAAACGGCAGGAGGCTGATGATGTAGGCGGACGATTTGTTGGCCAAGCTACTTTGAGCCAGCATTCCCGCGAAAGATAAGACCAGCAAGATTTTTGCTCCGCGGTTTTTTCGGGCATGATAGCCTAGGAAAATCCACGAAAGAGCCAGAAGGGCAAAAATAAGCATGTTGCGATGAAAACGGGCTTCCCAAAAATATTTGACATAGCGTTGCGTTTCCCCCCAAATCGCCGCGAATGGACCATATTGTAAAAATGTGAGGCCGCGCCCGGCCTCCTTGATCCAAAAATTTTCCCATTGGAAAAAATACAGTTGCCGGTTAACGAGAACATGAACGCTAATCCACCACAGGCAGCCCAATAGAAATCCTCCGGTCGCCGCCAGCATCGCCCGGCGACGGCAAGATTGACGATGGTACAGGAAAATGGCGCCCAAAAGGGCCGTGGCTACGAGCCCCGTTGGCAGGGTGTCCAAGCTCAGGGAGGCCGTCAGAGCGCTCCAGAAGAATGTTCTTGTTTTGCCTGATTCTACCGCGTTAAGACCCAGATGACTTGTCAACATCACTAAACAGGCGACCAAGACGTCGGGGCGGCCGATATGAGAAGCCAGGAAAAAGTTGTGAGACAGGGCCAGGAGCGTGGCAGCCCAGCAGGCGACGGGCGGATTAAATAGTCGGCGCCCCATTTTGTAGGTTAAGCAAAATAGCCAAACGCCGGCCATGAACGGCAACAGGCGGATCGTGAAGAGGTTGTATCCTAGAAGGGCAAAGATTGCCGAGTTTATCAGGAAGAAAATTCTGCCGTAGACGACATTCGTTTGGTCTAGGCCGTAGATAGGAGGCATGACCGTGCTACCAAAATGGCCCTGGCGCAGGAATGTAAGGGATGGTTCTGTAAAAATTACGTCATCAACGAAGGCGACGGGAAATTTATCGAGCATCCAGAAGGAATAAAGGAAGAATAGAATCCAAGCGGCCCAAAAGATCCAACGCCGTCCCATCTTGGAATGCTAACATTCGTTGATATTAGATTCCAATGAAATTTTGCATTTTGATTCCCGCTCACAACGAAAAGGATTCTTTGGAGCCGACCGTTCGTAATATCCGGCGGGCTTTTGACCGGGCCGGGCTGGAGCATCATGTTCTTATTGTTAATGACAACAGCTCGGACGGCACTCGAGATGTCGCGGAGCAGTTGGTAAAAGGGGATCTGCGCGTTAGCGTTTTTCATCGTGCGCCTCCGGCCGGCGTTGGTTTGGCGATTCGCGATGGTTTAAGTCGAATGGTGGGCGACGCCGTGATTATCGCCATGGCCGATGCTTCAGATGATCCGGAGGACATGATTGTTTATGCAAAAAAACTGGAGGAGGGCTATGATTGCGTTTTTGGCTCTCGTTTTATTAAAGGGTCAAGAGTGGAAAATTATCCCTTTCATAAATTAATTCTTAATCGTTTGGCCAACAGGTTTATTCAAGTAATGTTTTTGACCAGGTTTAACGACATTACCAACGCTTTTAAGGCGTATCGGCGTGAAGTCATCGAGGCTGTTCAGCCGTTGGTTTCTAAAAGGTTCAATATTACCGTTGAAATACCGCTAAAAGCCCTGATCCGGGGCCGGAGGATTTCGTCGGTTCCGATTCGGTGGTATGGACGCACAATTGGGACATCCAAGCTCATTATCAAAGAGATGGGTAGCCGCTATTTATTTGTTCTTTTTTACGTTTGGCTTGAAAAGCATTTGCTTAAGGGCGATTATTAAAGCTTTTGTCCTTGGCGCCGCGTCCGCTAGGGCGCGTCCGTTTGGACCCAGAGGTGGCGGCGGCCGTCTTTTTTGGTGAAGGCTAAATAATAACGATGCCCGTCAAAATCTACGCTCCCGAGTTGAGCGGGAGGGCTGGCTGGATTGTCCGGAATCGCGGCCGCGTCCACATGGAGGCGTCGGAACTCCGCATAGCGCTCCGGTGGCGTTTCCGTCATGATTAAAACCCACATTTCATTTATGGAGCCATGTTTTGTGTAGACCGCGATTCGGGATTTAGCCGCCGGCAATTGCAGGGCTGTGGCGTAGAGCCCGCGGAGAATTTCTCCCGCGTGTAGCTTGTAGCTGGCCGAACCCGGCTCAAGGGCCAGAATCATCAGCTCGCCGATAAAAGGATCTTTGGCAATGTTTTGCGGCACGTATTTGATCTCGTAGCGGCTACCCCCCAGAGCGATTTCCCGACCCTTAAACGCGGAGCTTGGGCGGTAAATTTCTATAAGATCAATGGATATGGCTCCTTGGCTCGTGGTGAACAAAAGAATGAATTTTCCGTACAAGGCGTTTGTTGGTCGCTCCTCCTGCCCGCTGATGTGATACATGGTTTTGTTCTTGCCCAGTTCAATCTTGAGATTGGAGCGATAGTGGGTATTGAGGATGGAATCCAAGGCAATTTCACGGCTTTCCAGCGCGCGCTGTTTCAGAGCCACTGCGCCTGCCATGGCCCCGGCGCCTCGACCGCCAAAGACGCTGTTGAGCCAAAGTTGATTTTGTTCCCGGGGGCCGGCTGTTAAAAGATTCAGACCGGCGAGTAGGCTCATTATGGTCAACATAATGATGGGGCGCGCATTTTTTTGCTTCACCCCCACAGGATACTTTTTTACAGAAGAGCTAGTCCATTGGGCCGTAGCTTTCGGCTCTGTGTTTTAGGATGGTTTCCTTTTCCTCGATGTCCGTTAGAGGCAGAATTACATAATCCTGGCCGCCGTCATCGCGGGCAAAGACATAGCCCTGTTGGATGGCTTGGGTCATTTCTTCGCGCGAGAGGGAGTCGCGTTGTTTGTCCAGGTAGCGGCGCACGACCTCGCCGCCTTCTTCAAACGATATAGCGTGGCTTTGTCTGTTGATATGAATAATGCCGCCGGCGTTGATTAAGCGGGGGTAATTCCTGGCAAAATCCGCATTTTGCATCTCGCGCTCGAAGCGTTCCTTGGCTGATTTGTAATCCCGGAAGGCCTGATGGACTTGGCGCACGCGGCCGTCGTCAGGATCAAAAAAGACCAGAGCCAGAGTCTGCGGGTTAAATAGCCAGGCTCCTTTAGGGTCCATAAGGGACTGGGTTTCGGGGTCATAAATTGCGTTTGAATGGTTGAGGGTGGCTTCCAAGGCGGCTTTCCACATGGCGATGCCCTTGGCGCCGGCTGTAATTTTGCGTCCCGCGGGTTGGCCCGGAGCGAGCGTTGCCATTGACAGGGCGAGCGTTGTCACTGACGCGCCGCCGGATTTGCCCAGCATTTCATTGAAGATTTTGGCGTCCTGCGCGCGGGAGGATGCCACGTTGGTTTGTTGCCGAGCCCCCGGGATTCCCTTGATAACATGGCCTTGGACGCGGTTGCCCATGGGCATAATTTCCCATTCAAAGCTTCCATCCGGCGCAAAGCGAAGTCCGGTCGCGGCAAGAGCGGCCATGGCCTTGTCATAACTTTTTCCTTTAGGCAACACTGAAACGCGCGTATTTTTCCATTGCCCAAAGGCGCCGGGTATGGCCCGAGTTTCAGCTAATTCCAGGCCGCCGTTATGGGCGCTCAGAATTTTGCCGCGCAAGGCCTCGTAATCCTCCAGCCTGTATTCGACGGCGCGTTTTAAGCCCTTGGATCCCGGGTGGACCACATGATTAGTGACGATGTTTTGCTTGGGGTCCACTTCCAAAAGCCGGTCCGTGTCGCGTCCGGCCAATGTCAGGCTTAGATAGTAAAGCGCTTCGTCCCATCCTGTGGCAGGGTCCTTAGCCACAAGTCTAGGGTATCCGCTTGGATCGTAAATTTTATCTTGCGGCTGGGGAATGATTTTTTGGATGACGGCAAAATTAGCGATGTCCCAAGCCAGGTCCAAGCCGAATCCCCAAGTCCTCTCCATGTGGCCTTCGCCGGTAATGGCCGAGATGCGCTCCGCAGTGTTGGCGCCGCCGATTCCGATGGACAGAGGCAGGATCCAGGGCGCGTAAACAAACCCTATAACTACCTCGCCGGCAAGCCCCGCTGTCATGAGCCAGGGTCGGATTTGTGTGCGGATTAAGCGTCCTTTGTCCGTGCCCATTCTGTCTTCGAGTTCCTTGGCTGAGTACAGCACCGTGGTTCCAGCCCCGGGATTGACCACGGCCAGAGCCCGGCCTATTCCCGCATCCGCGCCGCCTGGGAAGCGGTTTTTAGCGATGGGGTAGAGTTGGTTGTCTTCCATATAGTAGGCCCATTCCTGGCGCGGGCCGTCTTCGATATCGTCGGGGCTTAAAATTCTTTTCACGCGAAAATCCCGGTCCACTTCAACCGCGCCCCAGTCCTTGCTCCAGCGCCAGGTTTCGCGTCCGGCGCCGGCAAAGGTTTCTTTGCGCTCTTGGCCGCCCAGCGACAGCATCGTCACCTCGACTAAGTTGCCCTTGCTGTCGAGCGCCAGGCTCATGTCTTGCGAGAGATAGAGTCTGGATTGTGGATGATGATCCCCGGCTTCGCTTAGCTCATCGTCTGAGAGGAAGATTTTTTCAAGCCGCCCACGCTCGTTTAAGAGAAATCCATGAGCGGTCTTGAGATAGACAAAAGCCGACTGGTTTGCCCGGCGTAGCTCGCGATGGGCTTGGCGGCGCAATCGTTCGTTGCCTAAAGCCGTGGAAGAGATTTCGCGGACGTCCTTGGCAATTTCCTCGAGGTCCGCGCTTGTGTTGACGGCGGACAAAAGCTCCGGTGTTGCGCCAAAGTAGGCAAAGAACCTTAAATTTTTCCATCGGCCCTGCGCGGAAATAAGTTGTTCAGGGTCGGTTTTTATAAATTGGCCATTCGTTGGATTTTCTTCAAAAACTAAAAGCCGTCGTTCCCGTAAAATTTCCTCGATCGTCCAGGCTCGTTGAGCGTCGGCGTCAAGGAATTTGTAATCCCCGTTGAAATAGGTTTTCATGGATTCTTTTTTCCAAAAGGCGCGGTGGCTAAGAAGAGATGGATCGAGCGGGCTGTTCGCTCCCGGCCGGACCAATCGAAGCCCGCCTTGGCGCACAAGTTCCAGGGCTTCGCTTTCCAAGAGAATTCGTTCTTGGCGGTTATTTGCGCTTTTTGTCCCAGGCTTGAACGCGAACACCGCAAAAGAATCCTGAACACCGGCGTAGGCCTGCGCTCGTTCGCGGGAACGCTCGTTGTCTTCGAGTCGGCGATGGGCGAGCCCAAAGAGATTGGCCAGTTCGCCTTGTCCCGGATAAAATTCCATGAATTCAGCCTGGGCCGCCTCAACGGCGGTTTGGGGCGACTCGCCTTCATATCCGATCGGCGCGACTAAAATCCTTTGCGCCCTGGCCTCATTGATTCCCTCGGTCAACTCCATGCGCCGGCCTGTGCTAGCGTCATAACTGATGACCCGGCCCTGAACTTTAAGTTCGTCCATTTCATCGGAACTTACGGCCCTGGCATTTTGTTCAACCGGCTGGCTCTCGGAGTCAAGCGCAACCAGGATTCCGGCCGGCCGGTTATCGCGTCTGGGTCGCAAGGACGCATCCTTTTGCATATTTTTGGCAAGAGTCGTAACCCGGTTTTTGGCTTCGTCGCTCAGGCCGGCAAGCTTGGCGCTCAGGATGGTTTTCCAACCATCAAGGCGCTTGGCTTTATCTTTAGGAGTTAGATTGCCCCATCCGGCCACCATGGCAGGGTTTGTTTCGCGCGCCAGAGCCATGGCCTCGCCCAATCCTAAGGCATGAACCCGGCGCTCCAATGCCCAGGGGTCCCGGGCCGAGCGACCGAGGCCCCTGGGGATGTTAATTCCCATAAGTTTTAAATCCGTTTCGATTTGCAAGTAAAGATCATGCAGGCGCGCCGTGGTCGTGAGCGTTTCCTCAAAGGCATTATGGTAGCTTTCAACAAGATCGCCGTTGCCGGAATCGCGCTCAAGCTCTGATTTTAAGTGAGTCAAAAACACCTCGCGCCGGGCCAATTCTTCTTGAAGGTAGCCCATTTCAAAGTAATTTTTGATCAAGCGCTCGTGAATTTCAGCCACCATGGAGCTTGCCTTCAAAACCGAGGCTATATTGGCGCCCATCACGCGCTCTATATCCCGGAAGAGATCGGCTCCGGGCACGCGGCCCGCCATTGGCGCGGATAGAGTCGGCCCGCCGATGAGTCCGTTTCTGATATAGCCTAAGACGAAAGAGGGGCTCATGGATTGATAGCGCAGATTGTCCACAATAGTCTGGCCTTGGAGCCGGCCTAGCGCCAAATCAGCTTGCAAGGCTCCGAGCACGGGCGCCTCGCCCACTACGAATTTGAGCGCGGTTTGGACCAAGACCCCGACGTCGGTTGAGGAAACAGGAGAGAGAGACGGTTGTGTTTTTGGATATTGATCGGGAGCGAGATTGAATTCGGCCTTGATGGTTTCTTGGGTTTCTTTGATTTGCGTTTCCAGGCGTTGGCGGATATCAGGGTCTGTGGCATTGGCGAGCTTTCCGGTGAAATAGCGATGTTTCCATAAAAGCCCGGACAGGCGGGCTTGTTTTAAGTCGCTTTCCATGCGCTCCACGCGTAATTCGCGCGCCAACTCAAGCTCCTCCGCCTTGGCCAACATTCTTGGGTTGATTAACTCCGGCTGGCTCAGAAGCACCTGGATCATTCCTTCATAAAAGACTGCGCCTTTTTTAGCGTTAGGGTCAAAGAACTTTGTTTTGTTGTGGAGGGTCTCGGGCGTAGGGACCGCTTCATTGGTCAAGTAGACGCGCGCTCCCCATTTTAGAAGGGGGGCCCGGCGCCGTTCATTCGCGTCAGGGAGATTGTCGGGATTCTCGCGTCCCTGGAATCCCTGGGCCACAGAGGAAGCCCAAGCAAGCTCGCGCGAGAGGCGGTTGCTCAAGGAGGGGTCCTTGCTTAGGGCCCGGTCCCTTTGGCCAAGCCCGACCGTAGCCCGGCTTTGATCAATTCCGGAACGCTTGTCCCAATTTTGAATTTGGCGCTCAAGATGGCTACGGTAGCGCATGATATCAACGAGGTCCGCCTGGCTTACGGACGCGCCCCCCTCCTCGCCAAAGAGCGAAGAAACAATGTCCCCGATGACTTGGAATAGCGCGGAGATGGGTTCGCTTTTGATGTTCATTAACCGGCCTTTAAACAGAAGTTTACCCTCCATGGCGCGCACTAACTCCAGCCTGGTTTCCAGGGCCCTGCGCTCGAGCGCCTTGGCGCGCGAGAGATTAGCCTGGGTCCAGCCCCGGAGCGCCTCGGTTTCCTTAAGAGGATTTTTAACGAGCAACGCTGTGACGTCAAGCTCGTATTGGCTTGGGTCCTTGCCCAAGAGAACGATCAGGCGCACGGACTCATACTGCATGGCTTTGCGAAGCTCAAGAATTTCGATGTTCCAGCGCGCGATTTGGCCGGGGTCTTCGGTGGCTTCAATTTTACGTAGCAACTCCTGCTTAATGGACTCGGCATAAACCAGTTTTAAATAAATCCCCACGATTTGCCGGCGAAGGTCGAGGTTTTGCAAGTCATGATCAGCCACGCTGGCCGCGGCAATGGCCTTGGCCTCGCGTTCCTCCACCTGGCTTTGCCCGGAGGATTTGATGGCGATTTCCAGTTGCGGTAAAAGAAACGCCCAGCCGTCCACGGTAAAAAATTCAGTGCTACTTATCGGGAAGAGATTGGCGACCGGGTTCCACCGAGCCCCGAGCCTTAATCCGACACTGACCCTTGATTTAGCCGCTTCTTCCATTCCTTTGGCGACCTGGCGTTGCATGGCCAGCTTGGCCAAGGTTGTGGATTTAGTTTCGGCGTCCAAAACCAGGCGAGAGAAGCTGTTGAGCGAATACGTGTTGGTGCTGGATTTGACCTGGCTAGGATCCGGCGCTAATGCCAGGAGTTCTAGATTAATTCGGCCGAATTCTTTATTAGCCCGGGAGACTTGATCGAGAATTTTGAGGCGCCCGGATAAATCCGTGGTTTGGTCCAGGTTTGCCTTGAGTTGACCCAGGTACATGTCTATGACCATTCGTTCGCGTTCTAAAGCCCATCGGTCAAAACGCAGGGACTTGGGATGCTGGTTCGCTTGTTCGCCTAGGAGTCGTTCCGTGACGTCGAGATCAGCGATTTTGCCTTGCAGAATCGCCACTTCTTTTTGATGGGATCCGTCCGCGTCGTACATGGTGAGCTTCACGCTGGCCCCAACTCCGGCAAAGGCATTGCCGAGGCTGTCCCAGATATTGACGCCGAAATTGACGCTGACTTCATCCACCCAGGGCAGGATTTGAAGGGGCGAAAGCGTGGCGAGCCAACTCTCCGGCCAGCCGGGCCGGGCTGTTTTCTTTGGATCAACGCCGGAGATGCTTTCCAAGAGTTTTTTCCATCCATCGGGCTGTTCCACGGCCCGGGCCGCGGCGTCCAGCGCGGCCTGGGGATTGTCCGGGTCAATCACAATGGCTTCGAGCTCCTTGGGGAGCGCCTCGTTTTTGTCCAATCCGATTCGTTCGCGTAGCATGGCCTCGGCTTGAGCCTGGACCCCGCGCAATCGCATTTCTTCAAGCTCAATTCTGGAGCTTAACGTGGGGTTGGAACTGATCTCCGAGCGGGCTTTGAGCTGTTCGATTTTTTTGACGTCGAGGCGCGCTAAGACTACGCGCAGGACCCCGGCCCTGAACGCGTCTAGGGCTTCTTGATAAGCGCGCTTTAAATCCAAGAGAAGGATCTTGATGCGGGCGATTTCCCGCAAAGCCTTTTCTTTTTGTTCTTTTTTCAAGCCCACGAAGACTTCCGCGCCCACCTGAATGCCGCCTGCCGTGGAGGAATAGCCCGGGGCGTTTTGTGATTCGCCGGTTTGCGCGTTTTCGTAGCCCGTTCCAAGGATAACGCCGGCTTGGGCCGCTAGACCGCCGATTAGAACCCGTTGAAGCTCGACAGCGTCTTGTTCCTTCTGTCCGATGGCCTGGCTGATCTCGACTAAACCGCTGTCTTTGTATAGGGCGCGCCCGAGCGCGGCGCGCATCGCAGGGCCTTCCTTGGAGCCGGTGAGGGCAAAAACATGGTCCAGTTCGGAGCGGAAGTCTTCTAAGGTGTCGCCGCCTTTTAAGGCCGCTTCAGCGCTGTTGACGGCCTTGCGCCGGAGTTCCTCGATCGTGATCGCGCTTTTGACTCCGATCATAAGCTTGGGAATGCTCTCAATGCGGTCATTGCCGTAGGAGGCAAAAATATCCGTTCCTGCGCCGATACTGACATCTAAGGAGCCCTTTCCCGTGTATTTTCCGCCGTAGCGCGCGCCTTTGCCCTCGATAGTGATGCCTCGAGGCAGATAAAGGGCGAGGCGTGCCGAGGGTTCTATTTCTCCGTTTTGGTCCCACGCAACCCTGGTCTCGCCCATAATGCTGGTGCGTTCGCCGAACATGGTGAAGTGGATTTCCTTGACAAGCTTGGCGCCTTTCCAGGTTTTGTCGTAGTCGTCCATGGCCTCGGCCCGGTACCGGTCTGAGACCTCGCCGGGATTGGTTTCCTTGGCTTTTTCATCCTCAAGGAAAAATTCGATGGCAAAAGTGTTTTTGGTCGAGAAGATTTTTGCCAGATCAAACTCCACGCCCGCGTGGCGCTTGATGTATTGCAAAATTGCGCCTTGAATGGAGAGGGATTGTTCGTTCATAGCCAGGGGATCAATCGAGGTGTTGATGGTTCGGGTGAAGTCATACGGGTCTTTAGCAAAGACGCCCAGGAGTTCCGCGTTCAGGCTCACCACTTCATGAAGGTAAATCACGGCCTTGGCCCGGCCGCCGGCCGTATACGGGGGCTGGTCCTGGGGGTCTCCCTGATTTATGGGCATGTCGGCAAAGCCTGTGAGCCCAATAAAGAGCCGGTCGCCAAGCACCATAAAGGCCATGTTTTCAAAAATCATGGCTCGGAAGATGTTGCCTTGCTGAAGATTCTGGTGGATATCAATGACGGTAGAGTTAATGATTTTTTCGTCATCGCGGTCCCGGTGAAAGCCGATGCGTGCGCCGCGATGGCCGCGGGACGGGGATTCCGTATCTTTCCAGTCATAAAGGGAGAGCGACATGTTGTGCCCCAATACCTGGCCCAGATTGCCAAATTTCAAAAGCGCGTCATGGCTGTAATTATTGGCGGCCTGCTCGGCCGAGCCAATGGCTGTGCCGGCTACAAAGTGAACCACGACATAAAAGGAGTCTGCGCCGGAACCCACGGGAATAACCTCGTAATCATTAAGGCCCAGCGATCCGACCCAGTCGTTCACAGATGGCGGTTGGGATCCGGTTGAGGCGCCTTGGGACAGAACGCGGTTGACCGTATTTTTTCTAATGAACAGGGGTCCAGCGTTTTGATTGAGCTGGGATTCGGAATCGAGTCCCTCCGGAGAGTAGAGAAGCTCGCCCTGGAGCACCAGCTCTCTGGCTTTGGCAAAGTTGGGATCCTCGGGGTCGGCGCGTTCCAAGATTTGTGTCAACCGTTCGCGCTGGATGCGCAGGTTCTCAAGAGTCTGCTTTAATTTTTCGCGCTGTTTTTGGCTATCTTCAATGGCGTAGATCATGAACTTTTTGCTTCGCAGTTGACGCAACATTTCGTCGCCTGCGTCGGAGAGGGATCGGCCAAGCCGCCTGATCGCAGGGTCTTCTTTAGGATTTAAGGCGGCCAGCCACTGGCTGATGCGTTCAAAATCTTTTATAAAAGGCGCCACGAGATCTTGGATGAACTTATCCAGGCTGTCGAGGCCTTCGGCTTCAGTTTTATAGAACGTTTCCTCCGCCTCGTAGAGTTGTCCATAGCCTTTGTCGTAGAGCGCGACGAAGCCCTCGTAGGTGTCGGTCCTGGCGGCTTCCGCAGGCCGGCGCCAGTCTTTTAAAAATGGAAGGAGCGTGTTTTTGGCCATATCCAGTTGTTGATGGGAAATTTCGCTTTGTTGGTTCATGGTGCTGGATTTAAGAATTTGAAAGAAGTCCGGGCCGGAATTCAAAAAATCCCTTTTTTTCTGGTAGAACTCAAGGGTGTCATCGGCCACGTCTAGGGCGCGCTGGATCGCGCCGTAGGCATGATGCGCGTAGCCCGCGGGCGAGGCGGATTGATATTGATCTTCAATCATGGCCACAAGGTCGTTTAATTCGCCGTCCGTCATGATTTTTAGATTTTGAACCAGCAACTCGCGTTCCATGTTAAATCCTTGTTTGGCTTGGCCCATAAGGCTTTGACCCAGCGCCCGGCCTTCTTCCATGCGCGAGAGCGTGTTTTGGTAATAGGGTTCGGGTAGCGGGATGTTTCCCATGGACGGGTCTTTTTTATAGGCCATGAGCAAGGCATTGAGGGTGGATTCGGCGATTTTGTAGCGGATGACCGCGTCGGCAAACACGAGGAGCGAGAATCCTTCGCGCCGCGTCAGAAGCTGTTCTTTTTGTTCCTTTGTCGGCTGAAGCTCCGGATCGCCCTTGACGCCGATATAGAAGCAGTCGGGATTGGTTTTCAAACATTCCCGAATTTTTTTGATTTTTTGGAACTCGTCCATTCCCAACCGTATGCCAGCCTCGGCCTTTTTGAGGGATGAAATTAGCTCCTCGGTCCACAGATGCGCGCTCTTGAAATGCGTATCCCCAAATTCATCAGGTTCCCTTTCCGTGGCGCTTCGCTGGGGGTCCAAGAACTTGAAAACCTTGTCGTGGCTTTGGCGGAATTGCTCTCTTAATTCCGACCAGTCCGCGATTTCCTGGTCCACGACCTTGGGGTCTAAGAAGGTGCCGGCCAGGTTGCCCCATCCGTCGTTGAGGAGATTTTCAACGCTGTCCATAGCGGCGATGTCTTTGTTGGCTTTAGCGATGGCGTCTTGGATTTTTTTAACGTCGTCGTCCACTATCTTGACGAATTCGCCGGCCCTGGACCGGCTCAAATAGTCTTGGGCGACTCCTAATCTACGCAGGGCTTCGGCTTTCTTTCCCGCCAGTTCCCCCGTATCGTCGGCGTTTCTATCTTTTTGTTTGATCACGTCTTTTTGTATCTCGTTGATTTTTTGAATGGCAAGGTCTAAGAACATATAGCCGCGCTTCAAGAGCAAGGTGGTGATGAGTTCGGTGTTGGCCTTGGCTACGCTGTCAACGGCTTTTTCGCTTTTGGCGATCTCGCGGGCCAGTTGATAAATTTCGCGCATGTCTTGCTCGTTGTCCACGGCTTGGCGGTAGTTTTGAATGGTTTCGGCAACTTTGTTCGTGGCCTCGTCGAGGGCCTTGGTTTCATCCCTGAGCACGGGATCGCCGGCATTGGGATCGCCGGCAATAGCCGCTGAGAGCGTGTTGTAGGAGGCTAATTCCGCCCCCAGGCGGCGCTCGGTATTTTTGTCGCCTAGGGTTTCATTTAAGATGGAGTCGTCCCCCAGGGGTCGGTAAAATTCGCCCAGGCGCCGCTGTCGCGCCGAGGCCTTTGAAAATTCCGTCAAGTCATCGAGCGCAGCCTTGCGGCCGAAATGGACTTGCACGGAATCCGGATCATCCCTGTCGCCCAAGAACGCGCTGATTTGAACGCCGGCGTCTTGTAACGCCGGAACTTCGGACGGGTCGGAAACCTCCGCCCACCAATCGCCGTCTTTTTTGTAATAGCGCAGGTCTGAGGCGTCCTCCTCGAATTCGGCGCGGGTGCGCCAGACAATCGCCGGCTTGGCTTTTTTGCCGGCGTTGTTAAAGGAGGCGAGGGCGTAATTACTTTTAAGGAGTCCGTCAAACTGTTTTCCAAGCCGGTCTTGGGCGGCCGGTAGCGAAGCGTATTGGCCTGAGGCCGGGAATTTATTGGGACTGAAGGAGTTTGCGGTCCATTGAGCGTGGCCGCGGCCCTCGCTGATGAGCGAGATTTTGGCCGCCGGAGCTGGCGTTGGCAGGCTGTTATCGGACGCGGCGCTATTAAACCCAGATTCCGCAGTTGAATTTATTTCACTTCGTAACTGGGGATTTTTTATTTTCGTCATTCCGGCGAAAGCCGGAATCCAGGACTCTAGAGGGGAGGAGGAATCTGGGTTAAATTCGTTATTGGTTTTTTCGCTTCCATGAGTTGGCGTAGATGAGACAGACCCTGGGAGCCCCTTGAGAGCCGGGCCGGCCAACGGTCCGGGAACAGCCGGCGTGGCTTGGGTCGAAAGTATGGCAATCTGGTTTAGCCAACGCAAAACCGGCGTCAATGGATTGCCCATCGAAGCTAGGCTCAGGCCCACGGCCGCCGCCAGATTGGCCGCGGTTTTCATGATGGAGTTTTGAATATTGGTCAAGAATTGATTTAAAGAAAAGGCCGGAGTTGGGACGTTAAGGGGTTGGGGCCGTGTAAACGTTAAAGCCGGAGCCTGCGCCACGACCGGCATTGCCAAGAGCGGTCCGGGCGCGGGTTCCCGCGTCATCAGGACGAGGCCGGAGGCCCTGCGGGCCTTCCATTCGTTTTCCAGGGTTTTGGCTAAATACCGTCTTAATTTTAAAATGGGGGGATTTTGGGTTCTGGGTTCGGGATTTTTGGTTTTGGGTTCAGGGTTCAGAATCGGGGGTTTGGGGCTAGGTTTTAGGAGTTCAAGCCCGGCCCGGAATCCCGCCAGGGTGAGCGAGCCATCCGGCTGGGTCAGCGCCTGGTTTTGATAAGCGTGGTTGAGCGAACTTTCGCGAAGACGGATTAAGAGTTGATCCTCCAGGGCTTTGAATCGGGACCAAAGTTCGCGCTGACGTTCTATCGGCAGGGACTCAAACTCTTGGATGCTGACAATGCTCTGGAGCTTAAGGTAGAAAAGGAAGGTTTCGCTGAGCCCGACGCACCATGGCGTCAATATCGGCGCTGTGGCCAGGGCATTGACCCGGCCAAGGGTTTCGTAGGCATGGGCGCCCGGGAGCGTGAGAATATTGCACGCAACAAGGCCTAATGCAATTCCATGCCGCAACCTAAGGCGCGCGCCTCGGCATGCCTTAATATGAAGAGAGTCTTTCATGAGTCCACCAACCAACTCCCACCGCTGGTTGAACGCCTCTCTCCCAGGGCATTGCTTAGTCGCGCAGATGCCCTTTCCTTTTGCCTATTCCCAGGAACGCCCTGGAGGCACTTGGCAAACAGACTCACAGACCCCTAAAATCGGGGAATGAGACTTATTTTACCATATTCTACGACGGCTGGCCCCGATGTTTTTTGGGTCAAACGTCTGAAAAAATGGCCATCTGGGCTGGCTTTGGAGGCGCGGCTCATACGGATGAAGCAATCCTTTAGGCGGATGGGCCTGCGCTTGGCCAGAATATAGATCGGAATGTAGAGAGCCAAGGAATAACGCCTGAGTTTGAGCAATAGAGCTAATTTTTTCATTTAGACCTCCGATCGGCGCTGGGCCGCATCATTAGTCTTATAGGTCTTGTGTTTAGTTAAAATCAATGAAAATGGAAAACTCCGTTATGATTCGGTTACGATTGGTGACGAAATCCATTGCTTAATAATTTTTTAGGCGCAGATCAGCTTCAGCGACGATGGGGGCAGGCTGGGTTGGATTTCAGAACCATTTTTTTGTGGGCCTGGGGCGCCTTTTTTTTATTTTGGCGCATCTGGGCGGTTCCTCCTTATACGGATATTGACGGCGGCCCCTTTTTACTGTGGGCGTATTTGCCCAACGAGCAAATGCCTTCGATCCAGTGGGGCCTTCCTTTCTGGTTTCCTTTATTTTTCCAACTGGCCCGAATGGCGCTTCGCTGGTGGGCGCCGCATTTTACGGTTCTACATGTCCTTTCCGCGTTTCTGGCCAGTCTGCTGGTTCCATTGGTCTACAGATTGGCCAGAAAAATCGTGAGCGACCAGGAGGCGTTTCTGGCCAGCCTTCTCCTGGGATCCTCCCTTTGGTTTATGTCTTTTAACCGGTTTTATTGGGGTTACCATAATTTAGAAATCTTTTTTTCTTCCGCCGTTCTTCTGTTGAGCGCGGTAGCGGCGAGCCGCCGGCAATCAGCTATGTTTCAAGCGGCGTTAATGCTGGCGGGTTTATGGCTGATCAATGGAGTGCATATTTCTATTCCATCCTTTGCGGCTTGGTTTGTTTTTATCTGGTGGACGGGGTCCTGGCGCTGGCTAGAACGCAAGAGGAGTTGGTTGGTCTTGGCCGTTTCGCTTTTGGTTTTTATCGCCGCAGCGGCTGTTCATGCCAAACTTCTCAATTACACATTGGCTCAGACATTGTACGAGGGGTATCTGCATCATTATTATAATCGCGCCTCCCGACCCATGACATGGGCGCATTGGACGGCCTTCTGGCCACGAGCCCTGCTTCAGGCGGCTGTTTTTGCCAAGGATTTATTTTTGGTTTCATCAGGGGCCACTGATTCCTATTGGGCCAGGTCCATTGGCCGGCCCCTAGTGGTTTGGCCCTTGCCGATTTTTCTTGCCCTTGGGCTCGCGCGTAGCGCAGGCAGGCGCGATATCATGGACAAACTGTGCCTTTCGTGCTTTGCGGCCTATACGTTTTTCTTTTGCTTCCTGATTGATTATCAGGCCAGGCGGTTCGCTCCTTTAATGCCGTTGATTTTTATTGTTATTGCCAGGGAGATGATCCACTGGTGGCGGCTTAGACCTCGCAGGGCCCCTGCCATGGCGATTACCGGCGTTCTCTTGGCGGCATTTTCTTTGAGGGATTGGAACGATTATTTTTATCATTATGAAAGAATCAATCGGCAGGGCTACCTGGTTGAAAAAGGTCATATCGAGATCGCCCAATACATTCAAACCCATTCCACGCCCAGAACGCTGATTCTTCACGGCGGACCATGGCCTGTCTTCCATGCCTACACAGGCTGTCGTTTTTTGACGCAGTTGATCGCTTTTGAGCGGATGACCCCGGGCTTGGCCGGCGATGCGCGCTTATGGGCCGCGGACGTGGTGTATTTGGTTCTTCCTCTCAGGCAAATAGATGAGGACCCTCCTTTTTGGAAGAGCGTTTTAAGACAAACGCATCGAATTGTTTTGACCCCTGGGGCCGAGAACCTGCTGTATCGAATTCCGCAACCTGCGCTAAGCGGCGTAATGAGCGCCTTGTTGTCTCGTGGAACAAAACTGCATAATAGATAATAGGCATTCATTGAAAACCTATCAGCTTAAATTTAAGATCGGCGTTGGCGGCCTCAAGATCACGGAGCGCCACCGGCGTTTGGTCAATCAGGTGTTAAACTCCGGCCGTCTTTCCTGCGGCCCCATGGTGGAGCGTTTTGAGTCGTCGTTTGCCAAGCTTCATGACTGTCGTTTCGCTGTTTTTTGCAACAGCGGCACCAGCGCTCTTCATATTGCCTTGGCCGCCTTAAAGGAGAAACGCGGGTGGAACGACGGCGATGAAGTTTTGGTTCCAGCCGTCACCTTTGTGGCTACGAGCAACATTGTTTTGCATAACCGGATGCGGCCGGTTTTTGTGGACGTGGATCCTAAAACATACAATATTGATCCTGCCGGGATTCCCTTGCGTCTGACGCGGCGGACTCGGGCCGTGATCCCGGCGCATTTATGCGGTTTGCCCTGTGACATGAGCCCGATCATGGATATCGCCCGCCGGCGCGGCCTTTCGGTTATCGAGGATTCCTGCGAAACCATGCTGGCGCGCGATCAGGGTCGGTCCGTGGGCTCCTTCGGCGAGATCGGTTGTTTTTCAACCTATATCGCGCATCTGCTGGTCACTGGAGTGGGAGGCCTGGCCCTCACCAACGATTCCAAGACGGCCGTGCTCTTGCGTAGCTTAATGAATCACGGGCGGGATTCCATTTATATCAAGATGGATGACGACAGGGGCTTGCGGGGGAAAAAACTTCATGAACTCGTAGCCCAGAGATTCTCTTTTGTTCGTTTGGGGCATAGTTTTCGGGCCACCGAGATCGAGGGGGCGCTGGGCCTGGCCGAGCTTTCATTGGTTGAGGAACGGATAAAGCGGCGCCGAAAGAATGCGCATTTTTTATTGAAGGAACTCGCGGAGTTTTCCGGACGTTTGCAACTCCCCGAGACGCCGCCGGAGCGCGAGCATGTTTACATGATGTTCCCCTTGGCGCTTCGTCATGAAAGCAAGACACGGCTGGTCCGTTTTTTGGAGGACAATTTGATTGAAACGCGGGATCTTCTGCCCCTGTTGAATCAGCCGGTTTATCGCAAGCTTTTTGGCCCTCTTATTGAGCGTTATCCGGTGGCACGGTGGTTGGGCCGGAGTGGATTTTATATCGGTTGCCATCCGTATCTGCGGCCGGCGGATTTAGGCTATATTGTGGAGAAATTCCGGAAATTTTTTAGAACTCACTAAGGGACTGCGATGAAAAAAGCATTGATCACGGGGATCACAGGTCAAGACGGCTCCTATCTGGCTGAGTTTCTTTTGGCCAAAGGCTACGAGGTTCATGGCATTATTCGCCGGTCTAGCTCTTTTAATACGGGCCGGGTCATGCATATTTTTGAGGACCCGCATAAGCCCGGCGCCCGTTTTTTCCTTCACTACGGAGATTTGGCGGATTCGACGTCGCTTAGCCGTCTTCTGCGGCGACTCGGGCCTGATGAGGTGTACAATTTGGGATCTCAGAGCCATGTGCGGGTCAGCTTTGATATCCCGGAATATACGGCCGATGTCACGGGATCGGGAACATGCCGCCTTTTAGAGGCCATTCGAGACATTAATCCCAAAATTCGTTTTTACCAGGCCTCCTCTAGTGAAATGTTCGGAGACGCTCTCCCGCCGCAAAACGAGAGCAGTCCTTTCGTTCCCTGTAGCCCCTATGCCGCTTCCAAGCTCTATGCGTTTTGGATGACTAGGATTTATTGTGAAGCCTACGGGCTTTTTGCCTGTAACGGCATTTTGTTCAATCATGAGTCTCCTCGGCGCGGTGAAACATTCGTTAGTCGTAAGATCGCCCGGGCCGTGGCTCGGATCAAGGCGGGTTTGGATCAAGCCGTTTATCTTGGCAATCTCGACGCTCGTCGGGACTGGGGCTATGCTCCGGAATATGTCCAGGCCATGTGGTTGATGCTCCAGCATGACAAGCCCGAGGATTTTGTTATCGCCACCGGCGAGTCCCATACGGTGCGCGAATTTTTGGAATTGGCATTCTCTCACGTGGGACTCGACTGGGAGAAATACGTGCGTATCGATCAGCGCTATTTTCGGGCCAAGGAGGTGGCGCATCTGCGGGGCGACGCTTCCAAAGCCAAAAAAGTCTTAGGCTGGGAGCATAAGGTGACATTTGCTCAGCTGGTCGGGCTGATGGTAGAGGCGGAGATTAAGGCTCTGGATACCTCTGCGCCGGTAAGCCGATGAGCGATTTTTGGCGGGCCAAAAAGGTCGTTGTAACGGGAGGAGCCGGATTTATCGGTAGCCATTTGGTTGAGCGCCTGGTGGAATTTGGCGCCGAGGTTCGGGCGCCCGTGCGGCCAGGGCGCAACCGGCGGTTCTTAGCCGCTGTTTTAGACCGGATTGAAATCGTGGAAGGGAACTTGGAGGAGGCGGATTTTTGCCGGCGGGCGCTTGACGGCCAAGAGATACTGATGCATTTGGCCGCCCGTGTCGGCGGTATCGAATATAACATGAAACATCCGGCCTCGATTTTTCGGGACAATATGCAGGTGTTTTTAAATGTCATGGAGGCCGCGCGGCAGGCCTCCTCGCTCGAGCGCCTGCTCGTCACCAGTTCCGCTTGCGTGTATCCCCGTCATTGCCGAATCCCAACGCCGGAAGAGGACGGATTTGTTGATGTTCCGGAACCCACCAATCAAGGTTATGGCTGGGCCAAGCGAATGGAAGAGTTTTTGGGCGCGGCTTATGCCCAGGAGCATCGCCTGCGCGTTGCCATCGCGCGGCCTTACAACGCGTACGGGCCAAGGGATAATTTTCGTCCTGATTCGAGCCACGTGATTCCGGCGATTATCCGGCGTGTTTGGGAAGGGGGAAATCCCCTGGTGGTCTGGGGCTCGGGCCGGAACTCCCGATCCTTTCTTTATGTGAAGGATTTTGTCCGGGGCTTAATGGACGTGACGCAGATATACCCGAAGGCCGATCCTGTTAATTTGGGCGCGGATGAGGAGACTGGGATCAAAGACCTGGCTGAAATGATTGTCGAGCTGTCCGGAAAGGATTTATCGGTGATTTGTGATCCCACCAAGCCTGAGGGTCAGCCTCGGCGGCGTTGTGACGTTCAAAAGGCCGTTCAAACAATCGGATTTAAAGCCGAAATCCCCTTACGCGAGGGTCTTAAGGAGACGATCCGTTGGTACCAAAATGAAATCCTCCTTGGTTCTGTTAGTTCTTAATGAAATCGAAGGGCTTAAGGCCCTTTGGTCCAAGATTCCCTTTCATTGCGTCAGTGAGGTTTTTGCCGTTGACGGCGGCTCCACGGATGGATCGCGCGAGTTTTTGACGCAACAAGGCGTTGAGATTTTATCCCAGACTTCGCGAGGCCGGGGAGAGGCTTTCCGCATGGCCTTCAAGCGCGCCAAACATGACGCTGTCGTGTTTTTTAGTCCTGACGGCAATGAAGACCAGGCTGATATTCCCAAACTTTTGGCTAAGCTCGAACAAGGCCATGACATGGCCATTGCTTCGCGTTTTTTGCCGGGCGCTAAAAATGAGGAAGACGAAGAAGCTTTGCCCTGGCGCTTATGGGCCAATCAGGGGTTTACGTTATTGGCCAATTTTCTCTGGAACAAGGGGGAGCGGATCACCGATACCATCAATGGTTACCGCGCCGTCACCCGCTACGCTTTTTTGAAAATGGCGCCGGATGCATCAGGTTTCGTCATTGAGTATCAGATGTCCATCCGGGCTATGAAGATGGGACTCAAGGTGGCTGAGATTGCGACTGTCGAGGGAGTCAGAATTGGCGGGCGTAGCAAGGCCGGATCAATTCCCACGGGGATCGCATTTTTGAAATTTTTAGCGCGGGAGATGCGTCAAGGCAAGAAAAATTTTACTCTGAAATAGATTGTATAATAAGTCTTACGAGGGAGCCGCCGGCTCCCTTTTTTATTGCTATGAACAGCGCCGAAATTTTAATTCTAAGCCGCGAGGAGCTTTGCGGAGTTTTTGGCAGTCTACGGCGCGCGGAAAGGGTCAAGCAAAGAATTTTTCAGTTGAACCGTCTGGGGGAAAAATTCGGCATTAAATTGTCGTTCAGTAGCGTGGATGGCACGATGGCTGTGCGGGTAAGCTCAGCCGCGAGCGCTCGGGAATTGACTGAGCGTTTAGTTGGGGCCAAGGGGCATATTCAGCGCGCCATGGGAGAGTTGTTAGTCCGGAAGTTTCAGTCATTGTCCGATCCACGGCCTTTCCTTGACGCTTTCGTGCGATGCCAGGTCAGCGCCTGCGTTGGTTTTGAAGAAGGTCCGTGGTGGGAGATTTTCGGATCAGCGCCCGGGGCGCCGCAAGTGCCGCGAGCTCTGCGAACGGCCGGATCAGCCGCCCGGGGCGCCGCAAGTGCCGCGAGCTCGGATCAGCGCCCGGGGCGCCGCAAGCGGCCGGCGTGTCTTTTGATGGGGCCTGGGTTGAGCCTGGTTTTAAGGCGCAAAGCCCAAAAATTAACCTCGTGGAATTTTTTAAGGAGCACAGAGGCGTTGAGAACGCTTCGTCTTGTCTATTGGTTTTAGGAGAAGCCGGTTCGGGTAAAAGCGCTCTTTTGCGGCGATGGTTCGTTTCGGCGGCTCGGCGCTGGCTGGATTCAGATGGGAGTGGGCCTTTGCCGGTTTTTGCGTGCGCGTCCTGCTTGCGTCTTGATGCCGGAGGTTCGGCCTTGGCTTTGTCGTGTGGCGCCGATGGTCCAGCGGTGACTGCGCTAGAAGAATATTGGCGGCGGGGGAATCTTCTTCTTTTTTTGGACGGTCTTGACGAAAATCAGCGCTGTCTTGATTTTTCCGATCCTGATGTCGGAGGCTTTTGGCAAATCGCCTCGCGCAATCGTTGCATTTTGTCCGTGAGGAGCCGCTTTTGGAAGGAACGGATTAAGCGTTCGTGTTGGCGCCGTTATTTTACAGAGGGAAGATGTTCAGAGATGAGCCTTGAAGATTGGACACCGCTCCAGGCTAAATCGCTATTTGTTCAGTTGGCCGGCGCCGGCTCGCGGAATGAACCCAGGCCCCCCTGGCACAGTCGCCTCGATCACTTGGCCGGCTTGCCGGCGGAGCAGATCGAGCATCTGTTCGGAGTTTTAAATTTATCCCCGCTTCAAGCGTTCTCTTTTGCGCGGTTTTTTGCGGTTCAAGAGCGTTTGCCTAAAAATTCTTACGAACTGATGGAGCAGGCGATAGAGACGACCTTGGATTGGGAAGTAGACAAACCCGGATCCTGTCTAGGGCGGGATGGGGCTTGGGGCGTGCTACAGAAGACGGCCTGCGAACGGCCTGCGAACGGCCGGCGTTGCCGTGGCTTTGGAGAATTTTGGCAAGCGGTTCTTCGGGATTACCCGTTCCTGGAAGGTAAAAGTTCCAAAGTTTTTGATTTTCTTGGCGCTCTGCCGTTTGTCCGGCTCGATAGACAGCAGGCGCGCGTGCTGTTGCAAGAAGAAGTAGCGGTCTTTTTGGCCGCCCGTCAGGAGATCGCGCGCCTTTCGGAAAATGGCCGGGAACGGCGGAAAGCTACGATTCGAATAAAAGCGATCAGTAATTAGCGATCAAGCGATTAGCCGTATTTCTTCTTGATTCCCTCCTCAACTTGCCGTAACCTGTAAAGGAGGTTGTGGCATCCTGCGGCCTCTAGGAGGTGGCGCTGTTGTTGAGAATAGGAATCGGGGGCAAGCTGATGGCTCTCTTATTGGTTTTGACCACGGTTCCGGTTTTGTTGATCGGGTGGCAACTTTTAAGAATCAACCGCGAGGAAATAACGTCCATTACCTTGGAGCTACAAACAAAATTGGCCGAGAGTCTTTCCGGCCGGGCCGAGGAGAGATTCACGGATGCCAGAAAAAAGCTCGAATTTTTAACCTCTGTTCTTGTTCGGAAGGATTTGACGTTCGAGCAAAAGCGCGTCATGATGGAGGCCTATGTTCAAATCCACCCTCTTTTGCAAGAGGTGGCGGTTTTGAGCCAGACCGGCGAGCCATTGCTCCATGTGTTCGCCCGGCCCCATGAAAACTTACCCGTGGATCATGGCGCGGCTCTTGGGATTTTACGCCAACGCCGGCAGGGGTTCTTTGAGCTTCGCCGGAACGGCCGGAACAAGGGCCAGGGCGCCGTTGAATTTATTTTTTACGAGCCCTTATTGGGCCATCTGTCTCTTTTTTTGCGCGAAAGCGCCGTGGATTTAACCGAACTGATCCGGTTGCAACGCTTTGGCGGAACCGGGTTTGCGTATATGGTCGACAGCGCCGGCCAGGTTATCGCGCCAAGCTCTCTGCGCAAGATAAGGACGGACCAAAGCCAAAGTCCTTTGGTGGCCACAGCCATCCGAAATGTTCAAACCCTTGGCTCCCTTCATTTTACGGACCCGCAGGACGCCCAGGCTTATGTGGGATCCTGGTCGCCGGCGGTGATCGCGGGACAGCATTATTGGGTGATGGTTCAGCAGTCCCAGGAAGAGGCTTACGCCGCCCAAAGGAAGCTTAAAATTAAAGGATTGCTGATTTTGATTTTGTCGGCATCGGCCGTATGTCTGGCGGCTTTTTTAATGGCTCAATGGGTGTCCCGCCCCATACTTGAATTAACCGAGGCGGCCGCGCGGATTTCCGAGGGCAGTTTTGACATTAATCTGGAATATGCGCTTCGCAATGATGAGTGGGGCAGGCTAGAGCGGACTTTTCAGGAAATGGCCGGGCGCTTGAAAAGTTATTCTGAAATTCACCTCGAGCAGTTGTTGGCCGAAAAGACGAAAACCGAGGCCACGATCGCCTCTATTGCCGACGGGATTTTACTTTTGGAGGGAAGCCGAATTGTTTTAGCCAACGAACCGGCCGGCCGGTTTCTTGCTCCGGGCCGGATTGAGGCGATGATTGGCAAAACCTTGGACGAAGTGATTGACTCGTCCCGGCGCGAGTCTTTCTTTCAAAAATTTGCCGAGCTTAAAGCCGGGCAGGCCAAGGTTTTATTGGAATTCGTTCTCACGCCCAATACCAAATATTCGATGGAGATGAGTTTAATATCCGTGCGAATCAACAAGGGGGATTCCATGGCGACGATTGGGGACCTGTTGATTGTGCGCGACGTGACGCTGGAGCGTCAGTTGCAAAGCATGAAGGACGAATTTGTCCTGATGATCACCCACGATTTAAGGAATCCCATTACTTCCGTCAGGGGGTTTTTGGAGGTGCTCAAAGAATCGGGCGCCGGCGCTTTCGATGTCAAGCAGCAAAAAGCCATCGCCCAGATAGAGATCTCCTTGGGGCGCATGCTGATTCTTGTCGATAACGTTCTCGATACTTATCGTATCGAGCAGGGAGCGTTGGATTTGAAGCGCTCACAGGCTGATCTGGCCGAAATCATCAAGACCGCGTTGGAGATGTTTGTGGGGAAGGCCGCCGCCGCCGAAGTGGCTTTGGAGTTTGAGATTTTTCCTCCTGAGCCGGATTCGGAGCGTTGGAAATTGTCTTGCGACGCGTCCTTGATCGAGCGAGCCTTGGTCAATTTGCTAAGCAACGCTTTAAAATACACGCCGCACGCAGGACGCATCAGCGTGCGGCTTGAGGAGGACGGCGCCGGGCTCAAGACCGTGGTTTCGGACACTGGTGACGGGATTCCAGAGGAGGACCTGGACCGTCTTTTTAAAAAATATGGGCAGATTCGTGGCCGGTCTAAATCGGGCACGGGCCTGGGCCTGTTGATATCCAAGGAGATTGTCGAGGCGCACGGCGGAAAAATCTGGGTCACGAGCGCGCCGGGGAAAGGCAGTTCGTTCACGTTTACGCTTCCGAAAACATAAGGCGGATAACATGGATAAGGCGGAAAGGATTTTTGCGTTTCTTACCGTATCTGTTTTATCCGCCTTATCTACTTTTATTTATGCGCAAGAGTCCCGTTTTTATCAGAATGCCACCGTTGAGCCGGGGGATACCCTATGGAGCTTGAGCAGGCGCTATCTCAAGGACCCTCAGCGATGGCCGGAGATCCTGCGTTACAATAATCTTGCGGGCGCTGATCCGACCTTGGCGTTGCCTGGGCAGAACATAAGGATTCCTGTTTTGTTAATTAAGGAAGAATTGCGCGCCGCTAAACTGACGGAGTTTTTTAGGCTGGTTGAATACCGCCGTCGGGAGTCGGCGGATTGGAAGCCGGCGTCTGTCGGGATCGAGTTATTCCAAGAGGACGGAGTGCGCACGGCTGAGCAATCCAGCGCCAGAATCCGGTTTGCCTTGGGCGAGGATTTGGTTCTAGGCGGCAATTCTTTTGTCGTGGTGAGGCCGGACCGGCTGAGCGAAGAACTAGGCCGCGGGGTCTCGCTGGTGGCGGGCGAGCTCCGTTCTAGAGGAGTGCAGGTTCTTACTCAAACGGCGCGAATAATTCCAAAAACCAAGGAGTCGGATTATCGCGCCAGAATTCGAAGCGATTTGGCCACGATGGTGGAAGTTTTTAAGGGCCAGGCGGATGTCGAGGCCAAGGGTAAATCGGTCACAGTGGAAGCCGGCTTCGGCGCCGAGGTTCCGGCCGGAGAGGCCCCCCGGGCCCCCGTGGCCCTGCCGCCCGTTCCTGAGACCATGGTTGTTGATGCGGGGCCGCTTGGCCGCTCGGACGGACCCGGCGGGGAACCCGGCATTATTAAGATCGAGGGCGGCGCTCTACGGATGGAGGAGATCGTGGCCGGTCTCTATGGACGTTCCAAATCTGCGACGCCGGCCATCTATTGCCGGATTCAGTTGGCCTTGTCTATTGCGCCGCTTCAAATTCTCTGGGAAGACGCCAGGCCGGCGCAAAAAGATTTTTTGTTAAGAGAAACAGGATTGCCGGACGGCATGTATTACCTTCGCCTGGCTTTTCGGGATGAGTTGGGGTTCGAAGGGGAATTTAGCTCTTGGAAAGAGGTTGCGATTGATACGCTCCCGCCGTTGTTGGAGATAGAAAATCCTCAATCGCCTTCCTGGTCCACAAACAAAAGTTCGATAAGGATTTCGGGCCGCACGGAGCCCGACGTTTTTTTAATACTGGGCGCTAAGGAGATCAAGCTTGACCCGGGCGGGTCTTTTGAGGCGGAGGTTTTATTGGTAACAGGCCGCAATGATTTAAGTCTGGAGGCTACCGACGCCGCCGGAAATCGGATTCAAAAATTTATCTCAATTGACTATCAAGAAGATTTTGGCGCTACGCGGCTTGGGGCCGGGGGCAAAGGGACTGATTTGGATAAAATCGGCAATCAACGCAAAAATCCCGAAGCGGAACGCTTGGTCGGCCTGAGTTTCGGGACGGTGGCGATCAGCGTGATTATCGGCGTGGCCCTGTTTTTGTTTTTTTAAGGGAAACTCGGGTATTATTTTTTTCCTTGATCAATGTCTGGGCAAGGGTTTCTTAGATACCACCCAAAGAGCAAGGTGTCCCAAATAATGGCGGCGTGTGATCGAAACTTCCCACCGGTTTAGTTTCAGTATGCCGCTTCTCAAATTCAGGATTACGCTTGGCGTCGTCAAGAGCCCGGTCATAGGCTGGGCCGGCGGCTCGCGAGCCGAAGAAAAAGCCGGCTCCCAGGCCGGTCAAGACGCCCACGCTCACGCCCACGGCCGCGGCAACTGGGGTTCGCGCCTTGGCTACGTACTTGAGCATCAGGCCGGTCACGCCGCCCAAGGCGGTCCCTAGGCCAAGCCCGGCCCCAATGCCCACACCAGCGCTGGCCGAGGAAGCTTTGGAGCGCGCCCAGCGCTCTGGGTCAGCGATATGGTAGCGGCGGACAACCGGGGTGTCCTCATAAATTGTTCCCGGCCTCCAACTGGAGCGCACGCACTCAGTCGCTTCATCGCCTCTGTCATTGCGCACCGTTTTCGTTTCCTGGCAGATGCACTCCCCTGAGACTTGGCGCCTAGAGGGACTGCCCTTTTTTTCGGAAATTAATTGAGTGCCGTCTGAATTCACCGGCTTCCCCTCTTGATTCACTTGCAAGCGAACGGGCTTGGCGCCTTCATTAATAACTTGAAGCTGTTTTAAGGATTGAATCCAGGCCTTCTGGTTCAACTCAAAACGCGGCGCCTGCGGCTCGGCCAAAACTGGGCCGGAGCAAACGAACATTGCCAATGTCGCGATGATTGCCTTTTTCATTTTTTGTCATCCCCCTAAATTTTGCGATTAAATTAAATGTTCCGAGTCATGCAAATTGATTAAACCCGCTCATCCTGAGCTTGTCGAAGGATGAGCCAATCCCTTAATTGTAAAGAAATCGGTGGTATTTGTCATGGGTCCTTTGGGGTAGTTTTAATTGGGACTTTAGACTAAGACTTTAGACTAAGAGCTTATTACTTTTTTTTATCTTGTTTTTTTTGGCCCTCTTGGCCACGGGGGCCCTTTTGTTGGTCCTGCGCCTGGATGCTGATATATTGTTTATTCTCTCCTCTGAGGATATCAAGGACCACCCCCTCTTTAATGCTCGCCGAGCGGGCGGCGTGTTTGAATTGGGCGATGGTTGCGGTGCGCTGGCGGTTGAGTTCGAGAATGATATCCCCGGTTTCCAGATAACCGCTCACAGGGCTGGCGCTCTCGATGGCGCCGACCATGATGCCTTCGGCGCTGGGATCAGCGCGGTTTTTACGCGCGAGCGCCTTGCCCTTGGGATTGTTCTTGATGTCGAGCAATTCGATTCCTTCCCAGACGA
>CAYHKQ010000004.1:0-46124 GCA_964357255.1 uncultured Elusimicrobia bacterium
TCGCGCACGATTTTTTGAATTTGACTTTCCGTAAGGTCGTGCCTTAAATTCCTTAAGCAAAAAGCCACGTTCTCTCCCACCGTCAACGAATCAAAAAGAGCCGCGCTCTGAAAAAGAAACCCGAATTTATTTTGAACCAGGGCCAACTTCTCCTCGCTTTGAGCGGCCGTAATGTCAATCCCGTCCACAATCACCGTGCCCCTGTCGGGCCGCAGTAGCCCAACCATGTGCTTTAAAGCCACGGATTTTCCCGTTCCCGATCCGCCGATAATGGTCAGCGTTTCTCCTTCCGCGACGTCGAGATTCATCCCCCGCAAAACATGATGGCGTCCGAAGCTTTTATAAACGTCGCGGAACTGAATAGACATCCCCTTACCCTATTCCAAAGGCCACCAGAATGGCCGATAAAAAATAATCTGAGATTAAAATCATGACCATTGAAGATACGACGGCCTGGGTGGTTGAACGACCCACCCCTTCGGCGCCGCCGGAGGTTCTAAATCCCACATAACAGGCCGTGGTCGCCACGATAGCGGCGAAAACGAAGGACTTGAGCACACCGTGAAGCGCCGCGCCCACGGTGATTCTATCCAACAGATCGCCCCAATATGTCACGGCCGGAATTCCCAGCCGCCACACGCTGATCACATAACCACCAAAAATGCCTAAAAAATCCGCATACACGGTAAGGATTGGCAACATAACAAAAGCGGCTAAAAAACGAGGGACGCCCAGGTACCGGGTGGGATTGGTGCCCAGGGTATAAAGGGCGTCAATCTGCTCGGTCACTTTCATGGTGCCGAGTTCGGCCGCTATCGAGGCGCCAATGCGTCCACTCACAACGATCGCGGTCAGCACCGGTCCCAATTCCTTTAAGATAGAAAATCCGACCACCGTGCCCACGTACAGCGGCTCGTTAAAAATATTTTTAAAGGAATACCCTGTTTGCAAGGCTAAAACCATGCCGACAAACAAGCTCGTGATGCCGACAACCGGCAAGGAATCCACTCCAATGCGGGCCGCCTGAGTGAAAAAAAGATCAAAATTCATCCGATCGCGAAACAAGGAACGCATCAAGTCCACCAACAAAAGGGTGACATCCCCCGTCGTCTCCACGATACCAAACCAGCTCTTTTTAAGATAACCGTTCATGTCAATAGCCCTTCTCTGCGGCCTTTTAACCCTTTTGAACCTTTAACCCTCTTGAACCTTTTCACAGGTACACCTTCGGCAGCCTTGGCACGCCCAGGCCGCATAAAAATTGATAAACGCTGGTCTTGCCCCATTTGGCCCAATCCGCCGGCGCAACCCGCTCCTGCCCTTGAGGGCCCGCCACCACAACCTCATCTCCCACATAAACAGGCCCCGCGTCGGTCACGTCCACCATCATCATGTCCATCGTAATAAGACCCGCCACGGGCGCGGGCTTGCCCGCAATAAGAACATGGGCCTTGCCTGAAGCCGCCATCGGCAAGCCGTCGCCGTAGCCGATAGGCAAGGTAGCGAGCACGGTCGGCCGTGAGGTTATATAGGTTCCCTCGTAGCTCACGCGCGTTCCCACGGGAACTTTTTTAAGAAAGACGATCCGAGTCTTAATCGTCATAATGGGTTCAAACCCTGCCATCTGTCCGTACAAAGCCAAACCGGGGCGAACCAAGTCCAATTGGGCCTCGGGCGCGCGAACCGTGGCCGCGGAATTAGCCGCGTGAACCAAGGGTCTTGGTCCCTGCCCAAAAAGCAAGGTCAAGCCCCGCTCAAATTCCGCCAATTGCGCCCTTGTTAAAGCCTGATCACGAGCCGAGGCCAGATGGGTATAAACACCTTCGCATCGAACATTGGGCGCCTCGGCCAATGTTTTCAAGATCTCGACGCATGTTTCCGGCCGGGCTCCGATACGTTGCATCCCTGTTTCCATTTTTAGATGAACGCCGGCCGGTTCGTCCCGGGACCCCATGAAACGAGCCAATTGACGGGCGCCCTCCAAGCTCGAAATCGTGGCAATCAATCGATGTCGAAGGCAAGCCTCAAAAGATTCGCGGAAAGGATAGGCGCTGCCTAAAAGTAAAATCCTCCCCTCAAGACCCGACTCTCTTAAAGCGATGCCCTCCTCAATAGAGCTCACGCCAAAAAAACGCGCGCCCAGGAACTCTAAACGCCGGGCTACCTCCACGGCGCCGTGACCGTAAGCATTGGCCTTGACCACGGCCAGCACTTGGCACGATTTTGAAACAAGATGATTTTTGAGCGTAAGATAATTCCGCTCCAGGGCGGCCCAACGAATCTCCATCCATGCCGGCCGGTAAAACCCCAAACCCTTGGACTCCCCAATGGCCGCCGCCATGTTACCCAATCGTCTCCACCTCTTCCATAGAGCCAGAACCACCAGGCTGGCCTTCGCGCTCGACAAATTTGGTGCAGTAATTTAAAAAATACATGGGAATAGTATCGAGCGGTCCGTTGCGCTGTTTAGCGATAATAATCTCCGCCTGGGCCTTTTCCTCGGGCGTCGCATTTGGCTTGTACAACCCTGGCCGGTAAATCATAACGACCAAATCCGCGTCTTGCTCCAAGCTCCCCGACTCCCTCAAATCCGCCAACTGGGGCCGCCCGGACCGTTCCCTTTCTTCCGGACGGCGCGAGAGCTGGGACATGGCCATCACGGGCACGTTCAAATCTTGGGCCAAAATCTTAAGGCTTCTGGAAATCTCAGCCACCTCCTGCTGGCGGTTTTCCGCGCGCTCGCCGTATTTCAAGAGCTGAAGATAATCAATGATCACAAGGGAAAGCTCCTTGTTTTTTGCTTTGAGCTCGGAGGCTTTGCGCCGGGCGCGAGAGCGCAATTCCAAGGTGGTTAAACTTCGGGAATCGTCAATAAAAATATCCGCGCTCACAAAACGGTTAGCGGCGCCGATGATGTCCTGATATTTCGGGCGTTCAAGATAGCCCCGACGCAATTTGGTCGCGTCGGCCAGGGCTTCGGCGCAAAGCATACGAAGCAATAAAGAACGCCTGTCCATTTCAAGAGAAAATATGGCCACGGCCTTTTTTTGCTCAAGGCCGACATGGGTCGCCAGATTAAGAGCCAGGGCGGTTTTGCCTTGGCCCGGTCGGCCCGCCACGATAATGAACTCGGCCTTTTGCAGGCCCGAGGTCAACTCATCAAGTTTCGTGTAACCCGTGGCAAGTCCGGTCACAAAAATCTTGTGCTGACGGATGGATTCCAAATTTTCCATCAAGGGATGAACCAAATCGCGCACGCCCAAGAGGCCCGAGTCGCCGCTTTCGTGAGCCAAGCGGAAAATCTTAGACTCAGCGCGGTCTAGGGCTTCCCGGACCCCCCCCGAGGGTTTAAACGAATCCTTGCGATGCCCCTCGCGGTAGCAATCCTCGACGATTTCCGAGGCCGCCTTTAAAAGATTCCGGTAAACGGCCTTTTCTCTAATGATGCCGGCATAATCGGCCAAGTGAGATTGCGAGCCGACGCGATCAACAAGCTCCGCGAGATACCCTTCCCCTCCGGCGTCTTGATAAAACGTATCTCCGGAGATCTCATTATGAAGGGTGACCAAGTCCACGGATTTGCCGCAACTAAACAGCCGGACAATGGCGCGGAAAATTCTACGATGGATTTCTTCGTAAAAGTCTTGTTCGGAGAGCGAGCCTTCGATCCTGGTCAAACCCTCGGCGTCGAGGATCAAGGCTCCGAGGCAGGCCTTTTCAGTCTCGGTTGAATGGATAGGCCCGGCTCTTAGGTGCGGCGCAAAAGACGCGATAGACGCCTCGGCCATAAAAAACTATTAACCGGCTACGGCTTAGAAGGCTCGCCTCGAATCACGCTCACCTTAAGATCCGCCATCACGTCCTGATGAAGCCGCACCGGCACGTTCGCGGTTCCGAGAGATTTCAAAGGCTCCTTCAAAATTAATTCAAATCCTTTAGGAAGAACGACGCTCTTGGTGCGCAAAGATTTAAGTATCTGACCCTTGCTGACGGAGCCGTAAAGGTCCCCCTTCTCGTCCACAAGAACCGTAAATTCAAGGTGAAGCTTTTCGATCTCGACCTTGGTTTCAGAAGCCGTTTTAGACAAAGTCTTGCGCTCTTTCTCAAAAACGGAACGCCGCGCCTCTAAATCCTTAAGAACCCCTTTAGAATAAGGAAGGGCGAGCCGCCGTGGCAAAAGAAAATTGCGCGCGTAACCGCAGGCCACCTCTTTAATTTCTCCGGTCTTGCCCAGGGCGGCGATATCAGCCGTCAAAACCACCTTGGTCCGATTCCGCGATAAACCCCTCTTAAGCATAGCCGTCATGATATAGTCTTAAATGTTCAAGCGGTCGCAAAGGGCAGTAGGGCCATAATTCTGGCCATCTTAACGGCGTCGCGCACCCGGCGCTGATGCCTAGCGCAGGTCCCGCTGATGCGCGAGGGTAAAATTTTACCCCGCTCCGTTACAAAATTCCGCACCAAGGCCACGTCTTTATAATCCAAGGTTTCCTTGTGTTCCACGCAAAAACGGCAGGCCTTTCGCGGGCGTTCGCCCCGGCCTCCAAAATAACGCCCCCTCCGAGGGCCCGGTCCAGGGCGTCCTGCGCCTCCCGGGCGATCCCCACGAAAACCACCAGGCCGGCTGGCCGGGGCAACCACGGGGCTCGATGAAGTCTGAGTTGGATTATCTTGCGACGTCTCCATCAATAAATTTCAGGGGCTAAAGAGCCACTTCCTCCATTTCTGCGTCCGCGGACTCTTGCGCGCTCTCATGCGCCGCAACCGCAACGGTTGCGGCCGGAGCAACGGCCTCTTCCGTCTCAGGGGCGCTCTGCGTTAACTGATACTCCAAAAATTGAACTCTCCGCGCTTCAACGTCCAAGGATCGCCTCTTGGTGCCATCCTTCGCGTCCCATTCGCGATATTTAAGCCGCCCTTCCACGAGAACAGGGGAGCCCTTATGCAGGCGGTCCTTGATTCTCTGGGCCGCGTCTCCCCACGCCGTCACGTCCACAAAAGCGACTTCCTCTTCCCAATTATTAGTGGTCTTGTTGAGATAACGGCGGCTCGAAGCCAGTCCGATCTTAGCCACTGCCTTTCCCGAAGGAAGAAAACGAACCTCCGGATCTCTAGTCAACCGGCCGGCCACAATCACAAGATTAATTTCAGGAATCCTGATTTTTGTCATTTAACTTCCTCCTCCATTGTCTTGCCGGAGAGTCATCTGCCGCAAAACATTCGGTTCCAAGCGCAACGCTTTCTGCCAGCCGGCCAGCGCCTCAAGGGGCAGGGCCAGATGCAAACACACGTACGTGCCTTCCATTTTTTTGCGGACAGGATAAGCTAGTCGCTTGCGGCCTAATTTCTCATCCTTAAGCACCTTGCCTTTGTGCTCCACGGCCATGCGGCCAAGCTTGCCGACATATTTGCCGACATCTTCTTCTCCTAAAGACGGATCCAACAGAACTAATGTTTCATAAGTCATCATAAGCGAAATTATTATACCTGATTTATAACTGCCCAGGTCTCCCTCCGGTCGACGGCCAACAAAAATTCTAAATGACATGGGTCATCATCGGGACAAAGGCATCCAGTGTATAATCCCTGTTGCGTCTATGACATATCCGCTAATCCGACGGCGTCTTTCCAAAGGCTCGGCTCTGTGCATAAGCGTAGCGCTCTCAATCGCCGCGACCGGAACCCTGCCTGCCCAGGACGCGGATTCCGCGCTCAATAAGCAGACGCTTGACGCCGTGGACGACAAGCCGGACATTAAAATCCTCAATCAGGTCGAGGAGGCCCGGCGGCTTTACGACGAAGGGTTTATCCAATTTCAGGACGGCAACTACGGGGCCGCTAAAAAAAACGTCCGCAAGGCGTTTGATATTCTCGCGTCAGTGGCGATGGAGGAGGGTCTTGTTGAAAAGATCAAGCCGGAACTCGATAGTTTGTCTGAAAAAATCCGCTCTTCAGAAATTCCGGAAATTCAAATCTCTTCTTCAACGTCGGCCCTTGAGGTCAGCACGGAGGAACTCCTGGACGTTCCCCTCGGTAGCGCGCAAACCGAGGCGCCGGTCAAGCCGAACGACGTCCAAAACTACTCCATTAAAATTGACCCCGACGATAAACTCGCGCAAAAATATTTGACTTTTTACACCAAAGGACCCAGAAAACATCTGGTGCTTAAGGCGCTCGAACAATCCGGCCGCTACAAAACAATGATCGAGGCGGCTCTTAAAGATTTCGGCCTGCCGCGAGAACTTTTCTACCTGGTCATGGTGGAAAGCGAATTCAAGCATAATGCCTATTCACGAGCCGGGGCCGCCGGCCTTTGGCAGCTCATGCCGGCGACAGCCCGAAAGCTTGGCATTAAAGTCAGCTATTGGATTGACGAACGCTATGACCCGGAAAAATCCACCCTGGCCGCCATGAAATACCTGCGCGATCTGCACAACCTTTTTGAGGACTGGCACCTGGCCCTTGCCGCTTACAACCGGGGCGAATTTGGAATAGGCAAAGACCTGCTCTTCGCCAAGGCCACCCAATTTTCCCAACTCTCGCAAGGCGCCATCCCTCGTGAAACCGGCGACTTTGTGCCAAAATTCATGGCTTGCGTCATGTTGGGCGATCATCCCCAGGACTACGGATTCTTCCCACGCTACGAGCAACCGGAACCATTTGAAGTCGTGACGTTGGAAAAACCCTTGGATCTTAAAATCGCGGCCCAATGCGCCGGGACCAGCGAGGAAATAATGCGGCGGCTCAATCCCGCGATTCGCGCTTGGTGCACGCCGATCAATTACCCTCAATTCCCATTACGGATTCCCAAAGGGACGCGTGAGCGGTTTCTCAAGGAGATCGCCATGGTTAAAGACTGGAACCCGGCGCGCGGTTTTGTGCGGCACAAAATAAGAACGGGCGACGCGCTCTCGCGCATTGCCCGCAAATATCACACCACGGTCCAAGCGATCGTCAAAGACAATAAAAACGTCAACGCCAAACGCTTGAAACCCGGCCAAGTGTTAAATATTCAGCCGGGACGAAAATACTTCGAAAAGGAAAAATAAATGAACCGAATATTTTTTGCTTTCCTGACGCTTTTGTTAACCTGCGTCGCGCGCGCGGAGATAACCGTTTCAACGCCCGTCATCATCGCGCGCGCCGAATGGGGCGCGGCCGAGGCCAAGTATCCCATTGATCCCCTGCCTGAAATTTACCGCGGCGCCATCCACAACACAGCCGGCAATCTGCCTTTGAGCCTGCGGGCGGCTAAATCAGAAATGAAAGGCCTTCAGTTATATCATCAGCATGAGGGCTGGGCCGATATCGGGTACCACTTTGCCATAGACGGCGCGGGCCGCATTTTCGAAGGTCGGCCGCTCTATTTGCGCGGCTCACATGCCACGGGTGAAAACAACGACGGCAATGTCGGCGTTGCCTTAATGGGCAATTTCAGCCGCTACCAGCCGACCCCGGCGCAATGGGAGAGCCTTAAACGACTGCTTTTATGGCTCACCGCGCGCTACCAAATCGAACCCGGCGAATGGAAGGGTCACCGGGATTATAATTCCCCCAAAGGTTGCCCCGGATTCTATGTCTACAAACAAATCCCGGCCCTGCGGAAATGGCTGGCCAACGCCATTAAATCCGGTCAACAAAACGCTTTTGTTTTATCTCAGGATCCCGTGGCGCAATTCGTCACACAAGAGCGTTCACTCGCAGAGGCGTTGTCGGGAAAATCCGCCGGTCCCGAGTCTCTGGCTTATCAAGCGGGCCGGTCCTACCTATCTCAACCGCCGCCCAAGAAATTGGCGCCGGCGATTTCCTCAAAAAAAGAACAAGACTTCGATTGGTAACACCCGACGTTTCCTGCTCTTAGGGTTAGTCTAAAGGGTTAGTCTAAAGTCCCTAATTGAACTAGGTCTAAGGACCCATGACAAAAACACGCAAACATTTAATATACAATTAGGACTTTAGTCCTATATGGCATAGGACTAAAGTCCTAAAACGCAACTGGGAAACGGCCTCGAGAAAACGACGACGCTGGGAAGAAAGGACCCAAGTCAGGTCACTGGAGGTATTGATGAAAGAAAAAATCAAGCGCGTTCTGGTCGCGGTTATTATCGCTGGAACGTGGGCCACGATTGCGGCGGCCCGGGACTTCGAGTTCGCGTTCAAACAGGGGGATGCCCAGGTGGTCAAACTCCTGCGCATGGCCGGGATCGTCTACAAAGACGACTGGAAAATGCTCTGCGAGGAAGACAAAAAAATCCTGCTCCTGGCCATAAACAATGAAGGCCGCCTGACCCCGCTCGGGCAAAAAATGCTCGAAGAACTCATTAGCGCTCGGCTCGCCAATCCCAACACGCAACCCAAAGAAAAAGTGCAACGCGTCCTCTCGATGGACCTGGCAAGACGAAGCTGGATGATGGACAAATATTTTCGCAAAGGCGACCCGGGGCCCTCCAATCTCTGGCGACTCTCACAAAACATGTTCGCCGGCGCAACCGCGGCGAATCAGTTGGTGAGTTCGGACATGTTCGACTGGATCAAAGGAAGCGAACAGCGTTCAGGCTTGAGCCTATCGATCCCGAGCGGCGCGGACACAGTGCGGCTCTTGGTAAGCCCGCGCGCGACAATTGCGGCCAGCCGTTATAATATCCATAAAGTCGACGGTTATGAGGCGGCGGCAAGCTCAGTCCTGACCCAGGCCGGCATCCCGGATTCCGTTTTAGCGAAACATCAGGCAAAACTTATTCATGCTCTAAAAATATTCAATCTGCTGGTTATCGAGGTCCCAAAAAGTGAGGCGCAAAACCTGGGCCTATCGCTTGAAACGAGCGGCCATCATGCCAAACCCGCTTCACAATTTCGCATGACCCTGTCCCGTGTTCCAGCGCGGCCCAACCATCATTGGCTACGCCGCGCCCCCCCCGCCGACGGATGGGCCCCGGCTTCCTTGGGCGCCGGCCAAGGCTGGTCTATGTTTTCACGCACGGGGGCTCCGGCCGCGTCAAATCGCGAATTCTTAAAAACCCGAAGTCAAACCTTCGAGCCGGAGCTTGTGGACAGCGTGCCCATGATTAAACCCAATAAGTTCTATCAAGCCGGGATTCACGGCGAAAACGCGATTGCCCTGGTCGTGGACTCCGGATTGGATTTAAATCACCAGGACTTTGCCGGGCGACAAGTCATTGCGAAGGACTTCACGGACGATGAAGACAATAAAGATTACGTCGGCCACGGCACTCATGTCACCTCCACGGCCCTTGGTTCCGGAGAAGCCTCAAACTCTCAGTACCGTGGCGTGGCTTATGGCACACAAAAAATTCTCGTCGCTAAAATCTTCGGCAAATCCCCCAATGCGAGCGAAGACTCGATCTTGGCCGGCCTCGACTGGGGAGTAACCCAAGCGAACGGAAAAAAAATCGTGGTCAACATGAGCCTTGGCGGTCCGGGGAACCAAAATGACCTCATGTCCCGCGCCGTCAATCTCTTAGCGCATCAAGGCCACGCCGTGATAGTGGCGGCCGGAAATTCCGGACCGGATAAAGACACTGTGAAAAGCCCGGGGGTAGCCCGCGATGTCTTAACCGTCGCGGCATCGGATAAATCCGGCCGAATCACGGAGTATTCCTCACGCGGCAATCCCGATGGCTATGACACTCCGGCCTTAAGCGGCGCCTCTTACGCCAAGCCCGATCTCACGGCCCCCGGCGGCGACGTCAACTACGACGCGGCGGAACGCCTAAGGCGCCTGCTCAATCCCCTATGGGAACCCCTTGATCCGTCGGGGCGAAACCAAAAAAAGGAACATTGTCTGTATGCCTCTGGAATTATCGCCGCCAAATCCTCGTCCATGGGGGAAAGCTCCTGCGATGTTATCGTAAACGGACGCCGGCTCTACACTAAAATGTCCGGCACATCCATGGCCACGCCCCATGTGATGGGCGCTAATCTGCTGGTGCTTGATTATCTCGAGCGCCGCAACGCAGTGACGGACAACTCGTTCCTGGAGTCCAAGGCCGCTCAAATGGAAGCGGCCCAAGCGCTCGCCCACAAAGGGAAGCGCTATAAATCTATTGAGCAGGGAAAGGGACTGCTGCAATTAGACCGGCTCTATGACCTTGTGAGCGCGCGCCTGGAAGTAGGGTTGCCCATCGGCAATATCTCGGCGGAAATCGCTTCCTGGGTTTCCTCCAATAAAAAATTAACTCAGACCATTGAAAAATACTCCTCTTACAAAGTCACGCGTTACGGCATTGTGGATCAAAAATCAGGCGACATCATCAATACGGACGCGGAGCTCGATCTTCTGGTGCGGGCTTCCCGGGAACGCAAGAAGAAAGGTCAAAACTGGGTTGACAAAGCCAAGGAGTGGTTGCATTTGTAAGCTCTAAAAAAAACGCGGCTTAAATCCGGCCGAGCAGCGTCTCGAGCTTTTGAGTTTCTTTAGAAATAGGAATAGACGTAATCGTTCGGGAATTCCAGAATTCCCGGAATCTGGAATTCCTTCCGGTTTGCTACGATTAGGCCATGCTAAAACTTTATGTCATTGCAGGGTCCAACGGGGCCGGAAAGACTACGTTTGCAAAAAAATTTCTTCCTGATTACGGACATTGCCATGAGTTCATCAACGCCGATCTAATTGCCGCCGGCTTGGCTCCCCTGGAGCCATCGCGGGCCGCCTTTGCGGCGGGACGGATAGTCCTTGAACGTCTGCATAAGTTGGCCAAACAAAAAGTTGATTTCGGCTTTGAGACAACGCTGTCCGGAAAATCCTATTTTCGATTTTTAAAAAGGCTTAAACGAAATGGCTATGAAATTTTATTTTTTTACCTTTGGATTCCAAGCCCAATCCTGGCCTTAAAACGCATTCAAGAAAGAGTGGCGCTGGGGGGACACGATGTCCCCAAGCCTGCCGTGTTGCGCCGGTTCGGCAAGAGCCTTAAAAATCTTTTCGGATTATACTGGAATCTAGCTGACAAAATTCTTCTGCTGGACAATTCATCATTAAAACCTAAGCTTGTGGCCATAAAAATCGGCCTGAATTTAAACATTTACAATCAATCTATTTATGAACTTATTTTGCAACAGGGGGAACCGTGAAAAAAAGAAAAAAAGTCGTATCCAAGCCGGCCTTGGCCAGAGCGGCCGAACAGGCCATGCAGGAAGCCGTCAACGGCGTGATTGAGGAGTGCAAAAAAAAGAGACTCCCCCTCGCCGTCTGGGTAAAAGGCAAAATTGCTTTTGTCTCAGGCTCGTGATGAAATCCGGGTCATATTTACAATCATGAAAGCGGACGCTCCTGAAGGGCTCCGTGTTCTTTAGGGGAGTCGCTCATGGTGAGATCGTCGAACCATGGCGGCTCACTTTAAAAAACGCGGCTTAAATCCGGCCGAGCAACGTCTCGAGCTTTTGAATTTCTTTAGAAAATCGTTCGCGATTAGCCCTGATTTCACGCTTCAATAACTCCCGCGCCTCATCGGAGCGGCCTAGCCCTGATAAAATCTGAGCCCTTAAGTGGCTCACGCTGATCAGGTTTACGCCGTAGGCTAAAAGATTGGCCTTCTCAATCCATTTTAAAGCCTGAAAGTTCTCCTGGCGGCCCCAGAGATGTTTGGCATAGCGATAGGAATAGACGTAATCGTTCGCATAGGCTTCAATCAGGCGTGGATAGAGCTTATCAAGCTCGTCGTATCGCTTCGCCGTTTCCAAAAAATAGCGCCAATTGTCCTCGGCATTACGGTCCTTGCCCAAGCCGGCCCTCTTGGAGGCTTTTCCAAAAAACTTAACGGCCCGGTCGAGCGTGTCCTGCCATTCCTTTTTAAGACCCAAGGCCGAATAGGCATAGAGCAAGGCTTCAATCGGCGATCTTAAATCCGCGCAACGATCCTTCTCGAGGCCGAACACGCGCCGGTTCACCAAACTTTCGAGCTTCTTGCGCTCCCGAATCTCGAGAGCATGCCGGCGCGTCTCCTCAACATCGGCCTGAAAATCTTGCGCGGCTGATATGTCATAGGCCAGTTCACAGCCATCCCCCAAATCCAGCAGGGTCTCCATTGCCTCCGCCGCCTCCTCGACCTTCCCGGCGGCCCTGGCCCATTGAAAATCAACCCGCGCCCAAATCAACTTAAAATTCAAATCCTTGCCCAAGGCAGGATAAGATCTGAGCATCTCCTCGCGCAATAATCGAGCCTGCTCAATCTTGCCCGCCTCAAGCATCAAACGCAATTTTTCGACCGGCTTTGGATCAACTTTTTCGAGCAAGGGGAGCAGTTGAGCCAAAAAATCCTCTTCTGTTTGCTCGCCCGCGATTCGTCCGAGCTCTTCGCCGGAGCCGTTTAACAAAAGATAGGAGGGTAAAAATTTAACCTTGTATTTTTCCTTAAGTTCATAGCCCTCCCTTTTGTCCACGTCGAGCTTAAGCAAAATCATGGTCTTGGCCAATTTATGAAAAGCCGCCTGGCTTAAAACCCGATGTTCCATGTAATAGCAGGAATAACACCACGCCGCTTGAAAATCCGCGAAGATCACGCGCCCCGTCGTGGCCTCATGCCGGGCCGCCTCGAACTTGTCGAACCAAACCAAGTCCTCCTCGGCGCCAAGCTCGCCAATGCCGGTAACCACGAACACGACAAACCAAAAAAATCTAAAAAACGGCATCTCTTTATTTTAGCGCTTCGCCGGCGCCGGTAATCAAAATAATTAACTTTCGGCAAGCTCGCCTTCGCCACATTTATCTATGATACGCTGGATGTTTCAACCTGGTATTCGTAATGCCCGTGTCCAAGCGAAGCGAGGAATTCCGATGAGCCTGGCGCGCTCCGCGCGGTATTTCAACCGGGCCAAATCCATTTTAGTCGGCGGTGTCAACTCCCCGGTGCGCTCCTTCTCAAGCGTAGGCGGCACGCCCCCCTTTATCGCCCGGGCCAAAGGCCCGTATCTTTGGGATGAGGACGGCAACCGCTATATTGACCTTGTCCAGTCCTGGGGCGCCATGATTTTAGGCCACGGCCATCCCGAGGTGCTCGAGGCCGCGCGTAACGCGCTTAAAAACGGCACAAGCTACGGCGCCTGTCACAAAAACGAATTCCGCTTAGCCGAACTAATCCGCGAGGCCTTCCCAAAAACCGCGGAACGCGTGCGCCTGATGAGTTCCGGCACCGAAGCCACTATGACGGCTTTGAGAATCGCAAGGGGCGCCACGGGCAGGGATATTGTGATCAAATTCGCCGGCTGTTATCACGGCCACCATGACAGCCTGCTCGCCGCGGCCGGCTCAGGGGTTTTAACTCTGGGAATTCCGTCGAGCCTTGGAGTGCCCGCGGCCTGGACGCAAAGCACCATCGTCCTGCCCTATAATTCCCCGGCCGCGGTCATCGAGACCTTTGCCCGCTATGGCGGTAAAATCGCGGCCATCATTGTCGAGCCCGTGGCCTGCAATATGGGACTGGTTCTTCCCAGCGAGAAATTTTTAAAAACCCTCAGAACCGTGACCAGGCGCCACGGCGCAATTTTAATTTTCGACGAAGTAATTACCGGATTCCGCTTAAAATGGGGCGGTCTCTCGGACGACTACAACGCCGATCTTGTGTGCCTGGGCAAAATCATCGGCGGGGGATTCCCCGTGGGCGCCGTCGCCGGCAAAAAAGACCTGATGAACTGCCTGGCTCCCCTGGGTGGCGTCTATCATGCGGGAACGCTTTCCGGAAATCCTGTGGCCGTCTCGGCCGGCATGGCAACCCTGGGCGTCTTAAAAAAAGAACTGCCTTACGGCGAATTGGACGCGCGGACCAAAAAGCTCGCCGCCCAAATTCAAAACAAAAATATCCGCGCGGTTCAGCACGGCAGTCTTCTGACGATTTTTTTCAGCGTAGCGGAAATCACGGACTACGAATCAGCTAAAACCACAAATACTAAACAATTTGCCAAATTCTTCACCAGGCTTCTTAAGGCCGGCGTTTACTGGCCGCCCAGTAATTTTGAGGCTTGCTTTATCTCCGCCGCCCATTCCCCGTCAACCTTAAAAACAGTGGCCGAAGCGGCCGTGGAAGCCGTGGAGGCGGCATGCCCGTAGACCCAGGGCTCTCCAAAATTTTAGCCCTAATTTTCAAAAACGCCGGATCGGCCCCCCTTAAACGCGAACTCGGCCATTTGGCCGAGGCCATAACGGAGCTAAAACGTCGGAGGTATTCCTTCCAATACAGCAAGCTCGACGAAAACGAAGAGTCCGCGCATTTTGACGCGGCCGGCCGCGAAATTTTAGTAGACACAAGCTTAAAGGCCCAAATGCCGGAGTTCCAAGCGGCCGTCCTGGTCCATGAACTCCAACATGCCTACGATTACTTTCACAACCGGCCCTACGCCTTAGAAAGCGAGGCGCGGGCGTTTAAAGCCGAATGTCTCTACCTGGCCAGCCTTGACTTAAAGCGAGTGACAGCCAAAATCAAGGACTTCTACGACTATGAATGGCTGGATTATCTCTATGCGGGGCGCCTGGCGTATCTTGAAAGCCGCGAGGAATTCAACGGCTTTGTGACGAACTATTTTGTCAAATCCCGGCTAGGTCACCGCTTCGAAGGCTTGGAAACCACGGCCAAACTCCTCTTGGACGCGACATCGGCGCTAGAGCAAAAGGAAAGCCGCCTCTGTGTGTTGCGGCAAACCCACGGCCCCCATCAAGAAGAAAAGCTCGCTATCTTAAAGGCCCAGTCCCAAACGCTCCAAAAATTGATCCGGCTTTTAGAAACAGAGGATCGCCGCAACCGTTCCTCGCATTTACCGCTCACGGCGCCTTAAATGCCAGGTTCTTTTCCGGCCGTCACACCGGCTAGGGCCGGCGTCTGGCCCGTCGGCATCGTCTTCTGGATTCCGGCTTTCGCCGGAATGACGTTTCTAATAATGGGACTTAGTTCCTGCAGTCTCGGGCCGATGGTGAACAATGTCAACGACATCCCCCGCGACACCGCATTGAGGCCCTCGGGCGCCGCGAGCGAATGGAACGGTCTATATTTTAAGACCATCTCCAATTCCCCTGTCAGCGCCCAGGTAGGCCAAATCGCGGATCATCTGTATCAAAAAATCCTGGCGGACGCAAAACTGACCCAGGTCATGCAAAGGGCCGGGCAGACCCAGCTCTATCTTTATCAATCCCGCGCCGAGTACCTTGAAAAATCCAAAATGCCGGCCTGGTCCGACGGAGTTTTCACTCCTCGAGGAATCATCATTTACCTTCATCCCAAAGTGCCCGAAACCTTGGCCCATGAAATCACGCATCTAATTTTTTGGGAATTCTTCGGCGAAGCGCGCGCCGAACTTCTTTGGCTCAACGAGGGACTCGCCATGCACGAAGAGGCCCAGGCCCGGCCCGAACGAACCGCCGACGCTTACAAAAGCGCCCTGCCGGTCTTAAAAGGACACTATTTGCCATTGGCCAAGCTCACGGGAATCGCCTCGGCCATAAAACACAAAAACCGCGAAGCCCATATTTTTTACGTGGAAAGTTGGCTCCTGGTTCGTTTTCTCCTAGAGCGCGGAGGCAACGTCGGTTTTTACGAATTTCTCAAAGCCCTCAAAGAGCATGCCCCCCTCGATGAAGCCATCCGCCGCGCCTTTCCGGGGAAATGGAACAATCTCGACGAACTCGAAATGAGTTTCAGGAACGAATACTCGGCGGTGCTACAGTAGCGCTCCGGCGGATTTCTTCGAGGCTGACGGGGTTTTCCAGGGACGTTAAATCCCCTGGATTTTTGTTGAGATAAACGGCGCGGATGACGCGGCGCATAATTTTGGCGTTGCGGGTTTTGGGCAGGTCTTTGACGAAAAGAATTTCCGAGGGCCGCATGGCCTTGCCGAGTTGGGCGCAGACCTGGCCCTTAAGTTCTTCTTTAAGCTCGACCGAAAGGCCCGCGCGCGGGCGTAGCACGACAAAAATCAAAATTATTTCCCCTTTAATCGCGTCGGGAACGCCGATGGCCGCGGATTCCAAAACAGCCGGATGGCCGGCCAGGGCGGACTCGACCTCAGCCGGCCCAACCCTTTTGCCCGCCACCTTAATTGTGTCATCCGAGCGTCCCTCGATATACCAAAGCCCATCCTCGTCAATGCGGGCTAAATCCCCATGCACCCAGACGTCCTTAAAACGCGACCAATAAGTGTCCAAATAGCGCTGAGGATCCTTCCAAAATCCCTGGGCCTGGCCAACCCAAGGGGCTCGAATCACAAGTTCGCCGACTTTGCTCCGCTCGGAACGACCGTTTTCATCCACCACGTCGGCCGCGATTCCCGGCGCCGGGCCCGCGAAAGAACAGGGACGGCATGGTCTTAAAAGATTACCGATCACAATTCCTCCGGAAATTTCCGTGCCGCCGGAATAATTGATAATGGGTAGCCGTCCTCCTCCCACATTCTGAAAAAACCAATTCCAGGATTCAGGATTCCACGGCTCCCCTGTCGAGCCGAGAATTCTAAGCGAGGAAAAGTCGCGGCCCTTGACAATCCCGTCCCCAAAACGCATCAACAAACGAATAAGGGTTGGGGAAATGCCGAGCGCCGTAATTTGGTGGCTTTGAATTAACTCAAAAAGCCGCGCAGGGGACGGGTAATCCAGGGCGCCGTCATAAAGGAAGGCCGTGGCTCCATGAATAGCGGCTCCAAAAATCTGCCAGGGCCCCATCATCCATCCGATGTCCGTGACCCAGTGCAAAACATCTGCACGAGCAAGGTCAAAGCCATGGGCCATGTCCTGCGCGGCCTTAATCGGAAATCCCGAATGAATATGAAGAATCCCCTTGGGGCGGCCCGTGGTGCCGGAGGTATAAAGAATCATCAATGGATGATTAGAGGGGACGGTCTCAGCTGGGAACTCCTGGGGTTGATCCGCCGTCAGATTGGCCCATTCCACGTCATACCCATCATTCCAGGGAATGGGATTTTTAGCGCGACGCGCGAAAATAACGGATTTTAAGCTTGGAACTCCGCGAGCCACCACGTCGGCCACTTGCTTGGTATTGACGATTTGGCCCCGGCGCAAAAATCCGTCCACGGTAATCAAAGCCTTGGCCTGGGCGTCCCCTAGGCGCGAAATAATCGCGCCGGCCGCAAAACCGGAAAAAAGAGGAATGGAAATAGCGCCGATGCGGGCAACCGCGAAAAGGGCGATCGCTGTTTCCGGAATCATGGGAAGATAAATACCCACGCTGTCGCCGGCGCCTATTCCCAGGGAAACAAGGCCGTTGGCCAGGCGATTGACCTGGCCGAGAAGCTCCTTGTAACTGATGACGCGCCGGACGCCCTCTTCCCCCTCCCAAACAATCGCGGATTTATCCGGTTGGCACGCCGCCCATCGGTCGAGGCAACTTTGCGTAATATTCAAACGACCGCCCACAAACCAGCGCGGCCACGCCGGGCCTTTGGATAAATCGAGAACTTGGCTGTACGGAGTTGCCCAGACAATCCCCAAGTCTTTGACGACCGCGTCCCAAAACCACTCCGGTTGCTCGATGGATTTTTTTTGAAGCTCGTCTAACGAGGCAAGCCCGTGGTGATCAATGAATCGCTGAAGGCGGGAATTCTTGACAATCTCAGGGCTCGGCGTCCAGGAAAAATCCCCCATAAGGATACTCTTATCCTACATCTTTAGCCGTCGCGTGCAGGCAATCATCCGGGATTCCGCAGTTGACACGCCATTCCCCTCTGGATCACCGGACTTTTCTGTCCCGTCATACCGGCGCAAGCCGGTATCCAGTTTTCCTCGGAGTCTGGACACCGGCTTGCGCCGGTGTGACAACCCAACTACGAAATTTGGGATCATAAATTGACCGAAAGTGGCATTGCCGGATAACTCCTGGTAAGCTTAGATTAGCCATGAAAAAACTAATTTTCGCGGTTGCCGTTATGTGCGCGCTAGCGATGGACGGATCAGCGCAACAGCAGGGTATGTTAGACTGGGCCAAACGTTTCGAGGTCATCGAAGACCCTTCGCCTCGAAAATCCAGGCCTGGCGATTTGGTCAGCTCTTACGGCGCTGTCGTAGATCGCTCTTGCCTCAAGGGCCTGAGCCCGGAGGCGCGCGAGGGCCTGAGAGGACAGCTCGATGCTATCGTGGAAAACACTCTGCGTAAAATCGGAGACTGCCACCACGCTATCACACCCGACATTAACTTGCTCCGCCGTGCCGCGGCAATCGTAAACCGTATGAAACTCATCTGCGTCAACTCCGCTTCCGATTCACACTTTCAAGGTAAATCCCCCGGACCAAGCGCCTATACCTTCCTTGTCCCTTACTTAAAAGAACATATACGAAACATTCCTCTAGAATTTCAGAATTTGGCTAAAAACGATCCTCAGCCTCTTTTTATCGTTATTCCAGACAGTTTCCAACAATTTTTGGACCATGACGCCAAACATAATGAAGGCACGCTGTTTCATGAAAGCCTTCATCAAACCTGGGCCAACAACCAACTCGACCACGCGAACATTGAAAATATAAGCGTGGACCTAGTGGACACAGCGGCTAAAACATCCCCATGCGGCGTTAACAAGCTTGACGACCGTATTATGCTCTTTGAAGCTGCTTGCGGATTTAACCTGCCGTTGGCTAGCGAACTTCGCTACCGGATGCGCCACTGCGGAATGGCGGCCGGATGCATGGATACGTTATGGCAAACCCCGGGGATACCGCTCAAATATCTCAGCGGACCAGACGCTGACCCGAAACTTCAGGCGACTTTCGGCCCCTACTGGAAAACAAAAGGCAATGCCTATGACACCTGCGAACGGATTCGCTCCCGTCTTAACGGCCTGGCTAAAAAGCGCGAGATCGAGGACCTTGACGCCGAGGAACGCGTGGAGCAACTCGGAATATTCGTAGGCCAAAACAGCGGCGGATTCGGAAAGACTATCCCTGATCATTATCTGAAAACCTTAAACAAGGAGGAGCGTGACATTGCGCGATCCCTACAGACTCAAATGCAAGATGGCTTTGAAGGAAACTGCGATTTACGAATGTACGAATCAATTCAGAACAAAAAATCCCTATGGATGCTTAACGCTATTAATCTGGACGCCCGACGCGAAGGATGCCCCTATCTTGACCCGGCGCATCCGCATTACAGTCTGGCAAAAAAATTGGCCGGCTTCCATAATTTAGAGCACGACCTTGAGCTAAAATCCTTCTTCCTCATTTCGCAAATCAAGCATTTTGTCACAAATGACGATTCAGGTTCCTTCCACGGATTTGCAGCGCGCGCGATAGAACTGTTTCAAGAAAGCTGTCCCAACGATGAGCGCGCCTTCGAGCCAAGGCTTTGCGAAGAGGGCGAGGCCAAATTTATTGACGCGATCGCTCAAATCCAAAAATGGCTCGAATAGAACCGCCTAGGGAACCCGTGGACGATCCACTTAGAACTTCCCGCAACGGGCCGTGGCGTGCTATACTGTTGCGACGCAATTATTAAGTCATTAAATAAGATTGCCGCGCCCCGCCCAAGGCGGGATCGCAATAACCCAAGCAAACACAAAGGAACAAAATGAGCGAACCTCAAACCGGCTCGCAACCTGTCCATAGTCCGGCATTTAAAAAAAGGCGTTTTCAAAACTGGTTTCCCCTTGGTCTGACCTACGCGGCTTTCTATATGGGCCGCTACAATCTCAATGTAGCCTCCACTGAAATCATGAGCCGATTCGATCTCACTAAAGCCCAATTCGGCATTATTGCCACAGCCGGGTTTTGGACCTATGCCATCTCCGTTATAGTTAACGGCCCTTTGACAGACCGCATCGGCGGACGGCGCGCGATTTTGACGGCGGCCCTGGGCACCGCGGCCATCAATGGCCTTGTCGGATTCCTGTTTATGAACGGCTGGACGACCAAGGTGCTCGTTGGCATGAGCCTGCTCTACGGCGTCAATCAATACTTCCAATCCTTTGGCGCGGTTTCCGTGGTCAAAACCAACGCGCCCTGGTTCCATGTCAAAGAACGCGGGGTGTTCGGCGGAATTTTCGGCATGATGATCTCAAGCGGCTACTTCCTGGCCATGACGGTCGGCGGCTGGATTCTGGCTTATCTGCCATGGTATGCCGTTTTTCTGGTCCCCTCGGCGATCATTGCAACAATGTATCTCGTGGACAAGGCCCTGATCGTCAACAGCCCCCAAGAGGCTGGGTTCTCTAATTTCAACACCGGCGATGCGACAAGCCATCTGGCGGACAAAGACAAGCCCGTGGATTTCGCCTATCTGGCCAAACATGTCTTCTCCAACAAAGTTATCCTCGTCTTAATCGCCGCGGAATTTTGCACCGGCTTTGTCCGGCAGGGACTTCTCCTGTGGTTCGTTCCTTTTCTAAAAGAGGTGCATCATATCCATCACGGCACGGCGCTATTTTCCTTTGCCACCATCGGCATCACGGTCGGCGGAATTCTGGGCGGATTACTGTGCGGGTTTCTCTCCGACAAAGTTTTCCAATCGCGCCGCCCGCCCGTGGCCTTCATTTTTTACATCGGCCAAATCATCTCGCTCCTCATCCTCGCGTGGGTGTCCACGCCGATAGCCGCTTCCTTTATGATAGGAATGACCTGCTTGTGGATTTTCGGCGTCCACGGAATGCTCTCCGGCACGGCCTCCATGGACTTTGGCGGCACCAAGGCCGCGGCAACCGTCACGGGGCTTCTCGACGGAGTGCAATATGTGGCCGCGGGCTTGACCGGATTTCTCCTGGGAGGATTTCTGGATAAATTTGGCTGGGGCGTCTGGACCTTTATGATCGTTCCATTTTCCCTTATTGGAAGCCTGTTGATGTTAACCCTTTGGAACAGCACCCCATCCAACACCAAAATCAGCCTGCGCTCCCCCGTGCCGGCCAAGCGCGAGCCGGCGCTTGTCTGAACCATTGACGAAAACCTCCCAGGCCGGCATCCTTCAAGAAATTCTCCGGCGCATTAACGCGCCCGGCAACGGCCGCGCGAGCGTCGCGCTTTTTGACGTGGACGACACCATATTGTCCACCTCCTGGCGGCATCTGCGCATCTTAAAAGAGTTTGCCGCGGACCGCGCTCGAGAGAGCCGCCACCCATCGGAACTCAAAAAACTCTCGGCCATAACCGCCCAGGAAACGCGCTACTACATCGTTGACACCGCCCGCCAAGCCGGGGTTGCCGACGATTCTCTCCTTCAAGAGCTAAAAAATTTTTGGTTCGAGCGTTTTTTCAAAAGCGAATACCTTAGCGAAGACCGGCCTATCGCCGGAGCGCCGGCTTTCTGCCGCAAAGTCCGCAAAATCGGGGCCCGTATCGTCTACCAAACCGGACGGGATGAAACCATGCGCCAGGCCACTATTAAAAGCCTTGAAGCCCATGGTTTTCCCTTGCCGGACGACGCCAGCGTTCATTTAATCGTCAAACCGCGATTCAGCGATCCTGACCTGGAATTTAAAACCCGTTCAATCCGCGAAGTCGGCGCTCTGGGCCGAGTAACCGCGGCCTTTGAAAATGAGCCGGCTCATATCAATCTTTATCATGACCATTTTCCGGATGGCCTGATGGCGCTCCTGGAAACCCGGTGCTCAGACCAAACGGCCCGGCCCAAGCCGGAAATACGACGAATAAAAAACTTCCTTCTAACCCGCGCAATGGGTTATAATAAGCTCAATGCTTCCAACATTTCGACCTAATGTCCGCCGCCGCAATAAGAGAATCGGGTTTCGCGCGCGCATGAAAACAAAAGGCGGCCGTCGCGTTTTGGCGCGCCGGCGCAAAAAAGGCCGGCGCAAGCTCATTGTCGTTTAGAACTGCCGTTTTTTGAAAAGCGCGTCCGTCTCAATTTGTTCGTCATTACAAAGAACGCCGGCGACGAAACAATCTCCCCGAAGCATGAGGTTGACGTAGCCTGCCTGCGAGAGGCCTTGCGATAATAAAAATTTGGAATCATTATGAAACTATCAACCAAAGCGCAAATCCAAAAACTATTGGATCGCGGGACAAGATGGGGCGCCGGACCGATTCAATTTTTTTCCCTGCCGGCGAACGGCCTGCAAGAACAGCTCGGCATTATCGTTCTCAAAAAAGCCTACCGTCGCGCTGTGGACCGAAACCGCATCAAACGCTTGATTCGAGAATCTTGGCGCCGATTGCCGCCGGTTCCTCAAGAAAATTTTTTACTGATGGTTCACTCCGGCCTTAACGCGAGGACCATCAAACTCAAGGATATGGATTTATGGATCAAAACAGCATTCTCCAAAAAACAACGGTCGCCGGCCGAGTTAGCCGCGCCCTCGCTAGCGCGCTGATTCTCAGTTATCAGATGTTGTTCCGGCCGTTACTGCCGTCTTCGTGCCGCTACAAGATCAGTTGCTCCGATTTTACCCTGATCGCCATTCGCCATTACGGCGCCTGGAAGGGAATGAAAATGGGCTTGGGGCGCGTTTTAAGTTGTCATCCTTTCGCTAAAATAAATCCTTCGTAATCATGGAAGAATCATCAATTCCCAAACGAAACATCCTCTTGGCCGCGGCCTTAGCCATGGGTGTGTATATGATCTGGTACAGGTGGCTGATGCCCGTGCCGCCGCGGCCGATAGCGCAACCCTTGGCCCCTGCCCCTGCAAGCCAAGCCCTCGTCGCTCAGGCATTAGTCGAAACCCCTGCCCCAATCCATCCCTTCGCGTCGGCAAGCCGGCAGGGCACAATTCTTCTCGATAGCGGCGGCGCGATTACGGAACTTGAATTCACAAATCCATCCACCCAAAAAACAGATCCGATTTTATTGAAAGGCAGTTCCTTCCTAAGCACCAAAATCCCCTCTCATCCACAAGAGCGATGGAAAATCGCCTCCGACGGCCAGGGCGCCGTCCTAGAGCTCAGAACCCCGGAAGGCCTGTATCAAAAAAAATTCATCTTCTCCCCGCTTCAGGAAGGTTTCGGCGTCCTGCTCCTGGACTTCGAGTCTTCCGGCCGCGCCTCAGGTCTCATAGAAATCTCTCTGGACGCAAAACTGCCTGACGAAGACTCCAAGAACATTCGCCTGTTCGCCGGCTACAAGGGCAAAAAATCGCTGATCGTTAATTTTGCCTCGAAAAAACAGCTGGAAATGCCTTTAAAATTTGAGCAAGATCATGCGCTCCAAGCGGCCGGCGCGACGAGCCGTTATCACCTTAGCCTCGCTCACAACCTCGATCAAATCAAGACCCTTTCTCCGCTTCGTCAGGGATCGGCCCCGTCCTGGTCCTGGACAGTGTCGCTCGCCTCGGGACAAACGGTCGAAATCCCCTTCTATTGCGGAATCAAAACGGAAAAAGCCATGAAAGAGTTGCGCCTGGATAATATGCTCTATGGCGGCATCCTGGGACCGCTAAAACGCCTCGTGCGCCTGACCCTTAGCGCCTTTTATAAGCTCACCGGCAATTATGGATTTGCCATTATTCTTCTGACCTTGGTATTTCAAGTTTTCCTTTTGCCGTTCACCTTAAAAAATCTTAAATTTACGCAAAAAATGAAGGACCTCTCTCCTAAAATCCAACAGCTTCAGGCGAAATACAAGAGCGATCCTAAAAAAATGAACGAGGAAATGATGCAACTCTACCGCGGCTACGGCGCTAATCCCCTGGGCGGATGCCTGACCATGTTGCTTCAAATGCCGATTTTCTTCGCGCTCTACAGCGCCTTAAACGACAGCTACGAGCTCTACGGCGCGCCCTTCATGTTTTGGATCAAAAATTTGGCAGTGCATGACCCGACGTATATCCTGCCCCTGCTCATGGGCGGCGCCATGTTCCTTCAGACCATTAAAAGCCAGCCAACCATTGCCGATCCATCTCAAAAAATGATGATGTATGTCATGCCCGTCATGTTCACCTTTATGTTCTTAAAATTTCCATCGGGACTAGTGCTCTATTGGCTCACCAGCAATCTCGTGAGCCTGGGGCTAACCACGATTTTGCCGAAATTCATGGAAAAAGTTTCATAGGGGTTGGTGAACAATTTACTAAAGCGGTCTAACCCCCAAGGAGAAAATATGCAAGAAGCAACCCTTCGAAAAATAGAAACCATTACGCGCGCAGTCATCGAGGCTCTTGAAATAACGCCCACCAGCGTCAAGGCCGAGTGGCAGGAAGGCCAGGAAAGAATTTATGTCACCGTAGACGCGGGCGAAGCCAATGGATTCCTCATCGGCAAAGAAGGCCGGATGCTCGAGGCCTTAAAAGAAATCATCGAGGCCGCGGCGAGCCGCTCGGCGAATAGCCGGGTGGACATTTATTTTGACGTCGGCAGTTACTGGGCAAAGATCGAGGCCGGCGCCTTGGAATCCGCCAAACAGGCCGCCGAAGACGTGCGCCGGACCGGACGGGCCGTGCGCCTGGAGCCGATGCATCCCCTGTTGCGTCGCTATCTCCACCGCGCCCTTCAAAACGATCCCGAGGTCGCCACTGCATCCGAGGGCGAGGGCACCTGGAGACAAATGTCCATCGTCCCCAAGGGAGCCGGCCCGGGTAATTTCTAAAACGCTCCATTGTTTCCCCAATGGACACGATTGTGGCCATTGCCACGCCTCTTGGCGTAGGCGCCCTAGGAATCGTCCGCCTCTCAGGCGAACGCTCATTTGAAATCGTTGAAACCTTCTTTGAAAGCGCTCCCCCTCTGGGCCAAGCCGCCCCCCAGCAGGCCCTGTATGGAAAAATCCTTCTCTCAACCCGGAACCCCCTGCCTCTTGACTGGGTCGTTGCCGTCAAATACGCCGCGCCCAAAAGCTATACAGGCGAAAACTCCGTAGAAATCATCGCTCACGGATCGCCCGTCATCTTAAAAAAAATTCTAAGCCTGGCCCTGAAGGCAGGCGCCAGGGAGGCGCTCCCGGGAGAATTTACGCAACGGGCCTATCTTAACGGCAAAATGGATCTGGCCCAGGCCCAGGCCGTTGCCGGATTAATTCGCGCCGGCTCCGAGCGCGCGAGCCGTCTTTATGCCGGCGTTGTTTCAGGCCTATTGAGCGCCAAAATACGCCGGTCCGCCGGTGAGATTGTCGAGGCTTTAGCGATGATTGACGTTATGATTGACCACGCTGATGACGCGGGTCTGATCGAATCCGTCAATACAAAACTTCCCGGCCAAACAGCGCGAAGGTTGATCGGGGTTTTTGAGCAGATGATCGCGAGCTTTGAGCAACACTACAAATGGCGCGAGGGCATGAGCGTGGCCATTGTCGGCGCGCCCAACGCCGGAAAGTCCACGCTCTTGAACGCCCTGCTCGCCAAAGACCGCGCCATAGTCTCAGCCGCCCCCGGCACGACTCGAGACACCGTCGAAGATCTCGTTGAAATCAACGGCGGCCTGATCCGACTCATTGACACGGCGGGTTGGCGCGAAACTTCCGAACCCGTCGAATCGCTCGGCATCGAACGAACGCGCCTGGCCGCGGCCAACGCGGATTTAATTATCTGGGTTCGCGACGGCGCCAATGGACGGCACAAAGAAGCGCCCCTGGAAAACTTAATCGGCCGGCAAAAAATAATTTTTGAGGTTTGGAATAAATGCGATCTGACGGATTTTCAGGCGAGGAACGGGGAAGCCCGCGCCATGCCCGGTTTGGCCGGCTCATTCGTTATATCCGCCCATCGAGGCGACGGCCTCGAAGAGCTTAAATCGGCTATGGCCAAGCAAATGGAAGGAATCAACGGCGGCGAAGCCGTGGTGACCGAGGAACGGCAGGCCGATCTTCTTCGCTGTGGCCGCGAGGATTTGGAACGCGGATTAACTCACTTGGAACACAACGCCTGGGATTTAGCCGGTTTTGAACTCAGGCACGCCCTTGGCGATTGCCACGGCATTACCGGCGAAGACGGCATTAGCGAAGAAATTTTAAGCTCGATCTTTTCTAAATTCTGTGTGGGAAAATAAAAAAGGTTGTAGCATATAGGATAGAGGATGTGCGCAGGAGGAGAAAATGCCTAAAAAAGCCAAAACCAACAAGGCGATAAAACCCGTCAAGAAAATAGCCAAAAAACCGGTCAAAAATATAGCCCCCAAAAAAGCCTCGGATAAAAAAATTCCCGAGGGCGAACCCAAGACAGTCGTCAAGGCCAAGCCATCGGCGCCCCCCGCGCCGCTCAAGGAAGTGGTTGAGGGAACATTGCTCGGAACCGTCGAGGACTATTTCAGCCACGTGGGCGTCATCGCCGTGACCCTTCAGGATTCCTTGGTTGCCGGCGATACCGTCCGGATCAAGGGACACACGACCGATATCATTGAAAAAATCGAAAGCCTGCAAATCGAACATCAGTCCGTGACCTCGGCCAAAGCCGGGGACGGCGTCGGCATCAAGGTCAAAGACCGTTGCCGCCCGGGCGACAGGGTTTACCGGATTTAAGGCTCCCTGTTTGCCTAATAAAATAGAAGAGATCGCGCCGATTCAGAACGCGCGCCGAACGCTCCCTGCGACGCCGGCGCAGGGAAGGGCGGTTTGGGCTTGGGCGTTTTATGATTTTGCCAATAGCCCCTTTGCCACGACGATCACCGCCGTTATTTTTAACGTCTATTTTGCCAAAGTCGTGGCTAAAAACGCGCCGCTTTACGGGGACACGATTTGGGGAATTCTGGTGGCGATTTCAACGTTGCTGGCCGGAATTCTGTGCCCATTCTTGGGCGCCCTGGCTGATTTGCGCGGGACCAAAAAACCCTGGCTCGCATTCTCGGCCGCGATAGGGAGCCTGGCCACCATGTCCCTTTTCTGGTCCGGACCAGGAACCCTGCTTATGTCTTCCGTTCTTTTTATAGTAGCCAATCTCAGCTTTTCTCTTTCGCTTGGATTTTATAATGCCTTCCTCAATGATTTGGCCACGGACAAGACCATCGGCCGTGTCTCGGGCCTAGGTTGGGCCTTGGGCTATGTGGGCGGAGGGCTTTGCCTGGCCATCAATCTCGCCATGATTCAAAAACCCGAAATCTTCGGCCTTCCCACGGCTAATGACATACCAGTGCGCATGAGCTGTCTGATCTGCGGGCTCTGGTGGGGCATTTTCACCGTCCCCCTGATCCTCTGGGTTCCTGAAAAGAAAACTTCGTCGGTCCCGGCAGATGCGTCCTGGAAAGCCGCCTGGGAACTCGTGGTCCGTTCCATTAAGAGCGCGCGCACGTACAACCGCAATCTCTTTCGCTGTTTGATCGCCTACCTTCTCTATAACGACGGCATTGAAACCGTAGTTATTATGGCCGGACTCTTCGCCAGCCAAGCGCTCGGCATGACGCAAGGCCAGATTATCGCCTGTTTTCTTATGATCCAGTTCGTAGCTTTTTTCGGCGCGATCATCTTTGGCAAATTAGGCGACGCATGGGGCAATAAGAAGGCTCTACAGTTATCCTTGACATTATGGGCCGCCGTGCTCTTTTGGGCGCTTTTTATGAAAACGCAAACGGAATTCTGGATCGCCGGCGCTTTTATCGCAATTGTTCTGGGAGGCAGTCAGTCGCTTTCCCGAAGCCTGTTCGGCAAATTGGTTCCCAAGGGCTCCGAGGCCCAGTTCTATGGATTCCAAAATCTCTCAAGCAAAATTTCCGCGACCCTGGGCCCCCTGGCCTACGGCGTGTCGCGCGAGATTACGGGTAGCCCAAGGATTGCTATTTTATCCATGCTGATTTTCTTCATCGCCGGGCAAGCGCTTTTAGCCGGCGTGCAGGAGTCCGCGCCGCGCCAGGCAGATGAGTGATTAATGATGTCACAGACCCTTGGGTTAATCGGCGAACTCCTGCTTAAGCCATCGCGCTTTTTCCGCCGCATTGCCCAAGGCGAAGAACCTTGGAGATTATGCCTTGGGATTTATGCCTCCTCGATTCTCGCGGCCGGCGTTTTCTATGCCTATAAACCCCAGGGGTTCCCCCAAGACAGCTACAGCGCCGACGTGGGCTCGCATTCCCTGAGCTTCTGGCTTTTAATGGGCGCCCTGGGCGGAATCTTAACCCTCGTCGTCGGAGCCCTCATGCGCGTTCTCTTGCGTTTCTTGGAAGGCGAATGGCGCATCAGCTTGGCTCAGATCACCCTGGTCCTTCTGGCCACCCATGTATGGTACCTCCTGCTTTTTGTCGCGCTGGCAACCGCGACCGCGGCTCATGCGCCCCAGTTTTACAAAACAGCGGAACTCGTCTTCTCGCTGATCGGGTTTATCGTCACGGTCATCGGAGTCAAAACCGTGGCCAAAACCACGGCTCCCAAGGTCGCGGTGAGCGCCGTGGTCTCGTCGTTGGCTTTAGTGGCGACCCTGTTCGGTCTCTACCTAGCCAATGCGCTTCCCTCGGACATCCTTAAAGTTCTTCTCTTTATTTAAACCGCGCAACGGAGCGCCGAGCAAGTGGCGGCGCGCCATGTCCAAAGCAAAACACGACATACGCTCTTTTAAACGCCGGCGCTCGCCGAAAAAAAGACGCCGGCAAATTTGCGTGCTTTGGCCCCGCCGGGCCAGGCCAAAATAAGCAAGGCCCACGGGCTTCTGTTCGGTCCCTCCGTCGGGCCCGCATATGCCGGTCACGGAAACGGCCAAATCGCCGGCAACGCGCTCGCGGATCCCTTCGGCCATCTGCCTGGCAACATCGGCGCTCACCGCGCCGAACTCTTCAAGCGTAGCCTGTAAAACGCCAAGTTCGCGCTTTTTGGCCTCATTGGAATAAGCGATCACGGCTTCCACAAAATAGGAAGAACTCCCGGGAACATTCGTGATCCGATCCGCAATCATGCCGCCAGTGCAGGATTCGGCAAGCGCGAGGGTCAATTTCTGAGCGCTTAAGAGTTCCCCCACCTTGCGCTCGGGCGTCATGCCGCCTTCTCCTAAGAGGTCGTGCCCAAAAGTCTTGGCCAGCTCGCAACGAATTTTGTCCACCACGGATTCCGCTCCTTTGCCTGAAACCTGAAAAATAAGGTCAATGACATAAGGGGAGGCCAAAATCGTGGACTCCACGCGTTCTTTAGAAAGGACATTAAGAAGCGGGCCGACCATCTCCCCCACCTTAGACTCGGTCAAAGCCATCACATGGAAAGATTCGATCAGCATCTCTGCGTTGAAAAATTTTTTCCGAATCACGGGCATGGCCTTGGCCAGCGTGCACTCGACCTCGGCCGGCGGCCCCGGCAAAAGCAAAAAAAGCCTCGATCCCAAATCCACCATCTGCCCCGGCGCCGTTCCGGCTTCGTTGTCTAAAACCTGGGCGCCTTCCAAAATCATGGCCTGGCGCCGGTTGCTCGAAGGCATTAAAAACCTTGCCCGGCGAAAACGTTCGCGAATTCCGGCCATGAGCTCGGGCCGAGCGATGAGCCGGCGGCCCAGGGCCCTAGCCGCGGCCTCACGGCTGACATCATCAAAGGTGGGCCCGAGCCCGCCGGTCACGATCACCAATGACGCCCGTCTTAAGGCCAGGGCAATAGCCTGGGCGATTTCCGCTTCATCATCCGCCATCAAAGAGGCCCTCGCCAAACGCAGGCCAAGGGGGGCCAGAGACCTGGCCAACAGGCTCGTATGGGTGTTGTCCTTAAACGTCAAAAGCTCGGTCCCGACATGAATAGCCTCGGCCAAAGCGTTGCTCTGCACGGAAGAATTATGACAAATCGCCGGGGCGCATCTTTTAATTACAGGCTCCTTGGCTCAGCGAGTTGCCCGGCGGGTTGCCAGGGCCGCTAGATAGCCAACGGCCAAGATGGCGGCGCTAAAGAGGATTTCCTTAAAACTCGCATGGGAACTCAAATAAAGAGTGGCCGCGATCCCCAAGAGAGGCAGGGTAGGCCCCAGGGGCAGACGCCAGGAATCCCCGGGGCTACCGGCTCGCGAGAGTTTCCAGGCCGCGGCGCAAGTGACGATATACTGAAGAGCCACGGTAACATTGCTTAAATCCACGAGCTTCTTGAAATCAAGCACCAGGGCCAAAACAAGGGTCGTTGCCGCATGAAGGCTCACGGCAATATAAGGCGTGCCAAAGCGCGGATGAAACTTCGTGAGCTTGGCAGGAAAAAAGCTGGTGCCCAGGGCAAGAAGATAACGCGGACCGCCAAAAGCCGCGCCCGTGGAAAATCCGATGGTGGAAATAGCGGCTCCAATCGCCACGATCCCCGCTAAAGGGCCAAGGAAAACCTGGGCCGCCTGGGCCAGAGGCTTCGTGGAACCGGCCAAGCCTGGATACGTCCCGACGGCTACAAATTGAATCAAGGCATAAATGACCGTGGCCGACAGTAGGGACAAAATAACGGCCAAGGGCGCATTGCGGCGGGCTTGATTGGCCTCGCCAGAGGGAACTGGAACGTTTTCAAAGCCCTGCAGAGCGAAAAAGGCCATAAAAACAGCGGATCCCAAACCGCCAAAACCCTCCGGGGCAAAAGGGACGAACCGGCCGGCCTTGATAAAAAATAAACCGGCCAACACAAACAAAAAAAGCGGAATCACCTTGGCGACGGTGAACGCGTCGGCCGTGCGCACCGCGGGTTTGACGCCGACGTAATTGAGCAGACCAAGACCGGCAATGACGAGACAAGCTGAAATTTTGACCGCAACAACGGCGGCCATCGGCTCCCAAAAATGCCCCAAGTAGGAACTGACGGCATTGGCCACGGCCGCATAACTCAAAACATTGCTCAGCCAACACATCCAGCCGATGCCAAAGCCGGCCCAGGGGCCGAAGGCATCCCTCGCATAAAGATAGGGCCCGCCGGTCGAGTCGTACCGGCTGGCCAGAACGCTGAAACACCAGGCCACGGGCGCCAGACAAAGCCCGGTTAACGGAAAAACCAAAATGGAGGCCGGCCCCAAATGCCCGGCTAAAAGCCCTGGGAAAAGAAAAATTCCGGAGCCGATGATGCTATTGAGGCCCAGGCAAAAAATATCGAAGAATTTAAGCTCGCGACGCATTTCTTACGCGACGCCGAGGTAAGCTTCCTGAACTTTAGGATCTACAAGGAGGCGGCGGGCTTCGTCCTCGCGGGTGATTTGGCCGGTTTCAATCACGTAGGCGCGGTGGGCAATTTCCAAGGCCCGGGCCGCGTTTTGCTCGACAAGAAAAATCGTCTTGCCTTCTTGGTTGATCTTGGTGATCACCTCAAAAATCTTGTCCGTCACGACAGGAGCCAAGCCCATGGACGGTTCATCGAGCATCAACATTTTAGGTTGCATCATCAAAGCGCGGGCAATGGCCAGCATTTGCTGTTCGCCGCCGGAGAGCGTGCCAGCTAATTGCGAACGGCGGCTCTCAAGTATGGGAAAGAGTTCAAAAGCGTGCCGGAGGTCCCTCTCGATCCCCCCGGCATCGTCTCGGACAAAAGCGCCGAGCTCTAAATTTTCCAAAACCGTCAAGCGGGCAAAAATCCGACGCCCCTCCGGCACATGGCCCAGCCCCAAACGGGAAATCTGGTGGGTCTTCAATCCGGAAATACGCCGGCCGTTAAAAATAATTTCTCCCTTTTCGAGCGGCAGAATCCCTGACACGGACTTTAGCAACGTGGTCTTGCCCGCGCCGTTGGATCCGATCAGCGCCACGATCTCGCCGGGATTAATTTGGAGGCTTACGCCTTTTAAGGCGCGAATTTTTTTACCGTAGACGACATGGACGTCATGAAGTTGGAGAATCGGCAAGCCTTTGTCGCCCTCGCCCCGTCCCCTCCCCTCAAGGGAAATGGGACGCGCAAAAAGATCAGCGGTCATGGCGCTTGCCCAGATAGGCTTCAATCACTTGCTCGTTGCTTTGAACCTCGGCCGGAGTGCCTTGAGCAATTTTGACGCCGTGGTCTAAAACGACGATACGATCGGAAATTCCCATCACAACTTTCATGTGATGCTCAATCAATAAAATTGTGATCCCCACGTTGCGAAGAGAGCGGATCAGTTCCATCAGCCGTTCACTTTCCTTGTGATTCATGCCGGCTGAAGGCTCGTCCAAAATCAAAAGCTTAGGGCCCGTGGCCAGGGCTCGGGCAATTTCCAAACGGCGCTGATCCCCGTAAGATAAATTCTTGGCGATCTGATTGCCCAGGCCGAGCAACCCGACGGTGGCCAAGCGCTTTTTGGCCTCCTCGACAATATAAGTCTCCTGCCGCCGAAAACTGGCGAGACCCAAAAGAGCGCCCAAGAAATCATTTTTAGTCCGGCAATGCAGACCCACCATCACGTTTTCCAGCGCCGTCATGTTGGCAAAAAGCCGAATGTTTTGAAATGTCCGAGCCAGGCCCTGGGCCACAACCTGATGGGGTTTCATGCCCCTTAAGGCCACGCCGTCAAAAAAAATCTCCCCGGCCGTGCCTGGGTAAACACCGGTTAGCACATTAAATAGGGTCGTCTTGCCGGCGCCATTGGGACCGATGACGCTTACGATCTCACCCCTGGCCACCTCGAAGCTCACGCCTTCCAAGGCTTTGAGGCCGCCAAAATGCTGGCTCAAAGCGCGCGAGCGCAACAAGGTCGCCGATGGCTGGGTGAATTTCGCCGGATGTGCCACGGGAGCCTCCTCCAGCGCCGCGCTATCCATCAGCCAACGCGACCTCGCGCCGCCGCGATGGGAAAAAACCCTGCGGCCGGAATAAAACGGCCAGCACCAGCACAAGCCCAAAGAGAAAATACCGCCAATCAATCCATCGAGAGCCCACCAACGCGACCTGGAGCACCTGGGGCACGCCCCCCAAAACTACAGCCCCCAAAACTACGCCTGCAATCGAGCCCATGCCGCCCGCCACGATCATCGCGACCAGTAAAATGGACTCCCAAAACACAAAAGATTCCGGGGTCACAAATCGCTCCCAATGAGCAAAAATCGCTCCGGCCAAGGCCGCAAAAATTCCACTGATAGTAAACGCCGCGAGCTTGAGCCGGGCCACGGCAAGGCCGGTGAGCTCGGCCGCAAGCTCATCCTCGCGAATCGCCACCCAAGCCCGCCCCAGGCGCGAGTGCTCCAATCGCCGGGAAGCAAAAATGGCGACTACAACGCCCGCTAAAATTAAAAAATAAAAATGCGTATTGGTGACAAGCGTAAAGCCGAAAATTTTTGGAGAGAAAATATTTTCCCCAACTCGGGGCAAACCCTTGGGGCCATTGGTCAGCGCGTCTAGATTGTTAAGAACAAGCCGCGCGATCTCGCCGAATCCCATGGTGACGATGGCCAGATAGTCGCCGCGCAAACGCAAAATCGGAATTCCCACCAAGAACCGCGCCGCGAGCGTGACCGCGAGGGCGGCAAAAACCGAACCGCCGAACCCCCACCCGTGAATCGAAGCCAAGGCCGCGGCATAAGCGCCGATGGCGTAAAAAGCGATGTATCCCAAATCAAACAGCCCTGCGTAACCCAGGGTAAAATTAAGCCCCAACGCTAAAATAACATACAGGCCGACAAGGCCCGCCGAGCGGATTAAATACGCGCACGGGGTGGATTGAACCAAAAAAGGAAAAAGCGCGAGCGCCCCCATCGCCACCCATGGCCAGACCCTGCGCCAATTAAACTTTTTCCGCAACGCGCTCCCCCAGAAGCCCGGATGGCCGCACCAGCAACACGCCGATCAACACCACAAATGCGATCACGTCCTTCCATTGATTGCCGTCCGGCAGATACCCGGCCGCCATCACTTCCAAAATCCCAAGCACAAAGCCGCCCAGCACGGCTCCGGCGATATTGCCGATGCCGCCCAAAACTGCCGCTGTAAAGGCCTTGACCCCGGGAAGAAAACCAAGATTGTATTTGATCGAACCGTAATAAAGGCCATTTAACACCCCCGCCGCTCCGGCCAAGGCTCCGCCCACTAAAAATGTAAACGCGATAATCCGGTCGCCGTCAATGCCCATCAAGCCGGCGGTGGGAATATCCTCCGCGCAGGCCCTCATGGCCTTGCCCATTTTCGTGTACTGGATAACCACATGAAGGAGGGTCATCAGGAGAAGCGCCGTAGCCACGATCGCGGCTTGAAGATGGCTGATTTCCACGGAACCTAAAACAAAATTCCGATCAGAGATAAAATGCGGGTAAGGAATGGATTGATTGCTGATCCAAAGAAAAACCCCGTTGGAAATCATAATGGAAACGCCGATGGCGGAAATCAGGGGAGCCAGGCGCATCGCCTTTCGCAAGGGCCGGTAGGCGAAGCGCTCCACCAAGACGCCGACCAAACCCGCGCCGGCCATCGCGGCTAAAAAGGCCACCGCGATAGCGGCCCATTCTCCCCCCCAGGAAGAAACCAAGGCCGAAGCGCCTAAACCGATAAAAGCGCCTAGCATTAAAATATCCGAATGGGCAAAATTGATCATCATGAGAATGCCGTAGACGAGCGTATAGCCCAGGGCAATCAAAGCGTAAATGGATCCAAGGACCAATCCATTGACAAGTTGCTGAAAAAACACATCAATACGGGGTCAGAAAGTTCAAATTTGAACCTTTGACCCTTTTGAACCCTTCGTCATTTAGTTAACAATCTCAAAAGCGCCATTTTTTACACGGGTCATGGTGATAATCTTGTTCTTGGTGTCGCCCTTATCGTCAAACTCGGTCATGCCCAAGATTCCCTCGTAACGCGTTCCCCGAAGCTCATCGAGCAACTTGGCGCGGTCCGGTCCCGCCTTGGAGAGGGCGTCGAGCGCGATATTGGCCGCCTCATAACCAAAGTGATCAAAGGGCTTGACGTCCATACCGGAAAACTTAGCGTGGTATTTATCCAAAAATGATTTGGCGGAGGCCAGATGCTCGACCGGGATACCGGTAATCGAAAGATAGGCGCCCTCGGCGGCCTGGGCCGCCACCTTAAAAAGCTCATTGGTCTTGGAGCCATCGCCGGAAAAAAATACGGCTTTAAAATTAAGCTCTTTAGACTGTTTGACCATCAAACCGAACTCCATATAAAGCCCGCCGAAATAAATTCCCTCGGGCTTCAAACTCTTGAGCCTGGTCAACAGGGCCTTAAAATCCCTGTCGCCGGTCGCGATGCCGTCAAAACTGAGCATAACGCCGTCGCGCGATAGAAACCGGTCGCGAAACTGCTCGGCCAGGCCTTGCCCATATGGAGTCTTATCATGCACAATGCAAAATTTTTTCATCTTGAGCTTTTCAATGATAAAATCAGCGGCAAAGGAGCCCTGCACGTCATCCGTAGGCACCACGCGGAACACGGAACGGGGCAAGGTCCAATTGGGCTCTAACTGTTGTTGCGTGAGCTTGGGGTTCGTCGAAGAAGGCGAAATCATGGGGATTCCCGCGCGCGCATACACCTGGGAAGCCGGGATGGAACAGCCGGAATTGTAATGACCTATAACGGCCAAGACAGCGGGGTCTGAAACGATGATATTGGCCACGCTTACGGCCTCTTTGGGATCGGCGCGGTCATCGAACGCGCGCACCTCGATTTTAAAAGGAAATTTTTTTAAGGCATTGGCCTCTTCCACGGCAAGCTCCACGGCGCGACGGATGCCCTGGCCTTCCGTGCCGATATCCCCGGTCAAGGGAACGGCCACCGCCAGACGCACGACATCACTTTTCGCCGAGCAACCCGCTCCGAAAACTAGGGCTAACGCCGAGAAAAAAAGTAATTTGCGCATAACTGAATAAAATACTCTACTTAGAATTATGCAAATTTATCTTGTTGTTCTCGCCATCGTCCTTTGCGTCGGCGCGCCGGCTTTGGCTTGGGCCTTTTTCCGGCGAGGCGGCGAGCGCGAACAAACGCCGCTCACCGGAATCCGCATTATGCCCTATCAAAGGGAAAATGAAAAAGAAATTCTCAAAATTGCGGGTAGCCTCGCTCGACACGGCCGCTCCGGCGCTATTGGAGCCGCCATCCTCAAGGCCGCCTCGGCCAACGACGTTGCGTCGGCAGACGTAAAGTATTTCCAGGAATTCCCCAACCTTGGGGCCGGAGCCGTTGTTGACGGCCGGGCCGTGGTGATGGGAAGCGCGCGGCTGATGGCCGAATGCTCCGTCGAACTGCCGCGCATCATGACGCGCGAAACCGCCGAGGAGGAGGCCCATGGGCGCCGCGTGGTCTATCTTGGATGGGAGGGCGAGGCGCGAGCCATGCTCATTTTTGAAAAACGCTCCAAACGCCTAAACAGGCCGGCGGCCGCGGCGATTTTTATTCTTTTAGGGTCCCTGGCCACGACCGGTTGCAACCGCATCACGCCTGCTAGAACCATCAAAGGAACCTTGACGCTGGAGGGCAGTCGCCACCAGCACCTAATCAACAAACCCAACGCCGTTTGTTACATGGTGATCAAGGACCGATGGGGAATCCCCGTCGCGATCCGTCGCTGGCTCAATCCAAAATTTCCCCTTTACTTTCGTATCACATCGGATGACCGGCTCGTGGCCTCGAGGCCCTGGCAGGGACCGTTCCAAGCGGAAGCCTATTTCTTTGAGTCGGACAATGCCGAGCGGGAGCTCCCGCCGCCTCCCGGCGCCGCCCGAGCGATCCACGAAAAAGCCGTGTATCCCTCGGTCACGGGCAATTTGGAGATGGTTCTTCAGTAGGACTTTTTTTCAAAAACCCGGCGCGTTTTCACTGTGCGCCTGAATTATTCCGGAATCACCAATTGCCCACAGGCCCCGTTGATTTCCTGACCCAAATTCTTGCGAATCGTCACATGAATCCCGTGATCAAATAAATATCGTTTAAACTGAGCGGCAACCAGGCGTTCCGAGGAATGATGCGGCGTGCGCGTGGGATTCCAAATAATCAAATTGACATGAAGAAGATGAACGGGGCCCACGCGATGGATAAAACGAACCAGCTCCTGGGCATGGCGCAACTGATCGTTCTCCCCATCCAGGAGAACATACTCCAAAAAAACCTTCCTCTTATTCCTCGCGAAATAGCGCCGCAGGCTCTTGACCAGATCCTCGATCGGATAGGCCTTATTGATGGGCATCAGCTGTGTTCTTAAAATATTGTTCGCCGAGTGAAGAGACAGGGCCAAATGAACCTGAGGGCATTCCTTGGAAAAACGCGCGATGCCGGGCACAACGCCGGCCGTGGACACCGCGATCGAGCGGCGCCCAAAACCGAAAAGCCCTGGGTCGCAAAGCCGTTCAATGCTTTTTTTGACCGCCTCGAAATTTAACATAGGCTCGCCCATGCCCATATAAACGACGTTGCTGATTTCCCCCCCACGCGCCCGACTCCGGACGCTCTGAGCGCTCACGGTCCCCGAGGCGCCCGAGGCGCTGCCGCGTAAAAATTGCCTCCACCATAAAACCTGGTCCGTAATTTCCTCCGCGCTCAAGTTACGCTTAAATCCCATAAGCCCTGTGGCGCAAAAATTACATTTTAAGGCGCAACCGACTTGCGAGGATACACACACGCTCCAAAGGCCGGGCTTAGGGCTCATCAAAACCGTCTCGATCATTTGTCCGTCAGTCAGACGGAGCACGGCCTTATGAGAACTGCCGTTTGAGGTGGAAAGCGCTCGCTCCACCTTAAAGCTCAACATCGGCAAACTATCGCTCAAGCGTTTTCTTAAGGCTCGAGGCAGGGTGGTAATTTCATCATAAGAAGAAACACCCGCGCACAATGCCCGAAGTATTTGGCGCACACGGAACTCCGGCTCCCCGCAATCCTTTAAAAATTCAGCGATGCGCCCCGGTTCCATTGTTTGATACTAGCAGATCAGGGCGAGATGGAATCTAAGGAGATAGGCAATAATCCTTTTCCGGAAAATCCCGATGATAAACGCCGCTATGCGGGTTAAACTATAAGGTTGCGATGCGTAACACAAAATTCCTGCCGGCGATCTTGACGATTTGGCTCTGGCCGCTTCAGACGCAGGCCGACGAGCCCGTCCTGGTGCGCCCTTTGGAAGGCGAAACGATCCCCATCGGCGCCGCCGGCATTATTGCCGCCGGCCACGTCGAGCCTGGAATCAAGTGGGTTTGGATCAACGGCATGAAGGTTCCGGTCTACTGGACAGGGTCCTTTTCCTCTTATGTGCCCTCCGACGCGCTCGCTAAGAACAACTGGACCGTGACCCTGGCCACCACCGTTCGCGCCGCGGCGGCGGCCGCGCGAACGGTTCGGTTGGAACGTCCCAAAGCCATGAATTTAAAAGAACGCATTACTTCAAGCCTCGAACCCAAAGCCTCATCCTTGGAAATCCTGCCCAGCGAATCCTTGGGGATTTCTTTTCAAGCCGCTCCCGGCGGCCGGGCGTGGTATCGAATCGCCTCCATCGCCGCCAAGTCGCCGATGAACGAAACCCTGCCGGGTTTTTATGAAGGCCGGTTCGCGCCGGCCCCGCAGGACACCTTCCGTCGTTCCAAAAGCGGAGAGCTGGAAATTTTTTTTGAAGGACAAGAATCCCTGCGGCTTAAAACCGGCAAAAATATCCGCGTCGCCCAGCCCGGCGCATGGCCCAAGGCCTTTGAAACGACGGCCACTAAAACAAAAATCCTATCGAGCCCGCAATCCGGCAATTATTGGTTCAGCGTCCCCTCGGGCACGATTTTAAGCGCGGACGGAACAATCGGAAACTTCCATCGCGTTCGCCTGGGCGGCGCCTTAAAGGGTTGGGTCGCGGCCGACGAGCTCAAGGCCGAAAAATACCTGAGCGCCGTTCCCAAGGTCATATCGGTGCGAGTCGTTGAAAGCACGGCTCCTGACAATGAAACCGTGCTTAAAATCTTATGGAATTCCAACGCCCAGCTTCCATTTCTGGTGGAAGAACAGGCTGAACGCGAACTCAAAATTCGCCTTTTTAATTGCCGGATTCATCTCAATTGGATTCCTTTTAAACCATCTGCGCAATCCTCCGTGGTAGAAGGAATCTCGTGGAACATCCCCATGGAAGACGAGGTGGATCTTAACGTGGCCTTGAGTCGGCCTCTGGGATGGGGTTACTGGTCGCAATCTTTCAAGGGCGGCCTTGCGATTCGCTTTAGAAAACACGGCAAGCGCCCATTGGCTAATCACAAAAATCGCGCGCCCCGCGCAGATGACAACAGCGCGTCTTCCGAGGAGCTTGTCGCCAAAAAAATCTCAGGCAAGCAAATGGCAAGCCCCTACCGTCTCTGGCTTGAAGGCTTGACGGTGGCGATTGATCCGGGCCACGGAGGCAGGGAATCCGGCGCCCTGGCCCCATCGGGCCATTTTGAACATGAGGCCAATCTGCGTTTGGCCAAGGAACTCGCGCGCCATCTTGAGAACCGAGGAGCCAAAACCGTGCTGACGCGCCAAAGCGCGGATGAGACCCTGTCTCTTGAAAAACGCGTCGAAATCGCCCGCGCCGTCAACCCGGATTTTTTCATCTCGATTCACTGCAACGATTTCGCCTCTTGGATCAATCCCTACGAAGGGGGCCCATGGGGGCACTCCGTGTATTACTATCGCCAGCTTTCAATCCCCCTGGCCCAACGAATAAAAAAAGCTCTGCGGGAACGGCGCAATTTAAGCCTGCCGGACAACGGGGTGTTATGGGGAGATCTTTATATCTTGCGGGAATTAACCGTGCCCGCGGTATTGATTGAAGTGGGGTATCTCGTTTTTCCCTGGCAGGAGGAAATGCTGTTATGGGATAAAAATTTTTCCAGTAATTTTAGCGAAACGGTCTCCCGGGCATTGGAAACCCATGCAAAAGAAATGGCTAATCCTCTTATCGGAGGAATGCGGTGACAAAAAGCAACGAGGCTAAAAAGGGATGTCCGCTATAAAAGCCTGAAAATATCAAGCCTTTTACGCTTGTTTCGCCTTTCTCGCTTCTGTCGCCTTCTTCATGCCTGCTCGCCGATCTCAACAACCGGCAATTGCCCTTCTTCGCCCTCTCGAGGCAACAGCCAGAAATACATCACCTGGGACTTAGCCACGCCGAGCAACGACTGGCGTAGGATCAGCTTGGAACTGGCCAGATCATAAACAGAGGCATCGGCCACGGTTAAAATTCCCGTGCCGCCGCGATCCGCATACCAAAGGATGTCGGAGAGCCTTTTGCAATAATTCTGGGCTTCAGCCGGGATTTTAATGAATCCCTCAATGCGTTCAGAGCGAGTCCGTATCTCTACGCGCACGTCTTTTGTTTGCACGCCAAAGGCCGAGGTAGATTCCTCGTTGCCGGCGCTTCCACGCAATTGACTATCGGGGGTCGTCATAATTATTCATCACCTCCCAATCAGACAATTGTAGCGAACATTATTCTAATTTGTCAATACCCCTCAAGTCTAAAGTCCCAAATTCAATTAGGCCCACCCCTGCCTTCCTGGCCTCTGACCGCTAAAAAGAAAAAGTGGCGCCCATAACGGCGCTGAGGTTAAATCCGGCCGAGGGTGAAATGCGGACCAAAGGAATCAATCGGACAAAAAAACGGAATGGGGAATTATCAACTGTTATTTCCTGCCCAAGCACAATGCCCAGCCCAAGGCGCGTCTTGTCGTCAAAACGAGCATGAACCGCGGCGCCCAGATAGGAGTCGAGGGCAAGCCGCGCGTCCTTGGGTTTAACCAGACCCGGAAATTGATGAGCCCAACCCGCGTTCATGGCCAAATCCCCCGACCAAACGCCCAAATCGCTAAAAAGCCTATTGGAGCGGTCCACCTGAACATCCACGGCCAGACCGGTGGGAGCCCCCATCTCAACGCCAAAATGCCCGGCGGCTCGGTCCCCCGGCCCTTCGGCCAAAACGCAACCTTGCAAAAACCAAAATAACCCCAGCGCAGGCAAAAATCCGCGAACTTTTTTCATGCCGCCTCCTTTTGTTCCAAGCCCAATAACTTCTCGACATAAGGCGCCAATGTCCGTTGCTCTTGAATTGTGGCGGCTCCCAATAGGCGCAAAATTTCCCCTCGGCGCTCCTCATTCGAGCGAAGGCCGCGAATCTCCGTGACGGTGCGGCCCTGGCGGACATTCTTCTGCAAAACAAAATGCGAATCAGCCGAAGAAGCCAACACCGGCGAATGGGTGATGAGAAAGATCTGATGAGCGCGGCCGAGCCGCTTGAGATAATCGCCGGTCAAAGCCGCGACCCGGGCTGAGAGACCTTGCTCGATCTCGTCGAGAACCAAGACTTGGCCCAAACCAGCCGGCTCCTTTGAATTGCCCCCCAGCAAAAGATTCTTCAGGGCCAGGGCCGCGCGCGAAGCCTCGCCGCCGCTGGCAATGCGATGGGCCTGATGCCGGCCTTCCCCGGGATTGGGAGTAAACCAAAAAATCGCCTGATCAGCTCCGCGGTTGTTCCAAGACTCGCTCTGAACGGCCGCATCAGCGCCCTTTGCGCTCAAAGGACTGCCTGCTGGACTGCCTCCGGCGCCGCCGGCCCCGCGAGACCTGCGAACTACCTCGACCTCAAAAACCGCCTTTCCCAATCCCAGAAGTCTTAACTCCCGAGTCACGCGAGGACCCAACTCCCGGGCCGCGGCTTCGCGTCGGCGAGAAAGCCGTCCGGCTAATTGCTCGCAATGTTCGCGCTTTTGCTCCGCCTCGCGCGCAAGCCGTAATTCATCGTGGCCGAAATTTTCAAGGCGCTCCAAATCCACGGTCACGTTTTCAAGGCGATCGCGCAGTTCCCGATAATTCTCACATTGATGCTTAATCCGAAGCCGCTCAAGCCTGGCTTTATGGCCCAAGAGCTCCTCCACGCGAGCGCGTCCGGCTCCGAGAGATTCCCGAAGCGCCGCGCATTGACGGGCCGCCTCCGCCAAAAATCCCTGGCACTGCTCCAACGCTCCGGCCAACGGCTCAAAAACCTTGGCTCCGTCGGGCAAGGAGGCCAGCCGCGAGGCTATGCGCAAAGACTGGCCCACTAAAGCCTGGGCATTCGCCTCAGAACCGGAAACCAACCCCTCAAGCTCATCTAATTGCCCCGCCAAGTTTTCCCTGTTAATCCAAAGCGGCAAATCGTTTTCAATCTGAAGCAGGGTTTCCTCCTCAAGCGCGGCTTCCTGCAATTCTTGTTTTTGAAACTGCAACAGACCCAGCCTGTCGCGCTTCTCTTGGACAAAGCGCCGGCGCTCCTCAAGATCGAGCGCGGCCGCCTGCCACAATTGATAGGCCCGGCCAAATTCCTCGGCATCGGATGCAAGCCCGGCCCAACGATCGAGATAATCTTGAACATAACAATCGCCTAGAATCTCGGACGACTGGCCTTGCCCGTGAAATTCAACCGCGCACGCGGCCCATCTCTTGAGGCCGGCCCCGGTCACAGGAGCGCTACCCAGGAAAGCCCTTGTCTTGCCGGTCTTTGCGTCATAAAGGCGCCTGAGAATCAACGAGGAATCTTCCGTCTCGACGCCAAGCTCCTCGAGTATCGCGCCGGCCTCGGCGCGCGCTTCGCGCGCGAGCGTTACGCGGGCGCACACTTCCATCTGCGCCGCGCCGGGTCGCAGGAACTCCGCCGTGACGGTTTCGCCGAACAAAAACCTCAGCGCATCCATAAACATGGACTTACCGGCTCCGGTTTCCCCGGTCAAAACATTAATCCCCTTGCCCGGCTCGATAACGGCTTCTTCGATCAAGGCAAAATTACGGATGGAGATCTCTTCAATCAGCATAAATTTTCTAATACGACGCCCAATGTAATTTCTCCCGCAGTAAATGAAAATAGCCGCGCTTGGGCGAGCGCAATAGGATCAAATTCTTGGGATAGGTTTCGATAATCACCGTATCCGCGCTCGTGATTTCCTCGGTAATCTGACCGTCCACAAAAACCATGGCACGGCCAGGCTCGCCGTGATAAGGGCCGAGCGACAGACGCAACGCCTGATGAGCGCCGACCAACAGAGGCCTCTGGGTCAGCGTATGGGCGGCTAAGGGGACCAGCACATAAGCGTTAATACAGGGCTCCACAATCGGCCCTCCGGCAGCCAATGCGTATGCCGTGGACCCGGTGGGAGTCGCTACAATCAAGCCATCGCCGCGCAAGTGCGCTAGATAACCCTGGCGTTCCAGGGCGATCTGAATTTCGAGCATGCGGGGCGATTTCTCCGTGCGGAGCACGCAGTCGTTAACGGCCAAATGCCTGGAGCGAAGCGCCTCGGCGCGTTCAATGCGAAGAGATAAAACCAAACGGTCTTGAGTCGGCAACCGACCATCCAAGGCCATCTCCAGCGCGCCGGACCAATCAGCCTGATCAGCGGCGGCCAAAAATCCAAGGCCGCCCAAATTAATCCCCATCAACGGAATCGCGTCGTCCACCACTTGGCGCGCCGCGGCCAGAAGGGTGCCGTCTCCTCCCAAGGATACCGCCAATCGAACGTCCGTCGGCCAGTGGATTTCATGACGGACATGCCTCGACGATTTGCCAAGGCCGCGCGCTTCGATCAAACGAAGCCTGTGTCCTTTCTTTTTCAGCAGGGCCCGCAGGCCCGGCAAAATTTTACGCACCAAGGGCTTGCGGGAGTTATAAAAAATGAGAACCATGTCAAAATTAACGAGTCAAAACGACTTCTTGAAAGGAGCCTCGCTTGCATTCTAAAATTCGCGACTCAACATTCTCACCGATTATAGGAAATGGGCTTAAAGGAAAAATAATCTCGGTCCGGCCGCAGGAGGACTTCAGTTGAATCGGCCAATCCCAAAAAGCGCCGGACGATTGCAAGGCTCGCGACGCCTGGGGCGGCGCTACGGCGGCGCGCGCCGCCAACATCCCGCGAGACTGGATGAAATTATCTAGATTCCGGCGAAAAAACGCGGAAAAATTCTCCGGCGGAGCGGCCCAGCAGAAATGCCTGCGATACCCCGTCTCTTGTAGCGCCGCGCCATAGCGGGAGCCGTCGCTAAGTAAATAAAGGCGGGCGGGGCGTAAGGCCTGCGCCAATGCGCTTGACGTCAGAAGAATCCCCGCTAAAATCAAAAGGCGTCCACGCCAAGGCGATCCGGTCCCCTGCGCGGATCTCAGGGGACCCGGTTGCGCCCCGGGCGCGGCGGCCAGGCCAAAGGTCAAGGCCACGCTCAACCAAGCTCCGATTAAAAAAAGGTCCCAGGGCGCGGTCGGAAGAATCGCCCAAGGGAACGACGCAAAAAAATCCGTGATTCCTAAAAACAGCCGAGCCGCCCCGTCAACCAGGGCATGGCTCCAAGAATCAAAAGGGCCGAGCCTGCTTAGAACGAGCAAATCCGCCAACCCCAACCCCATCAGCGCGCTCGATGCTGGAACCAGAATTAAATTACTGGCCAACCCCGCCAAGGGAAGTTGATGAAAAAAAGCCGCGCCAAAAGGCAACAGCGCATACCAGGCGAAAAAACCGGTGGCCGCTAAAGCCATGAGTCGTTGCGCCATCCAATGGCGGGCCTGCCCCTCGCCGCCACGGGCGCTCGAGGCCCCCCAGCCATAAAGAATTCCGAATGTGCTCATGAAAGACAATAAAAAACTGGCGTCGCTGATCCACCTTGGTTTTATGATCAATAAAAAAAGCCCCGCCAAAAAAAGACGGCTGAGGGCCGGCGTTTCCCGGCGAAGAAAAGACCCAAACAGAAGAACGCTCGCCATAAAGGCGGACCTGAGCACAGGGGCTGAAAGGCCGACAAAGAGGGCAAATCCCCAGGTGGCGGCCAATGTGATCGCGCCGGATAAGCGCCGGGGAAGGCGCGCTAAGCGTGTTGCCACAAACCATACCATGGCGCCCCATAAAGCCACATGCAGTCCGCTGACCACAAGCAGGTGCATAACGCCGGCCCTGCGAAAAGACTGGTTCAAAGAAGGGTCGAGCAAGCGTTTGTCTCCGATCAGAAGACCGCTTAAGAGTCCCTGAACCCTCGGGTCAGGATAGCGGCTCATCAACAGCAGGGCCGCCCTGGACCGCCAGCCATCGAGCCGGCCTCTAATTCCCCGTGAAAGCCCGAGAACCTTGATGTCCGACGGGTTGTCCACCAAAAGACGGCCCCCCAGGCCCTCTCTGGACAAGTAATCCCCGAGGTCAAACCCCCCGGGCAGACTATTTTTAGCCGGCGGTAAAAATCTTCCCCATATCAAAAGAGGGGCGCCGCTGGCCAATTCCGGAAGGATGATGGCGCGGGGATCAACCGAGGTCAGATAGACTCGCGTGGAAACCGGTTGATCTTGAATTCGAGAACACTCCAACGCCCAGCCCCGGGCCAACGGACGCGCGATGCGGCCTTCTACAAAAACATATTGGGAATCCGGCCAGGGAAGTCCGATTTTGGGCGGCCGTAGATACCCCGACGCCGCCAGGCCAACAAGAAAAACGGCCAAGACGCCCAGGGTCCAGGCGAGAGGCGTTCTAAAACTCGACACTCATGCCCAACCCCGCCTGCTTTTGATAATGGCGGCTGGGTTCATCCGTGTCGCGAATTTCATTGACCTCGAACATAATATGCGTGTTGCGATCGCGCCCGACATTAAAACTAATGCCCGCTCCATAGCCGCGCAATTGATCGAGCAACGCGTCCTGCTTCGTAAGATTGCCGTGGTCCCACTCTTTATTCAAAGTGGTCCGATGATAAATTTTCCAAGCGCCGTAAAGAGTCAGCCAAGAAAACGCGTCACGCGAAACATTAACGAATAAAATCCGGTCCTTGGTCGTGGTCACCCTGCGAAGGGTCTCGACATTGTCAAGATTGCTACGGCGCTCCTGGGCGCTACCTGCGTAGTAGGCCGAGCCGATGGCCACGGACAGTGGAAATCCCCAGCGCTCCTGGGTTAAGGCAAGTCGCGCCGAGCCTCCGCCGAACAAAGGCATCCCGCCCAATTCTCTAAAATCCTCCTTGGCCGTATATTGAGAGGCCATGACCTTGAGATTAATTTCCAAAAAATCCAAAAGCCCATAACCCGCGAAAACTTCAGCCGCGCCATAAGGGAGCTCGGTGGGAAATCCATTGACATGGGATTTAGTGCGGAAAAGCCCGCCCGCCATCCCCATGCCAAACGAAAACTTGCCCCCCGGGACGGTTTTTCCCGTTTGATAGGTCGAGATGCTTCCGCATCCCGAAAGGCCTAGAATAACGGCGGCAACGACCGCCGGCCACCCGCTTGCCTGGATCCAGGATTGCATAAGGTTAACACAGTTTATGACATGAAGCAGGTAGACCGCTTGAGACTTTAGACCCCATAAGAACTAGGTCTAAAGTCCTGTATTTTTCAGTTATTTGTATAGGACTTTAGACCTATTTGTAAATAGGACTAAAGTTTGATTACTTTTTATCGTTTCTAAGACAGAATATCAGGGATGGTATCTCTTTAGCCGTTTGAGTTACGCCTTAGCAAAGAGGATAGGCTGGGCAA
>CAYHKQ010000005.1:0-17245 GCA_964357255.1 uncultured Elusimicrobia bacterium
ACTGGGGCGGTCGCCTCCTAAAGAGTAACGGAGGCGCCCAAAGGTTCCCTCAGTGCGAATAGAAATCGCACGTTGAGTGCAAGGGCATAAGGGAGCTTGACAGTGAGCGCGACGGCGCGAACTGGTGCGAAAGCATGGCCTAGTGATCCGGTGGTGCCGAATGGAAGGGCCATCGCGCAACGGATAAAAGCTACGCCGGGGATAACAGGCTGATCGGGCCAGAGAGTTCACATCGACGGCCCGGTTTGGCACCTCGATGTCGGCTCATCACATCCTGGGGCTGGAGAAGGTCCCAAGGGTCCGGCTGTTCGCCGGTTAAAGTGGTACGTGAGCTGGGTTCAGTACGTCGTGAGACAGTACGGTCCCTATCTGCCATGGGCGCAGGAATCTTGAGAGGAGCCGACCACAGTACGAGAGGACCTGGTTGGACGAACCTCCCGTATCCCAGTTATCCCGCCAGGGGTACACGCTGGGTAGCGGTGTTCGGATCGGATAACCGCTGAAAGCATCTAAGTGGGAAACCGACCTCGAGATAAGGGTTCCCGTCCTATGCGAAAGCATAGGGCCTGAAGGCCACCCGTAGACTACGGGTTTGATAGGACGCAGGTGGAAGCTCAGTAATGGGTGTAGCCAAGCGTTACTAATCGGCCGTGAGGCTTAGCCATATCATTCGATCAATAAAAAGAAACGGTTAAGCGGTTAAGCGGTTGGGCGGATAAGTGATTCAAGGAAGCTCCTTGTTTTACTAAACCGCTTAGCCATTCTCTGCTTAATCGCGTTAGATTTTCCGGTGGTTATACCGGCGGTGTCACACCCGTTCCCATTCCGAACACGGAAGTGAAACCCGCCAGGGCCGATGGTACTTGCCGCTGAGTCGCGGCTGGGAGAGTAGGTCGCCGCCGGATTAATTTTACGGTTATTTGATACCAGGGGTTCAGAAAATTCGAAAAAGATTGCGATGTCTCACAAGGGGACAAATCGTGATATTGATCTTTGTCAATAGCGCGGCTGTTAGCGCAAATGGCGCTTGGACAAGTCCATTGGGATGGACGCTCAGCGGAGGGTATCTTTATGAAGAGGAAACCCCCGTAATCTCAGTAGGTGAAACCTCCGTGATTACGGTTCCGGGAGGAGCAAGTTATTTGAGCGCGGCGTCAAGTCGTTTGCATTTGAAAGCCAGGCAAGAGGCGCTAATCGTCAGCCTGGGTTTACCGCGGAGCGAGTATTTAGGCTGGAGTTTTCAGGCCGGTAGCGTGTCGTATCAGGTTTCGATTCCTTCGGGGAACACGAGCAATCAACTCTCCCGTAGTCAAGGGGCCTTTGTGGGCGTGGGGTTGGATATTGACGTGGTGAGGCGCACTATGGTTACTCCAAGGGTTAATGCGCGGCTATCGTGGCGATGGGCGCAGACTCATCCGGACCGGATTTATTTTGGCAGTGAGAACCGATGGGAGACGGTAGAAGACCTGTGGCAAACGACGAGAACGGCTTTAGGTGTAATGGTGGAGCCATCGTGGAAAAACGGCGCGATTGTGCCGAATGCCGGATTTGAGATGTTTCATAAGATTGCGGCGCTAAAGGATGGCCGTTCGGGCGAGGTGTTTTCAGGCCGTCAAAACGGCTATCGAATTTTTGGCGGCGTCGAATGGAGGTTTTCGAATCGAGAAGCGGCGGTGGCCCAAGTGTCCTTGGGCGATGAAACGGGTTATCGAATAACGCTGGAGCAAAGATTTTAACTATGAACAAGAAGGAAAAAGAGGCAACTTTAGAGGAGCTGAAAACGCGACTGGAGAAGTCGTCTATCAGTCTTTTCGCGGGTTTTAAGGGGTTGTCAACCCCTGAAATTTTTGAAGCCCGCAAGAAGATGAAGGCGCAAAAGTTTGTTTTTAAAGTTATCAAGAAGTCGCTTTTGAAGAAAGCATTTGATAAAATAGGCATTCAGGCAAAGACGCCGGATTTTTGGAAAGACGAGATCGCAGCGCTTACTGGCTTCAGCGGGGATCCTCTCAAAGCCACGAAACTTTTGGCGGAATGGGCGGATCAGAATAAAAAAGTCGCCATCAAGGGCGGCTTTTTGTTGGATAAAAAAGAATGGTTGGATAAAAAGGCCGTTGAAAAGTTGAGCAAGTTGCCGGGAGTCAAAGAGCTTCAAGGCCAACTCGTGGGAGCGCTCTCGGCGCCGATCGCCGGACTCAGCGGAGTGTTGTCCGCGGTTCTCGTTGAATTTTTATTGGTGTTGCGTGCCGTAGAAGACCAAAAAAGATCGAGTGCGGCCCAAAGCCCGTAAAGATCTGATTAGGTGTTAAGGAGGTAATTTTATGTCTGTGGCGACAAAAGAAGAAATCGTTGATGCCGTTTCCAAGCTTTCCGTTATGGATTTGGCGGACTTGGTACATTCGTTGGAAGATAAATTTGGCGTGAAAGCCGCAGTGGCGGCGGTCCCTGCCGGCGGCGCGGCCCTTGCCGAGGGCGTGGCGACTGCGGTCGAGGAGAAGACGGATTTCGCCGTTGTTTTAACAGCGGCCGGCGCTAATAAAATTCCCGTCATTAAAGTGGTTCGGGAGATTACGGGACTTGGCCTCAAAGAAGCCAAGGATTTAGTGGAAGGCGCTCCCAAAACCATTAAAGACGGGGTGCCAAAGGCCCAAGCTGAAGAGTGGAAGAAAAAGCTCCTTGAAGTTGGGGCGCAAGTCGAGTTGAAATAAGAAGGGTTTACAAGGGCCAAAGGTCCAAAACCTTTTCACCATTTTGAATTTGTTGACCCTGTATTTATTAGGAGGACATTGAATGCCGGTAAAAATCAAGCAGGAACGCTTCGATAAAATTTCACCGTGCAAGGAGATGCCGCACCTGCTTGAGCTTCAGCGCAATTCTTATCTCCATTTTCTTCAAGCAAATATTAAGCCTTCGGAGCGCGCGTTAATGGGGCTTCAGGCGGCTTTTATGGACATCTTTCCGATTTCTAACGAGGACGAGAGCCTTTTGTTGGAATTCGCGGACTACTCGGTTGGCGAGCCTAGGTACTCAGGCCCTGAAGAAGCCCGCTTGTTCGGCAAATCCTACACGGTTCCTATTCGCGCAAATTTAAGGCTGGTTCATAAGCAGACCTCCGGCAAGGTCAGGGTCATTTCCGAGCAGGAGGTTTTCCTGTGCGACTTGCCCCGTATGACGGAGAACGCCTCTTTTATTATTAACGGAGCCGAGCGCGTAATCGTCAGCCAGCTTCATCGTTCGCCTGGAATTTTTTTCGAAGAAGACGAAGAAAAAAAGGTTTCCCGTTTTGGCAAAAAGCTTTATGTCAGCAAGGTTATTCCTTATCGCGGACCCTGGCTTGATTTTGAATTTGACCTCAACAACGTGCTTTGGGCCCGTATTGACAAGCGGCGTAAATTCCTTGCGACGATTTTATTGCGCGCCTGTTTTCTTGAGACGGACGAGGATATCCTGAAGTTTTTTTATGATTCGAAGGTTTTCAAGATTGGCAAGGAAGAGTTGCTGGATCCATTTTTGGACAGAATTTTGGGCAAGGATGTGGCTCATCCGAATACCGGCGAAGTGTTGGCTGAAGCCGGCGAGCGTTTGACCAAAGAAACGATAGTTAAGCTTCAGAAGGCGAGCGTACGGGAACTCACATTGCTCGAGTGGGACGAAAAAACGTCCGACATGACAATTTTGGAAACCTTGCGTAAAGATCAGATGAAATCGCGCAAGGAAGCCCTCTATTTCCTTTATAAATACATACGCGGCCAAGAGTTCGTCATTCCTCAGCAAGCGGAAGAATTGATGGAGAACATGTTTTTTAGCAAAAAGACCAGAAGGTACGACTTGACCATGGTTGGCCGTTATAAAATTCAGAAAAAACTTCATTTGCTTTATGAATACATCGCTTCCAAGAAAAGCGGGTTTCATGTGCCGGGATCGGGACGACGTGAGATGGTTCCCGAAGATATCGTAGCCACGATTTTTTACATGGTTTTATTGAACAACAGTGCCGGCCAGTTGTCCCATAACGGCAAAACATTGGCGGTGGCGGTGGACGATATTGATCACCTGGGCAACCGCCGCGTCCGGGCGGTGGGAGAGCTTTTGGAGAATCAATTCCGTTTGGCTCTCAATCAAATGTCGGGCGTGATTCGTGAGCGCATGGTCCAGGCTCAGGAAAAGAGCGAGCTAACGCCGCGTCAATTGATTAACGCGAGCGTGTTAAACGGTATTTTGAGAAATTTTTTCGGTAGTTCGCAGTTGTCGCAATTTATGGATCAGGTCAATCCATTGGCTGAATTGACCCATAAGCGGCGATTGTCCGCCTTGGGTCCGGGCGGTTTGCATCGAAAACATGCCGGCTTTGAGGTCCGCGACGTGCACCACACTCATTACGGTCGAATCTGTCCCATTGAAACGCCGGAAGGTCCAAATATCGGCCTGATCACATCGCTGGCGTGTTATTCCACCGTTAATAAATACGGGCTTATCGAGTCGCCTTATCGAAAGGTTGAGAAGGGTAAATTAACGGAGACGGTCAGTTTCTTGACAGCCGACGAGGAAGATGAGATGATCGTGGCCCAGGCCAATAGCTCTATCGACCAAGGCGGTTATTTTTCCGATGATTTAGTGGCCTGCCGTTATCGGGGAGATTTTCCTCAGACTGATCCTAAAATGGTTCAGTATATGGACATTTCGCCGACCCAGGTTTTTTCGATTTCAACCGCTCTAATTCCTTTTTTAGAGCACGACGACGCCAATCGGGCGCTCATGGGCTCGAATATGCAACGCCAGGCCGTTCCTTTATTAAATCCGGAATATCCTCTGGTTGCCACGGGCGTTGAACTCAGTATCGCCCGGGATTCCGGCGCTTCAATCGTGGCCAAGCGCGCCGGGCGGGTGGCTTATGTGGACGCGCAAGAGATCATTGTTCATACTGATGACGAGAAGAACCCCTTGGATGTTTATCGTTTGATCAAGTACGAGCGTTCTAATCAGGATTCCACGGTGGATTTTCATCCGATCGTTAACAAGGGCCTCAAAGTCAATGTCGGCGATCCGATTGCGGACGGCCCCTCGACCTCTATGGGACAGCTGGCCCTGGGTAAAAACGTGTTGGTCGCGTTTATGCCGTGGGAAGGTTACAATTTTGAAGACGCAATTCTGGTGTCCGAGCGCCTGGTGCGCGAAGACGTATTTACCTCGATTCACATTCAGGAGTTCGAAATGGAGGCTCGCGAGACCAAGTTGGGCCCTGAGGAGATTACCAGGGACATCCCGAATGTTTCCGCCGAGGCTTTGGCTAATTTGGATGAACAGGGCATTGTGTCGGTGGGTACGGATGTGAGCCATGGCGATATTTTAGTCGGCCGGGTTGTGCCTCGAGGGGAAGAACACCTTACGCCGGAGGAGAAGCTCTTGCGCGTCATCTTTGGCAAAAAAGCCGAGGATGTTCAGGATGCCTCGTTGCGTGTGCCGCCTGGATCGGGTGGTAAGGTGATCAAGATTCAGATTTTTGTGCGCCGTGAAGCCATGGACGATAAAGAGAAAGACCGCCGCCGGCGTGAACTCGATGAGGGGGTCAAGGGGATGCTCGCCAGCGTGGCGCTGGACGGGAAAATGGCCCTCGCCGCTCTTGACGAGAAAAAGAAAGAGGGCAAAATTAACGCCGACGATGTTCGAGTCGAGCGTTGCACGATAGAGGCATTGAGCGAAAATCGAAAGAAGGAAATCGTCCAATACCGGCATAAAGAACGCGAGCGAATCAACCGCGGCGATGAGTTGGCGGTCACGGTTAATCGCGTGGTCAAGGTTTATTTGGCGATGAGGCGTCCGCTTCGAGTCGGCGATAAAATCGCCGGACGTCATGGCAACAAGGGCGTGGTGTCGCGCATTCTTCCAGTCGAGGATATGCCGCGGATGCCGGATGGAACCCCGATCGATTTGGTTTTATCGCCCTTGTCCGTTCCTTCCCGCATGAACGTGGGGCAACTTCTGGAAACCATGTTCGGCTGGCCGGCCCAAGTGTTCGGCACTCAAATGGTGACCCCGGTGTTTAACGGCGCTTCTGAATCCGAAGTCCGTTCTAAAATTATCGAGGCGCGCGAGCATCTGAAAAGCCTGGGGGTTCCGGAAAAATATTTGCCCGGCGATGACATGAGGATCACTCTTTATGACGGCCGCACCGGCGAGCCTTTCATGGAAAAAATCACCGTGGGCTATATGTATGTTTTAAAACTGATCCACATGGTTGAGGACAAAATTCATGCCCGTTCCACCGGACCATACTCCTTGATTACCCGCCAGCCGTTGGGGGGCAAGGCTTTGTTCGGCGGTCAGCGTTTCGGCGAGATGGAGGTGTGGGCCTTGGAGGCCTATGGCGCCAGTCACACGCTTCAGGAATTTTTGACCATCAAATCCGATGATGTGTGGGGACGGACCAAGATGTACGAGGCTATTATTAAGGGAGAAGATCTTGTGCGGCCGGGAGCCCCGGAGTCGTTCAAGGTTCTTGTGCGCGAGCTCCAGGGGCTGGGATTGACCGTAGATTTAATGAGATATCAAGATGGTCGCGATGAAGCCGCCTCGGTTCGCAAGACAAAGGCCGACGGCGCCGCGAAAAAGTCGCCATCTAAAGCGGCCGTGAGCGAGGGGGTTTGATAATGGCGTTCACTAACGCATCGTCGAAACTTGAAGAGTCCACACGAGCTCTATTTTTTTCTACGAGGAAAAAGAAGAAAAAGGGCTTGGATATACTCAACTTTATGGATTTCGACGCGATTCGTTTGGCGGTGGCCAGCGCCGAGAATATCCGCACATGGTCGCACGGCGAGGTCCGCAAACCGGAAACCATTAATTACCGGACCTTAAAACCCGAACGGGACGGCTTGTTTTGCGAGAGGATTTTTGGCCCGGCGCGTGACTATGAGTGCACCTGCGGTAAATATAAATGGATGAAATTTAAAGGCGTCGTTTGCGACCGTTGCGGCGTGGAGGTCACCGAATCCAAGGTTCGGCGCGAGCGCATGGGAAGCATTGAGTTGGCTGTGCCCGTGGCGCATGTTTGGTTTTTGAGAAAACCGCCGTCGAGAATTTCGATCGCGCTTGACATGAAATTAACGGACATTATGAAGACCATTTATTACAAAGAAGATGGTTATCTCGTGCAGGAAACTTTGCAAGAGAAGGGAAAAACTATTTTTGAAAAAGGCGACGTCGTGGACGTGCAAGAGTATCATAAGGCCAAAGCTGAATACGCGGCTCGTTTTAAGTGCTCGATCGGCGCGAGCGCCGTGCGCGATATGCTCGCGGCGCTGGATCTTAAAAAAGAAGTTGAGTCGCTCAGAAAAACTATCGAAAATTTGGAAACCGAGGGCGATAGAAATCGTCTGATCAAAAGAATGAGGCTCTTGGAAGGCTTTTTGCTGTCCGACACGCATCCCGAGTGGATGATCCTTTCGGTTTTGCCGGTGATTCCTCCGGATTTGCGTCCCCTGGTGCCGCTGGAGGGCGGGCGCTTCGCCACGAGCGATCTTAATGATTTGTATCGAAAAATTATCAATCGTAATAACCGGCTTAAGCACATCGAACAGTTGCGAGCGCCCGAGGTCATGATTCATAACGAAAAACGCCTCCTGCAGGACGCGGTGGACGCGTTGATTGAAAATGGCGCAGGCTGGAAAGTCGCGCTTGGGCCGGGCAATCGTCCTTTAAAATCGTTGTCCGACATTATCAAGGGAAAAGAGGGCCGCTTCCGCCAGAACCTATTGGGCAAACGCGTAGATTATTCGGCCCGTAGCGTCATTGTGGTCGGACCAAAGTTGAAACTTCATCAATGTGGACTTCCAAAAGAAATGGCGCTTGAATTATTCAAACCGTTTCTTTTGGGTGAGCTCATCAAACGTCACAACGTGACCCTAAAGGCCGCGAGGAAAATTTTGGAGAAAGCCACGCCCGAGGTCTGGGACATTTTAGCCGCGATCACCAAGAATCACCCGGTGATGCTCAATCGCGCCCCGACCCTTCACCGGCTTTCCATTCAGGCGTTTGAGCCGGTGCTGGTCGAAGGCAAGGCCATTCAATTGCATCCTTTGACCTGTGCGGCTTTCAATGCCGATTTTGACGGCGACCAGATGGCGGTTCATGTGCCGATTTCTCACGAGGCTATCATTGAAACTAAGTTGCTGATGATGTCCATCCGGAACATTTTTTCGCCGGCCTCGGGCCGGCCCATCGCGTTGCCGAGTCAAGACGTTGTTCTGGGCTTGTGTTACCTGACCAAAATTAAGCTTGGGGCCCCCGGGGAAGGCAAGATTTTTTCCGGTCGCGATGAAGTCATCGCGGCCTTCCAGCGAGAGCATCTTCATCCCAATGCCCGTATTAAAGTTGACGGTTTGAGCAAGCTCTTAGAGGAGGGGCTTAAAGAAGAAGAACAAGGGGACCCCAATCATTGGAAGGACTGCACTACGGTGGGCAGGGTTCTTTTTAATGAAGTTTTGCCGCCGGAATTGGGCTATGTCAACGCAACAGTGGATAAAAAGAAGCTGGGCGCCATTATTTCTGATTGTTATCGGCGATTGGGTCACTATGAAACCGTGCAACTGCTCGACAGCGTTAAGAATCTTGGGTACCATTACGCCACCTATTACGGGGTGAGCATCTCCGTAACCGACATGCTGGTTCCCAAGACTAAGAAGGACTTGGTGCGACGGGCTCAGGATAAGGTCAAGGAAATTGAGCGCCAAGCCAAGGTCGGCGCCATTACCGAGATGGAACGCTACAACAAAGTCGTGGACTTGTGGACTCATGTGACGGACCAGGTTTCGAATATCATGTTTTCTGAGATGCAATCCCAGGAAAAAATGCCGTTCAAACCCGACGAGAATCTTTTTAACTCTATTTTTATTATGGCGGATTCCGGGGCCCGTGGCTCGCGGGCCCAGGCCCGTCAGCTCGGCGGCATGAGAGGCCTTATGGCCAAGCCGCAGAAAAAAATTATCGGTCAATACGGCGAAATTATCGAGACTCCGGTTATTTCCAATTTCCGCGAGGGCCTTTCCGTTTTGGAGTATTTTATTTCGACGCACGGCGGCAGAAAGGGCTTGGCCGACACGGCCCTAAAAACCGCAGACGCGGGGTATCTGACCCGCCGTTTAGTGGATGTTTCTCATGATGTGGTGGTGATGGAGCCGGATTGCGGCACCATTAACGGAGTGCGCCTGACGGCTCTTTATTCAGGCGAGGACGTTATTGAATCGTTGCAGGACAGAATCCACGGACGCCTGGCCTTGGAGGATATCGTGATCCCCGGCGAGGGTAAGAAGGAAATAGTTTTGGTCAAGGCCGGAGAGCTTGTGGATCATATCCGCGCTCAGGCCGTAGGAAAAGCCGGGGTTGTTTGGGCGCGCATGCGATCCACATTGACTTGTGAAGCGAAGTATGGAGTTTGCGCGGCGTGTTATGGCTTGTCGTTGGCGACAGGCAGGATGGTGGAAGTCGGCGAGGCCGTCGGCATCATCGCGGCCCAATCCATCGGCGAGCCTGGAACTCAGCTGACTCTGCGGACTTTTCATATCGGCGGAACCGCGGCCCGCGTTATTAGCCGGTCTCAAGCCGTCGCCAATTCCGCCGGCGCCGTGGTCTATCGTAATATCGAAGTCTTAAAGCGCAAAGACGGGGAATTGTTGGCACATTCTCGTTACGGAGAGATCGCGATCATTGATTCCCACAGTAAAAAAGAAACGGAGACCCATAGGGTTCCCCATGGCTCGCGCCTTAAGGCGGCCGATGGCGTCAAGGTGGCGGCGGGGGCATTGCTCGCCGAGTGGGATCCTTACGCGTTGCCGATTTTATCTAAGGTAGCCGGAAGGGTGCGTTACGAAGATATCGTTGAAGGCATTACGGTTCATGAGGAGCGTAATAAAATTACAGGCTTGATTGAACGGCGCATTATCGAACATCGCGAACAGCGCAGAAATCCGCGCTTGGCCGTTGTCAATGACAAAGGCAAGATTCAGGACGCCTACACCCTTCCCATTGATACGATTATTGTGGTTGGCACCGGCGATGAAGTGTTTGCGGGCGACGTGTTGGCTAAAATTCCCATGGAACTGAGCATGACGCGCGACATCACCGGAGGCTTGCCTCGGGTATCGGAGCTTTTCGAGGCCAGAAAACCGAAAAATTCGGCCGTTATTTCGGAAATTGACGGCGTGGTGAGCTTGGGGACAACGCCCAAGGGGGCGCAAAAGGTCGTTGTCCGCAACGAGGAAACAGCCATCGAGCGCGAATACTCAATTCCTCAAGGCAAACACTTGATGGTTTATGAGGGAGACCGCGTCGGCGTCGGAGAAGCCTTAACCGACGGACCGATTAATCCTCACGACATTTTGCGCGTCAAGGGTGTCAAGGAATGTCAGGAGCACATGGTCGCGGCGATTCAGGAAGTTTATCGCCTTCAAGGCGTGGCCGTGGATGACAAACATATCGAGCTCATCGTGCGCGAGCTCTTGGAAAATATTCGTATTACCAAATCCGGCACCACGCATTTTTTGATTGGCGAAATTATCAATCGTTTTGAGTTTGAAGAGGCAAACGAGCGTTCGCTTAAGGGTAAAGGAACGCCGGCCGAGGGGCAGGTTGTTCTTTTGGGTATAACTAAGGCGGCGCTTTCGTCAAGGAGTTTTATTTCGGCCGCGAGCTTTCAGGAAACAACGCGCGTTTTAACAGACGCGGCCGTGAGCGGAAAGATAGACCATTTGCGCGGCTTAAAAGAGAATGTCATCCTTGGACGTTTAATACCAGCCGGCACGGGCCTCATTAGCCGCCAGCGGCAGGAAATAAAGGAGCAGGGGGTTTAACATGCCGACCGTTATGCAACTCCTTCGCATGAGGCGCTCCAGGCGCACCTGTCGGTCGAAGTCCCCGGCGCTTAACTTGTCTCCTCAGCGCAGGGGGGTGTGCGTGCGCGTATTTACGACCACGCCCAAGAAGCCGAACTCGGCCTTGCGAAAAGTCGCCCGCGTCAAACTGACATCGGGCATTGAGGTTACGGCTTACATTCCCGGCGTCGGGCATAATTTGCAGGAGCACTCGATTGTTTTGGTGCGTGGCGGCCGCGTCAAAGACTTGCCGGGCGTGCGCTACCATATTATTCGCGGCGCCTACGATTGCGCCGGCGTGGATGGACGGCGACAGAGCCGTTCCAAATATGGCGCCAAACGTCCTAAAAAGGAAGCGGCGGCTCCCGTCGCAAAACAGTAGCGAGTCGAGCGCCTTGAGGAAATCTATGATGAAACATATTAGGACGCAAGTGAGTATTGAATATCGAGCGCCTGGGGCAGCGCCGAGTAGCGAGCGCCCATTGCCCGGCAGGAGCAGGGAGGAGGTTTTTATTTTTATTCATTATTCGTTACCGGGCATTAGGCGCTGATTATATGCCTAGACGTCCTTGCGAACAGCGCCCTTTGCCGGCAGGGGATATTCGATACGCGAGTCAATTAGTCAGCCGTTTAATCGGCAAAATGGATTTTACAGGCAAAAAAACAAAGGCCACCCTAATCCTTTATAGCGCCATGCAAATTATCGGGGATAAACTTAAAGAAGATCCCGCGCTGGTGCTTTCCCGGGCTGTGGAAAATTGCCGTCCGCTCTTAGAGACGAAGCCGCGTCAGGTTGGCGGCGCCACATATCAGGTTCCGGTCGAGATTCGCTCTTGTCGCGGCGAGACATTGGCCATGCGTTGGATTTTGTATTATGCCCGCAAAAGAAAGGGTCAGCCTATGGCTGATAAGCTGGCGGAAGAGTTGATGCAGGCGTCCAAGAGAGAGGGTTCCGCATTTAAAAAACGGGAAGAAATGCACAAGATGGCTGAGTCGAACAGGGCGTTCGCTCATTACCGCTGGTAGCATGAACAAAGGGTTAAAAGTTCAAAAGGGTCAAAAGGCCCTGTATTAATTTTATGGCGCGAGAATTTCCTTTAGAAAAAGTCCGCAATATCGGCATTATCGCGCACATTGACGCGGGCAAAACTACCACGACGGAGCGCATTCTTTTTTACACGGGGCGTATCCATAGAATCGGAGAGGTGCATGATGGCACGACAGCCACGGACTGGATGCCTCAGGAACGCGAGCGCGGCATTACGATTACGGCCGCGGCCACCTATTGCACGTGGAAGGATTGCCAGATTAATATCATTGACACTCCTGGCCATGTGGATTTTACCGCGGAGGTTGAGCGAAGCCTACGCGTATTAGACGGCGCCGTGGTAGTTTTTGACGGCGTTCAGGGCGTGGAACCACAGTCGGAAACGGTGTGGCGCCAAGCGGATAAATATCATGTTCCGAGGATCGCTTTCATCAATAAGATGGATCGCATTGGCGCTGATTTTGCCATGTCATTCAAATCCATCGAAGAGAAATTAGGCGCTAATGCAGCCGCGATTTTTGTGCCTATGGGCGCGGAGGACGCTTTCGGCGGCGTGGTGGATTTGGTCCAAATGAAGGCCGTGGTTTGGGACGATACTCAGGGGAGCCAATACCATGAGCAGGAGATTCCCGTGGAGCTTTTGGAAATGGCTAAAAAATGGCGGGATCTGCTGTTGGAAAAAATCAGCGAATTTGACGACACGCTCATGACAAACTATTTGGACGGCAAGCCTATAGGCGAGGCGGAGATTCGCGCGGCCATTCGCAAGGGCACCTTAACAGGCAAATTTTTTCCGGTGCTCGCCGGCGCGGCCTACCGCAACAAGGGTGTTCAGACCCTGCTCGACAGCGTTTGCCATTATTTGCCCAATCCGCTTGATGTTCCTACGACCAAGGGCCTGGACCTTGACGAGAAGCCCATTGAGCGCCGGGCCGACGACAAGGAGCATTTTAGCGCTCTTATTTTTAAAATTCAGACCGATCCTTACGTGGGCAAATTGGCTTATATGCGCGTTTATTCCGGCGCGCTTTCAACGGGCACCACGGTTTTTAACCCGCGCAGGAATACGACGGAAAGGATCGGCCGGCTTCTTCGCATGCATGCCCAGCATCGCGAGGACATCAAAGAGGTCCGAACCGGCGATATTGCGGCGACCGTGGCTATGAAGAATGTCTCGACGGGAGACACGATTTGTCCCGAGGAGCACCCGATCGTCCTGGAAGAAATTAAATTTCCAGACACAGTTATTTCCGTGGCCATTGAACCCAAGACCAGGGTGGACGAGGAAAAGCTGGGCGTGGCGCTTTCGCGTCTGGCTGAAGAGGACCCGACATTCCGCTTGCGGCGCGACCATGAAACCGGCCAGACCATTATGTCCGGCATGGGAGAGCTTCATTTGGAGATTCTCGTGGATCGGATGAAACGCGAGTTTAACGTTTTGGCTAATATCGGCAAGCCTATGGTGGCTTACAAGGAAACCATACGCAAGAAGGTCAACCAGGAAGGGAAATATATACGCCAGACCGGCGGTCGGGGTCAGTACGGCCATGTGTTTTTGGACGTGGAGCCCCTGCCGCGCGGCTCCGGCGTTGTTTTTGAAAGTAAGATTTTCGGCGGCGTGGTGCCCCGCGAATATATTCCGGCGGTTGAAAAAGGCGTCCGGGAAGCCATCGAAGAGGGAGCGCTGGCGGGGTATCCCATCGTTGACGTGAAGGCCACCTTAACGGACGGCTCTTATCACGAGGTGGATTCTTCTGAAATCGCTTTTAAAATCGCCTCGGCCATGGCTTTGCGGGCCGGTTGCAAATTGGCGAATCCGGCGTTGCTCGAGCCCATTATGAAATTTGAAGTTGCGACCCCGCAGGAGTATATGGGCGAGGTGATAGGCGATCTGAATTCCCGTCGGGCCAAAGTCATGGACATGGAAACTCGTGGAAATTCAAAGATTATACGCGGCCAGGTTCCCCTGGCCGAGATGTTCGGTTACGCGACCGTTGTGCGGAGCCTTTCTCAAGGCCGGGCGGCCTTTAGTTTGGAACCTTCGCATTACGAGGAAGTTCCTCGGGCCGTTCAGGAGGCGATCGTCGCTAAAATGGCCGGAGAAAAAGAGAAAGTTAAAAGCTAAGGAGGGATTGTGGCAAAAGGAAAGTTTGAGCGAAAGAAACTCCACGTGAACGTTGGAACCATCGGGCATGTGGATCATGGCAAAACATCGTTGACAGCGGCTTTGACCAAGGTGCTTTCAAAAAAGGGTTTATCCGAGGCGAAGGAATACGCTGAAATCGCCAAAGGCGGCGTGGTCCGCGACGCGTCCAAAATTTTAACCGTAGCTGTTGCCCATGTGGAATACGAGTCGGAGATCCGTCACTATGCCCATATTGATTGTCCGGGCCATGCCGACTACATTAAAAACATGATTACCGGCGCGGCTCAAATGGACGGAGCCATTTTGGTGGTTAGCGCTTCCGACGGTCCCATGCCCCAGACCCGCGAACATGTCCTTCTTGCCCGGCAGGTGGGCGTGCCCCATATTGTGGTGTTTATTAATAAATGCGACCTGGTGGACGATCCGGAACTTTTGGATCTCGTGGAGCTTGAGGTGCGCGACCTGTTGAAGAAGTATGAATTTCCGGGCGAGAAAATTACCATCATCAGGGGCAGCGCCATGAAGGCTCTTGCGGGCGACGCCGGGGACTTGGGCGAGCCTGCCATCTGGAAGCTTGTGCTGGCGTTGGACGCGAATATTCCTGATCCTAAACGCGAGGTGGACAAGCCCTTTTTGATGGCTGTCGAGGATGTTTTTTCCATTACCGGCCGTGGCACGGTTGCTACGGGCCGCGTGGAGCGGGGCAAGCTTAAGGTGGGCGATAATATTGAGATTGTCGGCATCCACGAAACCAAGAAAAGCGTCGTCACCGGCGTTGAAATGTTTCGAAAGACAATGGATGAAACAATCGCCGGCGATAATGTCGGCGTTCTCCTGCGCGGTATTGAAAAAGATCAGGTGGAGCGCGGGCAGGTGATTGCGGCCCCGGGCAGTATTTTGCCGCACAAAGTGTTCAAGGGTCAAGTGTATATTCTGAACAAGGATGAGGGCGGCCGGCATACGCCGTTTTTTAAGGGATATCGTCCTCAGTTCTATTTTCGAACGACCGACGTGACCGGCTCAGTGGAATTGCCGGCTAACGTGGAGATGGTGATGCCGGGCGACAATGTCGAAATCGTGGGCCGGCTGATTTCACCGATTGCCATGGAGAAGGGCGTGCGTTTTGCCATTCGTGAGGGCGGGCACACGGTGGGCGCCGGCGTCGTCATTGATATTGTGGAGTAACATGAAGAAAGCGGTTGAGCGCATAACAGTTAGGCGGTTAAGTGGAAGAAAAAAATTTTAGCGTTTATCTGTTTAGCCGCGCAGTCGCCCAACCGTTTCTTTTAATTTTATGGCTGAAATAGACAAGAAACACGAAGCGCCCTCCGTCGTCGGGGCCACGGCTAAGGCGACAGAGTCCTCGGTCGCCGGACGCCTTGATGCGGACCACCGCATCCGCATTCGTCTTCGCTGTTATGATCACAAGATGCTTGATGAATCCGTTAATAAAATTGTGGAAACCGTACACCGCACGGGAGGGGTCGTCGTGGGGCCAGTCCTGTTGCCCACCCGGCGCCGGCTCTACACCGTGCTTCGCTCGCCGCATGCGGATAAAAAGTCGCGGGAACAATTTGAACTGAAAATTCATAAGCGGCTGATTGATCTTAAGGAGCCGACGCCTAAGACGATTGACGAGCTCATGAAGCTTGATTTGCCGCCGGGCGTTGATGTGGAAATCAAATTATAGGGAGCTATGTGATGGTTGAAACATCTCCAACAGCACAACCAACGCCCAAGCTCAAGGCGATCCTCGGCCGCAAGCTGGGTATGACTCAGATTTTTGACGCTCAGGGGCTTTCCCGCCCAGCCACGGAGCTTGAGGCAGGGCCTTGCCCCATCGTTGACTTGCGGACCAAGGAAAAGGATGGATACGCGGCCGTTGTATTGGGATTTTGCGCCGTTGCCGAGAAATCCGTGAATAAACCTCAGTTGGGCGTTTTTAAAAAGGCGGGATTGACGCCTTTTTCTTGGCTTCGCGAGGTTCGCGTTGCAGAGTCAACGGCCTTTAAGCAGGGCGATATTGTGACATTGAATTCGTTTGAGGCCGGGGATTATGTAGATGTGGCCGGAGTATCCAAGGGCAAGGGTTTTGCCGGCGGTGTCAAGCGATGGAATTTTCGAGGGGGCCCTAAGACGCACGGACAATCCGATCGGCACCGGGCTCCGGGATCGCTCGCCGGACGACGCTCCTTAGGCAGGGTTCTTCCCGGCAAAAAAATGGCCGGGCATTTGGGTCAGGAGAATGTGGTTATCCAAAAGCTTGAGGTTTTGAAAATTGACTCCCAGAACAATCGTCTTTTCGTGGAAGGCGGAGTTCCGGGAACCAAGGGCAGTTTTGTCGTCATCCGTCAGACAGTGAACCGCAGGAAACACGTGGCACAGGTTCATCCGAACGCCAAAGCTTCTAAGAAAAAGCTGGCCCCCGCTAAACCGTCGGCGCCGGCAGCGACGGTGAAAAAGGCGAAATAATTATGAGTTTAATTTTATGATTGAATTAGAAATTTTAAATCCAGTGGATGGCCAACCGACAGGGGACAAGGTGACTGTCTCGCCCGAGATTGATGACTCGACGCCCAGCGTGGCGCTGTTACATGAAGTTATAACGGCCTATCAAGCCAATCGGCATCAAGGAACACATTCAACATTGACCCGTGGCGAGGTTCGAGGCGGCGGCAAAAAGCCGTGGAAGCAAAAACATACCGGGCACGCCCGGTCTGGCTCCAATCGCTCGCCATTGTGGCGCAAAGGCGGCATTGTTTTTGGCCCGCATCCCAGGAGTTACCGAATTGAAGTCGGGGTGGCAAAAAAAAGGCTGGCTCTGGCGCAGGCCCTGCGGGTGAAATTGGATGGGCAGATGGCGATTATTCGCGAGGATGGTCTGGCCCATGTGGACAAAACCAAGGAGTTGGTTAAGATAATGACGTCGTTGACGAAGGCCCCGGCATCCAGCCAGCTTTTGGTGGTTAAAAAGGCGGCGTTGAAATTAAAATTGGCGGCTCGCAATGTGCCGTGGCTTCGCTTGGCGAATGCCGATCAAATTAATGCCGAGGTTTTGCTCTGGGCCAAGAGGGTGGTTATGAGCGAGCAGGCTTGGGGCTATCTAGCGGAGGTTTGTCGTCGCCATGGCTGATTTTTTGAATGTTCTAGTGCGCCCTTTGGTGACGGAGAAAAGCACTGATCTTAAAG
>CAYHKQ010000005.1:17255-45267 GCA_964357255.1 uncultured Elusimicrobia bacterium
CAATATAGTTTTGAAGTCAAGCGCGCATGCGCGAAGGGGGACATCGCGCGCTCGGTCGAGGCTCTTTTTAATGTGCGGGTTCTTAAAGTGCGCACCGTGACGGTCAAGGGTAAATTGCGGCGCATGGGCCGAACCCAGGGATATTTGTCCGATTGGAAAAAAGCGATTGTCACGATCGCGCGGGACCAGAAAATTGATTTTGAGAAGGCAATATGAAAAAAGGGTCAAAAGGGTTAAAAGTTCAAAAGGGTCAATATGCCGATTAAATCATACAGGCCCTATACGCCGAGCCGCAGATTTATTCAAACAGCGGATTTTTCCGAGTTAAGCGACGTCAAGCCCGAGCGTTCACTCACGCGCGGCAAACGCCGACGCGCCGGACGCAATAACACGGGCATGATCATGGTCCGCCATCATGGCGGAGGCGCCAAGAGGGCCTATCGGATCGTAGATTTTAAGCGGCGGGATCACTTGGGAATTCCCGCCAAAGTCGCCACTATTGAGTACGATCCAAACCGTAACGCGCGGCTGTGCAAGCTTCATTATGCCAACGGCGCGAAAAGTTATATACTGCATACGCTCGGCGTTCGCGTGGGGGATATTTTGATGAACGGCCCCGAGGCTCCCCTGCGCTCGGGCAATGCTTTGCCCTTGGAGTCCATTCCAGAGGGGACTTATGTTCACGCGGTTGAGCTTCAAGCCGGACGCGGCGCCGTGATGGCGCGTTCAGCCGGAGCGCAGGTGCAAGTGATGGCCAAAATCGGGCCTTACGCGACATTGAAGTTGCCGTCCGGAGAAATTCGATTGGTGAAGAAAGAGTGTTTGGCTACGATTGGCCAAGTGGGCAATATCGAAGCCAATACGATCTGCATCGGAAATGCCGGGCGCAACCGTCACCTCGGCTGGCGACCAACCGTGCGAGGCACCGCCATGAACGCCGTGGATCATCCGCATGGCGGCGGACGAGGCAAGTCCAAGGGGAATAATCATCCGGTGAGTCCTTGGAATCAGAAGGCCAAGGGTCTTAAGACGCGGCAATGGAAAATTTGGAGCCGAATGATTCTTCAAGATAGAAGAAAGTCCAAGACCTTGGTTTCGCAGGATGTTGCAGGAGCGGGCCCGCAGGGGCAATAAAACATGAAGAAAGGTTCAAAAGGGTTAAAAGGTCAAATTTTTTCTTTGACCCTGCATTAATTTTATGGGACGATCATCTAAAAAAGGACCTTTTGTTGATTGGAAGCTTCTCGAAAAGGTGCAGAAGGTCGCCGCGTCCGGTGAGAAGCGTTCGATTAAAACTTGGTCGCGCAGATGCACGATTATTCCGGATTTTGTTGGCCGGACATTTTTAGTGCACAATGGCAGAAGATTTTTGCCCGTCTATGTGACGGAGGGTATGGTAGGACACAAACTGGGAGAGTTTTCCTTTACCCGGACCTTCAAGGGCCACGGCGAAGCCCATACTAAAGCGGCGGCGGAGAAGACATGAGGAAAGGTTCAAAAGGGTCAAAAGTTCAAAAGGGTCAAAAGGCTGGGAAGAAAGATCAAAGCATTAATTTTTATGGTTGAAGCCGTTGCCCATTCCAGGTTTGCCAGATATGGCCCGCGCAAGGTGGGGCAGGTATTGGGTTTGATCCGGCGTAAAAATGCTCAGCGCGCATTGACGGCCTTGGCGTTTGCGCCTAGGAGATCGAGCGTACTTGTGATCAAAACCCTTGAATCGGCTTTGGGTAATCTCGGAGTAAAGCTTGGTAAAAAGGTTGAGCCGCGGGAAGTTTGGGTGACGGAGTGTTGGGTTAACGGGGGGCCGTTCATTAAAAGAATTCATCCTGGTTCCATGGGCCGCGCCATGCCGTTTAAGAGAAAAACTTGTCATCTGACGATTAAGGTGGCGGACCAGTTATGAAGAAAGGATCAGAGGGGTTAAAAGTTCAAATTTTTTCTTTAACCCTTGTCGCCCTGTTAAACCTTTTGACCCTGGATTAATTTTATGGGTCAAAAGGTTCCTCCTAAAGCCAATCGTCTTGGATACATCAGGGACTGGGATTCCCGTTGGTTTCCAGGAAAGGGGACGCCGGCTCTCTTGGTGGAGGACCAGGAAATTCGCGCCGAGCTCAAAGAGCGGTTGAAGTTTGCCGCTGTCAGTAAAATTGTGATTGAGCGCGCGGGCGGTTTTTTACGCGTGCTCATTCATACGGCCCGGCCCGGAATGATTATCGGCCGCCGTGGCGCGGACATCGAGAATCTTAAAACTTTAATTGAGGACCGATATCACCGCAAGACTTTCGTCAACGTGGTGGAAGTCAAATCTCCAGAGGCGGATGCCGCGCTGGTGGCGGAAAGCATCGCTTTTCAGCTCGAGCGGCGCATTAATCACCGGCGAGCCATGAAACGCTCTATTGAAAGGGCCAGGTCTCAGGGCGTGGCCGGCATTAAAATTATGTGTAGCGGCCGTTTGGGTGGAGCTGAGATCGCCCGTTATGAGTGCCTTAAAGAAGGCCGGATTCCCACATCAACATTCCGCGCTGATATTGATTATGGATTTTGCGAAGCCAATACGGTTATGGGCAAGATCGGCGTTAAGGTGTGGGTTTTTAAGAAAGAATATTTCACAAAAAGCAAAGAGGATTTGGTCAACGAACTCAAAAAGACAAAAGCCGAAGAAGCGGGCTTGGAAGGAGAATCCTTGTCTGGCGTCAGCATGGACGTCGCCCGTCGCGCGGCCGTTCCGGCGCCGCCGGCTGATGTGGTTGCTGGAAACATTGTTCAGGCTCACGCCCCGGAAGGGACGGGGGGACCGTGATGAGGGGATGGGGAGATGATCGGCTCAGGAGCATGCCGGCATGTTAATGCCATCTCGCGTTAAGTACCGCAAGGCGCACAAGCCGATATTAAAAGGCGTAGCCTCGGGCGGGACTGAGATGAATTTTGGAGAATACGGCTTAAAGTGCCTGGGGCTTGGATATATTACTTCCAGGCAAATTGAGGCGGCGCGCTTGGCCATTACGCGCGCCTTGAAGAAGGGAGGCAAGCTTTGGATCAGGATTTATCCTGACCGGCCTATCACTCGAAAACCGGCGGAAACCCGCATGGGAAAAGGCAAGGGCGAGCCGACGTACTGGTGTTGCGTTGCCAAGCCGGGACGCATTCTTTTTGAGGTAGAGGGAATTTCAGAGAAATTGGCTCAAGAGGCGTTGACCTTGGCCAGCCACAAGTTGCCGGTGAGATGTTTATTTATAAAGAGGGAAGGATTGTGAAAATGTCGCGGATTTTAATTTTATGAAGAGAAAAGAAAGAGAATCGACGAAGGCGTTGTCCGTTCCGGAACTCGAAAGCGAACGCGCTAAAAAGTCCAAAGAACTTTTTGGGATCGGATTTGGAAAATCGTTCAAACAAGAGGGGAATCCTTTGCGGGAGCGCTATCTGCGCCGCGAGATCGCTATGATTAATACTTGGATACGGGAAAAATCTCCGGAACCGATTTTGTCCGAGCGGAGCGAGAAAAAATGAGCGCGTCGGAATTAACCCAGGGGACTCGTAAACAGCGTTCGGGTATTGTGGTTTCAGACCGCATGAATAAAACCCGTTCGATCGAGATCGTGACTCTTCGTCGAGATTCGCTTTATCAGAAGGTTTTACGTCAGAGCAAATGTTTGTTGGCCCACGATGAGAGCAATGCCTCAAAAATGGGCGATCGAGTGCTTATTGAGGAGACCAGGCCGCTGTCTAAACTCAAGCGATGGCGCGTTGTCCGGGTTTTTGAGAAGGGCAAATAAATTTTATGGTTCAACTGCGCACGATGCTTAAAGTCGCGGACAATACGGGCGCGAGAAAACTTATGGTATTTCATGTTTATGGCGGCTCGGGACGGCGCACCGCTTCGTTAGGCGATATCGTCAAAGGCTCGGTCAAGGAGGCGGCTCCCGCGGGGTCGGTAAAGAAGAGCGATGTCGTCAGAGCCGTCGTAGTGAGAACGCGGCGCGCTTGCCGCCGGGCCGATGGTAGCTATGTGCGTTTTGATGATAATGCCGCCTGCATTATTGACGACAACGGCGAGCCCAAGGGAACCCGCGTCTTTGGTCCCGTAGCGCGCGAACTCAGAGAAAAGAATTTTTTGAAAATTATTTCATTGGCTCCGGAAGTTGTGTGAAATGAAGAAAGGTTCGGAAACCATTTTTACCCCGTTGAACCTATTGACCCTGTATTAATTTTATGGCGCTTGGAATCAAGAAGAAAGACACGGTCGTTATTCTCTCCGGCAAGGATCGGGGCAAAAAAGGCGAGGTCCTTGAGGTCATGCCGCAGGAGGGTCGTGTTGTGGTGGCTAAAGTCAATCTCGTTAAAAAACATCGCAAGACGGCCCGTGAGAAGCCGGGCGGCATTTTAACCATCGAGGCGCCTTTGGCGCTTGGCAAGGTGGCCCTTGTGTGCCCTAAATGCGCTCAGCCGGCCAAACCTCGAATACAATTTTTAGGCGACGGCACGCGCGTGCGGGTTTGCCGTCAGTGCGGGGAACAGATTCTGTGAAAATTTTGTCCGCAACCCATCGCCTATTAAAGATCAGGCAAGTTGATGGCTGAAAAAACTGTCGCGGCTTTGCCTAAGGATTACACCCCCCGGCTCAAGGCCCTGTACAAGGGAGTTGTGGTTGAGGAAGTAAAAAAGAGATTTTTTTTGGAAAATATTTGGCAAGTGCCGCGGTTACGGAAAATTGTCGTTAATATGGGCGTTGGTCAGGGCAAAGAGGATGTCAAGTATTTTGACCAAATGAAAGAGGACTTGTCGTTTTTGACGGGACAGACGCCCTGCGTGCGCCGCGCGAAAAAGTCCATTGCGACTTTTAAAATTCGCCAGGGCCAAGCGATCGGCCTTAAGGTAACTTTACGCGCTAGCCGTATGTGGGAATTTTTGGATCGTTTGACCAATATATGCTTGCCTCGAATCAGGGACTTTCGCGGGCTTGCCACCGAGGCCTTCGACGCGCAGGGGAATTATAATTTGGGCCTCAAGGAGCATCATATTTTTCCCGAGGTCAGCCTGGAGCGCTCCGCGCGCGCCCATGGCATGAACGTGACCATCGTGACGTCGTCGACGAGCGCGGCCCACGTTCTTTCAGTGCTAGAGCTTCTTGGGATGCCCTTTCGCAAATCAACGAAGGCCAAAAAACAGGAGGACTGACGGATGGCGACAATTGCCTGGGTGGCCAAAACTAGAAAAAAACCGAAGTTTAAGGTACGAGTCAGGAATAGGTGCCTTCTGTGCGGACGAGCCCGGGCGATATATCGTGATTTTGGAATATGCCGCATTTGTTTTCGTAATTTAGCCCATCGGGGCGAGATTCCGGGAGTTCGTAAGGCGAGTTGGTGATGAAAATTTTGCAAAGCAAAATTTTAGCGGCTGGGCGGACAGCTCAACCACCCAACCACTATTTTTGCGAGCGAAGCGAGGAAATTTATGGATCCTATTAGCGATATGTTGACCAGCGTCAGGAATGCGTTGCGGGCGCGAAAGGAAGTCGTGGAAATGCCATCCTCTCGAATGAAGCGCGAGATTGCGCGCGTTTTAAAGGACGAGGGTTACGTGGCTAATTACAAGGTCTTTGAAGACGGTAAATCGGGGCTTCTAAAAATTTTGTTGCGTTATACCAAGGAGAAAGAGCCGGCCATCGTCGGCATAGCCAGGGTTTCCAAGCCTTCCTGCCGGATTTATTCAACGATCCGTGATTTGGATTCGGATTTGAATTGGTTTACCACAACGGTGTTGTCAACCTGCAAGGGAATTATGACGGCGCGCCAGGCGATTGATCGTAAAGTCGGCGGCGAGGTCTTGTTGAAGGTATGGTAAAGAGAGGCAAGGTGAATAAAGTGAATAAGGCGAATGGAGTCAATGAGGTAAGAAGAAAGTCTTTTTTTCTTTTTGCTTTATTCACTTTTGTTTAACATGAGCCGTTTAGGCAAAAAACCGATTTTTCTTCCCTCGGGGGTGTCATTGTCCATCAGCGCCGAGGATCGTCAAATTGAGGTTAAGGGCGCTAAGGGTTTGTTGAAATGGAAATACCCGGCAGAAATATCGCTTAAGGAATCCAAGGGCGAGCAGGGGGCGCGGCTTGATGTGAGCTTGGAGGCGGCGCACAAGGGGGAGTTGATTGATAAAAAGTCAAAGGCCTTATGGGGTCTTGCTTGGTCCAAGATTAATAGTATGACACAGGGGGTTTTTAAGAGCTTTGTCCTGACGCTTGAAATTCATGGCATTGGATTTAAAGCTCAGGTTGAGGGACAAAAAATTATTTTTGCTCTAGGCGCTTCTCATCCCATAATTTACCATGTGCCCGTGGGGGTGACGGTTTCGGTTGATCCTAAACAAACGATTTTGACCATCAGCGGTTGTGACCGGGAATTGACCGGCCAAGTGGCGAGCGATATTCGCGCCCTGCGTCCGCCGGAGCCTTACAAAGGCAAGGGCATCCGCTATGCGGGTGAAGTTATTGTGCGCAAAGCCGGCAAATCTGCGGCCGTGGCAGGCTCCGGAGGAGCTAAGAAGTGAAAATTTTGTCGCGCAAAATTTTAAGGTTCGAGGAATTTTAATGAGAGATCAGAAATTGATTCGTAAAATGCGGGTTCGCCGCAAGATTCATGGCACTCACGAGCGGCCGAGATTGTCCGTGACGGCCACGCTGGGACACACCTATGCGCAACTTGTGGACGATGATCAGGGACGCACCTTGGTTTTTGTTTCTTCCCGCTCGCCGGAGTTCGCTAAATCGTTGAGCCATGGCGACAACCTGACGGCCGGCAAGGCAGTGGGGCAACTTTTAGCAAAAAAGGCCTTGGATTGCGGAGTTAAAACAGCCGTATTTGACCGTGGGTGCCGGCGTTTTCATGGTCGTGTCAAAGCCTTAGCGGAGGCAGTTCGTGAAGGAGGCGTAAAGATTTAGCGATGAATAAAGAAAAAGAGGTTTCTGTCGAGCCGATGGCGGACCAAACGCCGGTAGGTCTTATTCCGGACAAGGCGGAGGGCGAGGAAGAGAGCGTGTTGTTTGCGCCTGTTTCCAAAGCCGAAGTTTTTTCTTCTTTCAAGGAAACAGTTGTTTCGATTAAACGTGTTACCAAGGTTGTTTCAGGCGGAAAACGCATGGCCTTTAGTTCGTTGGTAGTCGTTGGTAATGGCGAAGGACAAGTGGGCATCGGAAAGGGCAAAGCCCGTGACGTGCAAATGTCAATTTTAAAGGCAACTAATCAAGCCAAAAAACATTTGACCAGCGTTCCGTTGGTTAACTACACCATCCCCTATCCCATCATCGGCAATTACGGTTCGGCCAGGGTTTTGCTTCGACCCGCGGCTCCCGGAACGGGCGTTATCGCGGGCGGCGTGGTAAGAGCCTTGTTGGAAGCTTGTGGCGTCAAGAATATTTTAACCAAGAGTTTGGGCACTTCTAATCCTCACAATGTCATCCACGCGACGCTTAACGCTTTTTCGCAACTTAAGACCAAAGAGGACGTGGCGAAGCGCCGTGGCCGAAAGCCGGAGGAGTTATGAAGAGAGGTTCAAAAGGGTCAAAGGTTCAAAGACCTTTAGATTTATGACGATTAATCTATCTAACTTAAAGCCGGCGCGCGGGGCCAAGCACCGCCGTAAAATTGTTGGGAGAGGCGAGGGTTCCGGGTATGGGCAGACCTGCACGCGCGGCATGAAAGGGCAGGGTTCCAGATCGGGCGATGGACGGATGATGGGATTTGAGGGAGGGCAGACGCCTTTGTTGCGGCGAGTGCCAAAACGCGGATTCAATGGTTCAGTTTTTAGTCGGCGCTACGCTACGGTCAGCCTGGAAGCGCTGGAGCGGCATTTTCAAGCCGGCGACACGGTGACTCTTGAGGAGTTGAGGCGCCGCCGGCTGGTTCATGGCGATGGTTTCGTTAAAATATTGGCTACGGGAAAACTTACAAAAAAATTATTGATATCGGTTCATGCGGCAAGCCATACGGCAAGCGAGGCGATTGTCAAGGCGGGCGGCGCCCTCGATATTATCTCCACCGAGCCTCGCCGCGCAGTCGCCGCGAGCGGTCAAAAAACCGTCCGCTAAGGACTATGAAGAGAGCAATTAACTCTACTGTGAGACATAGACCGTTTACCTCTGTCACACCGGCGAAAGCCGGTGTCCAGGCCATAAATTCTCGATTTAATTGTAGATTCAAGTCCCTGGATTCCGGCTTGCGCCGGAATGACTGCCCTTTTTACGCTATGTCTCACAGTAGAGTTAATCAGTTAAGTGAAAGGAAAATTTTTTTAGAACCTATGCGCCAAACCGCCAAACCGCCCAATCGCTTTTTTTAATTCGTGGAACAGATCCTTAACCTTTTCAAAACCCCTGATATTCGCAAGCGCATTCTTGCCACCCTTGGGATGTTGGCGCTCTATCGAGTCGGGGCGGCCATTCCTTTGCCTGGGATCAATACCGAGGCTCTGCGCGTTCTTTTTGAGCAGCAGAAAGGCAGTTTTTTGGGGTTTCTCGATATTTTTTCCGGCGGAGCGTTGAGCCGCTTTTCCGTGTTGACCCTGGGAACCATTCCTTATATCAACGCCTCGATTATTTTGAGCCTTCTGCAGGGGGCGCATGTGATTCCTTATTTAGACCGCTTAGCTCGCGACGGCGAAAGCGGGAGGAAAAAAATTCAGCAATTAACGCGCTATATGACGGTGGTTCTGGCCTTGTTTCAATCATTCGCCATTGCGATTGGATTTTCCAACACCCAGGTTCCCGGAGGCGCTCCCATTGTGATGGCGGCCAGCGCCGGATTTTATGTGATGACGGCCATTACCTGGACGGCCGGCGCCGTTTTCGTCATGTGGATGGGCGAGCAGATTACCGAGTTTGGAATCGGCAACGGCGTTTCCCTGATTATTTTTACGGGAATCATCGGCGGCTTTCCGTTGGCCATCAGTAGCGTGATTCGCCTGGTGCGCGTGGAAGAGATCTCGTTGTTTATGGCGCTTCTTTTGGCCGGCGTCGTGGCCGTGGTTTGCGGATTGGTGGTATGGATTGAAACCGCCCAGAGACAGATTCCAGTCCAATATGCCAAGCGAATGGTGGGCCGGCGCATGATGGGGGGCGCGAGCACCTATTTGCCGATTAAGCTCGATCCGAGCGGCGTGGTGGCCGTTATTTTTGCCTCCGCCGTGATCCAGGCGCCGCTTTTTTTGTCCCAACTTTCCCCTAACTCATGGTGGTCTTCAATGATTCAGAAAACATTCGGCAGTTTTGACCAAGGGGTGCCGATTTTTTCCCTCGTGTATGCCGGTCTTATTATTTTCTTTTGCTATTTTTATAACTCAATCGCCATTAATCCCCAGGACTTGGCGGATAACATGAAAAAATCCGGCGGATTCATCCCGGGAATTCGTCCGGGCGAGGCCACGGCAAAATATATCGAGTGGACCGTGACCCATCTGACTCTTTTTGGGGCTCTTTTTGTGGCGTGTTTGGCCGTGTTGCCTGATTATTTGAAACAGTATTTTCAGGCCCCGTTTTTTTTCGGCAGCACATCGCTTCTGATTGTTGTGGGCGTGGCCTTGGACACGATTGGGCAGTTGGAGGCGCGGCTGATGATGCGCCACTACGAAGGCTTCCTTAAGAAGGGCCGCGTCAAAGGCCGATGGTTCAACGTGGGACAATCATGAAGAAAGGTTCAAAAGGGTCAAAAGGCCGAGAAAAAAGATGAGAACCTTTTGACCCGGCATTAATTTTATGCGGATCATTCTTTTGGGGGCGCCCGGGTCGGGCAAGGGGACTCAGGCGGCGCGGTTGGCCGGGCGTTGCGCGATCCCCCATGTTTCCACGGGGGATATTTTTCGGGATGAAATCGCCAGGAAAACGGAGTTGGGCCGCGCCGCGGATGACTATGTGAAGTCCGGCCGGCTCGTGCCGGATCACCTGGTGCTCAAGATGGTCATCGCTCGTTTAGAGCGCCCGGACTGCGTTGACGGTTTTTTGCTGGACGGATTTCCGCGCACGATCGAGCAGGCTAAAGGCTTAAATGATTATCTGGCCAAGAAAGGCGTTAGGATTAATTTTGTGTTTTATCTGGAAGGAAACGCCGGCGCGCTGGTTGAACGTCTGTCTGGGCGGCGCTATTGCCCCGGGTGCCAAACAGTGTATAATGTAATGACTAATCTTCCGAAAGTCGAGGGAGTTTGCGACCGTTGCGGTGGTAAACTTATTATTCGTTCGGACGATGACGCCGGCACTATTAGGCGGCGCCTGATGGTGTATGAGGACCTAACGAGTCCTTTGGTGGCCTATTTCAAAGCGACGGAGTCCTTTCTCACGGTGGATGCTTGCCGTCCCATGGATGAGGTTACTAAGATACTGACGGTTTCTTTGGAAGGGGCTAAGGCATGACAGTGTTGAGAAATAAGTTTTCATGTTGGCCTGTCGCTCGTTACTAGGCGTTGACTTTGTGAATCGCGCGAGTCTTATTGAGGTTAAAAGTGCGAGGGAGATCGCCAAGATTCGCGAGGCGTGCCGGATTACAGCCGTTGTTTTAAAGGATTTGGCCGCATTGGTCCGGCCCGGATTGGTTACCGACGTTTTGAATGAAGAGGCAAAAAAAAGAATCGAAGCGTACGCCGGAGCTAGGGCCGCATTTTATGGGTATCGCGGTTTTCCGGCCCATGTGTGCGTTTCGGTCAATGCCGAAGTGGTTCATGGCATTCCTCGTAAGAACAAGGTTTTACGCGAGGGCGATGTGGTGAGTTTAGATTTGGGCGTTGAATGTAACGGTTATTATGGCGACGCGGCGGTGAGCGTGACGGCGGGCAAAGCCGGCGCTGCTGCGAGCCGTTTGTTGGCGGTAACCTCCGAGGCGTTAGCCAAGGCCATGTCCACGGTTAAGGCCGGCGCCACGGTTGGAGATTTAGGCGCCGCAATCCAGGGCCATGTAGAGAGCCATGGAATGAACGTGGTGCGTGAGTTTGTGGGCCATGGCATCGGACGCAATCTTCATGAGGACCCCGCGATACCCAATTGGGGCACGCCGGGCAAAGGAGCGCGTCTGGTTGCCGGTATGACCATTGCGATCGAGCCGATGGTTGCCTTGGGCGCCGGTCAGATTTCGATTGGCTCGGACGGCTGGACGGCAAAGACCAAGGACGGCAGTCCGTCGGCCCATTTTGAGCATACGGTTTTGGTATTGAACGACGGCTACGAGGTGCTCACACGGGCGAACTGATGAATAAGGAGGAGAAGGTTTTGGTGGAGGGAATCGTCACCGAAGCTCTTCCTAACGCCATGTTTCGCGTTGACCTGGGGAATCAGCATCAGTGTTTGGCTCATTTATCGGGAAAGATGCGTATGCACTATGTGCGGATTTTGCCCGGAGACAAGGTGCGGGTGGAGTTATCCACCTACGATTTGTCCCGGGGTAGGATTGTGTATAGATTGGAGTAAAAAATGAAAGTCAGAAGTTCGATCAAACCTATTTGCAGTAAGTGTAGAATTGTGCGCCGCCACGGGGTGTTGCGCGTGACATGTAAAAATCCTAAGCACAAACAGAGGCAGGGATGAAAATTTTGCCGGACAAAATTTTAGCGGTTAAGCGGTTAAGTGTAATAAAGGAATTCCTTAATTCACTCAACTGCTTAGCTACCCAACCGCTTAACAGCTATTTCTCCGAGCGAAGCGAGGTGTTTTATGGCTAGAATCGCAGGTCTTGATTTACCGCCTCACAAGCGCGTTGATGTGGCGCTGACTTATCTATATGGAATCGGCCGGCGCAATGTCAGTAGTGTTTTGGAGGCGGCCCAGGTGCCGCCTGACGTTCGAGTGAAGAATCTTACCGAGATTCAGTTGTCGGCCATCAATGGCGTGCTGGCTAAAGATTTCAAGGTTGAGGGGGAATTGCGGCGCGAGGTCGAGGCGAGCATTCGGCGTTACATTGACATCGGTAGTTATTTGGGTCAGCGCCACCGCAGGAATCTTCCTGTTCGCGGTCAACGGACCAAAACTAATGCCAGGACGCGCCGTGGGATGAGAAAAACGGTGGGTTCGGTCAAGCCGGGCATCAAGAAGACGCCAGGCGTCGCGGGCGCAGAGACATCGGCCAAGAAATGACATGAAAATTTTTCAGAGTAAAATTTTAAGCGAGGTGTTTTATGGACAACAGTAATCGCGCCAGACCGGGCACTGCCAAGAAAGGGTCTCGCAAGCGCTTCTCCTTGGCCAATGCGGGCCTCATCAGGGCCAATATTCATTCGTCGTTCAACAATACGATCGTTTCGATTGCGGACGAGAGAGGAAATGTCATTGTTTCATGCAGCGCCGGCGCCTGTGGTTTTAAGGGAACGAAGAAGGGGACCCCTTATGCCGCTCAAATTACCTCCGACCGTGTTGCGAAAAAAGCGTTGGAGCTGGGTATTCGCAACGTGTCCATTTTTATCAAGGGACCCGGTCCGGGGCGCGAGGTGGCCATCCGCACTCTGCAGACGGCCGGGCTTAAAATTCTTTCCATCAAGGATGTGACGCCGTTGCCGCATAACGGATGCCGTCCGCCAAAGGCGAGGCGAGTATGAAAGGGTCAAAAGGGTTAAAAGTTCAAAAGGGTCAAAAGGCCGGGAAGAAAGATCAAATGACCCTGCGTTTTCCGGAGGTGTTTTATGGCTAGATCCTGTGGCGCGGTGTGCAAACTTTGCCGTCGCGAGGGAATTAAATTATTCATCAAAGGCGAGAAATGCTTTAGTAAATGCGTTTTTGAGCGCCGGGCTTATCCCCCTGGCCTTTCCGGAAAAGCGAGAACCAGAAAAAAAGTCACGAATTACAGGGTTCGCTTGAGGGAAAAGCAACGCCTCAAGAGGATGGTGGGCATCAGCGAGGCCCAGATGAGGCGTTATTATTCTTTGGCCAAGCAAATGTCGGGACAAACCGGCGATAACATGCTAAAGATTATCGAGCTTCGCCTGGACAATGTCGTCAAGCGCCTGGGCATAGCGTCGAGCCCTAAATTTGCGCGCCAATTGGTCGGGCATGGACATCTAAGGGTCAATGGCCGGCGAGTGAACTTGCCGTCTTATCAAGTTCGGACCGGGGATCGCCTTGAGCTTGATCAATCCGTGAAAGAAAACTTTTTTGTCCAGCTTTCCCGCCAGGGATTTGAGCGGCGGGGATCCGTGCCTCCCCATTGGATAGAGTGGGATGCCCAAGAGAAAAAGGGGCAAGTCGTTCGTATGCCCGAAATGGCGGAGATATCATTTCCGGTGAATAGCCAGTATATCGTAGAGTTTTACACCCGGCGATAGCATGAAGAAAGGTTCAGAAGGGTCAAAGGGTCAAAGGGCTTTGAACCTTTTAACCCTATATTAATAAATGGAGGTTCGATGTCAGAAACAGAGGTATTAACAAATCGTGATTTAGTGTTTCCGAGTAAGATTAATTTTGAGAAAGAAAGCCTGACGGCTAATTATGGCCGTTTTGTGGCTGAGCCTTTGGAGCGGGGGTGGGGCCACACGGTGGGCAATTCTCTTCGGAGAATTCTTTTGTCCAGTCTTGATGGCGCGGCGGTGACGGCCGTTAAGATCGCGGGCGCTCGCCACGAATTTAGCGCTCTGCGCGGCGTTAAAGAAGACGTGCTTCATCTGGTGCTCAATCTTAAAAAACTTAGACTTAAGCTTTTTTCGGAAGGACCGGAAACCCTTTTTCTCGAAGCCGATAAACCGGGCCTGGTCAAGGCTGGACAAATTCGTTCAACACCGAACATTGAGGTGTTGAACAAAGACCTCGTTATCGCCACATTGGAGCCGGGGGCCAAATTGGATATGGAATTGGAGATTGGGCGCGGGCGCGGTTATCTTCCGAGCGAACAGAATCGCCGCGAAGGCCGGGTTGGGGGATTTATCGCGATGGACGCCCTGTTTTCTCCCGTCATTAAGATAAATTATGACGTGGAAAACGCCCGGGTGGGTCATATTACAGACTATGACAAGCTGGTTCTTGACGTCTGGACCGACGGTTCACTTACCCCGACCGAAGCGTTATCGAAGAGCCTTAAAATTCTTTCGAACCTGAGCGAAACGTTGCTTGAAGCGGTTTCCCCGGATGTCGCGTCAAAAAAGGCCTTGGTTATGGATGGCACCGCCGTTCATGATGTTACCGAGGAAATCGGAAAAACCAACGCAGCGGATTATGATCAGGTCTTAAAAGACCCCAAGGTTCAAGAGTCGCTTAATCAGTCTATTGAAACTTTGGAACTGGCGCAACGAACGCTTAATTGCCTTAAGGTTGCCCACATCAAAACAATTAGGGATTTAGTCCGTAAGCCGGAAGAGGAATTGAAGGCTTATAAGAATTTTGGGGATAAATCCTTGGTGGAAGTTCGTGAGAAGATTAAGGTGTTGGGCCTTGTCTTTGGGATGAAGATTCAATAGATAAAGTGAACGTTGCAAGGGCTAATGGAGATATCTGATGATTAAAACGCATGCCAGACGTAAGCTAGGAGTGCGCCAAGCTCATCGCAGAAGCATGTTGCGTTCTTTGGCCACGCACTTGCTTCATCACGAAAAAATTACGACCACCACTGCGCGCGCCAAGGAACTCAAGGCTTACACCGATCGGCTTGTCTCGCGTCTTAAGTCAATCGAGGATCCCTTGCGGCGGACTCGAGAAGTCAGCCGGTGGCTTGCGCCCAATGGATTTGAGGTTGATAAGAAGCTTTTGCAGATCATTCTGCCGCGTTATCAGGCGCGCCAGGGCGGCGTTGTCAGGGTGATAGGCTTGCCGCCGCGCTTGTCGGACCAGGCGGCATTGAGTCGCGTCGAGCTGGTTGCTTAGGTCCGTTAAAACGTAGAATGTGATTTGTGGCGAGCTTTTGGGTTTGCGTCTTTTTTTTCTCCCATGTTTGATTTTTTTTTAGGTCTTTTTTCCAACGACATGGGCATTGATTTGGGCACAGCCAATACCTTGGTTTATGTTAAAAACCAGGGCATTGTTCTTAGAGAGCCTTCTGTCGTGGCCATCGAACGAAGCACTAAGCAGGTTCTTGCGATCGGCACTGAAGCTAAAAGAATGTTGGGAAAGACGCCGGCCAACATCGTTGCCATACGTCCTTTAAGAAACGGGGTCATCGCCGATTTTGAGTTGACCCAGGCTATGATCCGGCATTTCATTCGGCGGGTTCATAACCGTAAAAGCCTTCTACATCCGCGAGTCGTCATTGGAATTCCATCGGGCATCACAGAGGTGGAGCGCCGCGCCGTTCGCGATTCAGCGGTCCAGGCCGGGGCTCGCGAGGTTTATTTGATTGAAGAGCCCATGGCTGCGGCCATAGGCGCTGATCTTCCTATCGAAGATCCATCGGCTAACATGATCGTGGACATTGGCGGCGGGACCACCGAGGTGGCCATTATTTCGATGGGAGGCATGGTGGTGTCAAAATCCATTGACGTTGCCGGCGACGAAATGGACGAGGCGATTATTCAGTATTTTCGCAAGCGCTACAATTTACTTATTGGTGAGACGACAGCCGAGGATGTGAAAATTCAAACAGGTTCCGTTTTTCCGCTGGGCGAGGAGAAAACGATGGAGGTTAAGGGGCGCGATCAGGTGACCGGACTGCCCAGGACCATCACGATTACCTCCGAAGAGGTTCGCCAAGCGTTGCTTGCGACCGTCAAGACTATCGTGGACACCATTAAAAGCGCCTTAGAGGAGACGCCGGCCGAGCTCGCGGCTGACTTGGTGGATCGCGGCTTGGTGTTGGCCGGAGGGGGATCGCTTCTGAGGGGAATTCCGGAACTTGTTTCCAGGGAGACCGACCTTCCCGTTCATATGACGCCGGAACCGCTAGATTGCGTGGTGCTTGGCACCGGAAAGTTTCTTGAAGAGCTGGAGCGATTTGATTCTGTTCGAAAGCGGGCGTTCGTAGCTAAATAGGAAACGCCTGTTTATTTTGCGCGATCGGCCGAGCCGGCCGGAGGGCTTGTAGCCCAATGAAAAAAGATTTTACGAGGCCTGTAGTTCTCACCGTTTTATTTTTAGCGTTTGCCGGTGTTCCGTTGGGTCCGGCGGTGACGGCGTGCCGCGCCGTCGTTTATTACCTCATCCATCCAGGCGCGGAATCTTTGGCGCAGGCGTGTCGTTACAGCGGCTATCTTGGCGAGTCATGGAGCAGACTGCTGGCGGCACGGGCTTACATGGATCAAGAGGAAGTCAAAAATTTTGCCCAAAGACTGGAGTCTTTTGAGGAGTCCACGGCGCAAGAGGAGCTGGATTTTCAAGACTCTCTTGGCAGAGAATCAGAGATGGCGGCTTCCGGCATGGATTTGCCCCGGCGTCTGATTTGGCCTCTCAGAGTGGTTCATCGCGGACTGGGTCAGGAGGAATGGGCGTCACGGATATGCACCGAGCCTATCGGACTTTCCTCAACATCTCACTTGGCGGTTGTTCAATTTATTCCGCGCCTGGAAACATTTGTGCTGGCGGGGCGAAACGCAACCGCCTCGGATTTGTCGTCACGACCGTGTTTTGATTTAGTGACGAGCCCGCGCTACGCGCTCTCGGTGAGCGTAGAAGGGACCGGGGAAACAGGGCTTCTCAGGGGCCTGGGAAGACCGGATAGGTTGAGTCTTGAATATCTTCCGAAGGAGTCCAAAATTAAGGCGGGAGACCGCTTGAAAACATCGCGTCTGAGCGCCGTGGCGCCCGCTGGCATTCTTGTGGGCGAGGTCGTTGAGGTCGAACCCGCGGGGGCCGCTCAGCTTTTTTCCCGAGCCTACGTGCGGGCTTATTTTGACCTAGCCAGGCTGGACCATCTTTTGGCGTTGGGGCCCCAGGAAATCTCGCAGAACAAATGAAAAAGGCGGTTATTTTTTCGAGCGAAGCGAGAAATCACGATGATTAGAATGTTGTTCGCGGCCTTAGGGCTGGTCATTTTAGAAGTCCTTTATTCCTTGGTCGGCGCACGCATGGTTTATTACTTCGTTCCTCTATTGGCTCTTCAGGCCAGCGCTCTCGTCGGTCTTCTGTTGGGCCCCGCTAAAGCGTCGTGGTGGGGAGCCCTGACCGGTTTTCTGGAGGATGTTTATTTTATATCCAGCAACGGCGCGATTGGACTTTCCTCAATCGTGTATCTTTGGGTTGGCTGGGTTGCCGGTAAATTGTTTTACGAGCGCGCCGACGCGGATAATCCGGCCATGGGAGCCGTGGCCACGGCCTTCGCCTTGGCGTTGGGACTTGTTTTGGCCAAGATATTGAGCCTTGTGTTTAATGTTGCGTTACCCGCATTCTCAAGCATGCTGACCTGGACTCGAGTTTTTTCCTTGGCCGCGCAGATCGCCCTGGGGCCTTGGATGTTAAGGCTAATGGCCTGGATTTTACAGCCCAGAAATTCTTCGCGGCACGAGGCATTCCAATGAATCCTTTGGCCGAAAAAGCAGGCTGGCTCAGGCTTCTGGTCCTGGCGGTCTTCGGCGTTTTTGTTCTGCGTTTGCTGTCGCTTCAGATTATTTTTAGCTCCTACTATCAACTGCTGGCGCAACGCAACCGTTTTCAGATTTTTTACCGTCAGGCGCCGAGGGGCCTGGTTCTTGACCGACGCGGCGAACCCTTGGCCAACAACATCGGCGTTTTCAATCTCTATTACAACCCCCTGCTGGTCGTGGACCGTTCCGAACAGCGCTTGGAGAAAATGGCTCGAATTTTGGGAATCCCCAAGACCAAGCTTGAGTTGGAAATTGGGCAGGTTCGGGCATTGGGTCGAACCCGTCCCGTGGCCCGGCAGATTGCTCCGGAGTATGCGTTTAGGTTTTTTGAGCAACAGGAACGATATCCTGAATTTTTTCTGGCTTCAGAATCTTTAAGATATTATCCATTGGAAAAAGCTTTTTCTCATGTCGTGGGATATTTATCCCGCATTCAGTCGTATCAAGATTACGAGAGACTCAAGTCCAAGGGCTACCGCTTAGATTCGTGGCTCGGCAGTTTTGGTCTTGAAAAAAAGTTTGAGGATTATTTGCGCGGTTCGGACGGGGCCGTTTTAGTCGAGGTGGATGCGCGCGGGCGTCCGATCGGAACCGGCGCCGGCGAGGCCCAGCCTCGCGGCGTGAACCCAGGATTACGTTTGGTTCAGGATCCTTATCCGGGCAACACGATTCGCCTCAGCGTAGACCGGCGTTTGATTGAAGCGGCCCATCAGGCGCTTATGAAAAGTCCCACCGGAGTGGGATCGGTGGTCGGCTTTGAACCGGAGACGGGGCGCGTGCTGGTGCTCACCTCAACGCCGGGTTTTGATCCTAATAGCTATGTCAGTTTAACCTCGACCATGACGGAAGTTTTGGGCGTTGAATTTTCACGGGCCGTAACGGGTCTGTATCCGCCGGGGAGCGTGTTTAAGGTTATTACCTCGATCGCGGCTCTGGAAAAAGGCCTTGATCCCACAAAAAAGTTCCATTGCAATGGAAAATTTGTTCTGCCGAACAGGGCGTTTAAGTGCTGGAAAAAAGAGGGGCATGGCGCTGTGGACTTTCTCAGAGGCCTGACCCATTCTTGCGATGTGTATTTTTACAACGCCGGACTTTTTGCCGGCGGCGAGACCATCGGCTTTTGGGCTTTGAATTCTACCTTAGGCAGCGCCATGGCGATTCGCGATTTTCCCGAGTGGGCAAAGAGCGGGTTTATTCCTACTCCGGACTGGAAAGAAAGAAAGAAAAAGGAGGGCTGGTATTCAGGGGACACCTGCAATCTTTCGATTGGGCAGGGGGAGGTCTTGGCGACCGCCGTGCAACTAGCGGCCCTTTATGCCATGGTTGCCAATCGCGGGATTTTGCCGGAGCTCTACATGGTGGACTCTGTTGCCAATGCGGCGACCGGGGAGGTAGTGTGGACGGGGGCGAGCCGTGGCAAGATTCTGAAGAAAGCGCCGGCGGTTTCCGACGGCACGTGGAATTTGGTGGAGGAGGGCCTGCGTCGGGTGGTCGAGGAGGGCACGGCTACGGGAGCCAGAATTTCAGGAGCTCGAATTTATGGAAAAACAGGCACGGCTCAGAATCCTCACGGAAATGATCATGCCCTGTTCGCCTGCTATTTAAGGGATGATACCGGCCGGGCGCGCATTGCGCTTGCCGTTATTATTGAGCAGGGGGGCCATGGAGGAGCCGCCGCCGTCCCCGTGGCGCGCCTCGTCCTGGAAGAATACCTGCGCGAAATGGAAGAGGAGAAGAGGGCAGGATGAAAATTTTGCGTCGCGAAATTTTCGGGAACTCCTAATGAAGAACCGCGAGTTTATCAATCCCATTCTTGTCGGCCGCACCGAGGGACGCGCGCCGTTGCTGTACAGGCTTTTCGGCATAGACGTGTCTGTTTTGGCCACGGGCGCCCTATTGCTGGCCATGGGAACGGTTTTGGTTTATGCGGCGCTTCACGGCACGCCTCGTTTTGAGAGCCTTTGGTCGAAACATTTAATTGCAGTGGTCACAGGTTTGGGCTTGGGCCTAATTTTTGTTCTTTTGCCCGCGACTTTTGTCGAGGAGTTAAGCCCGTTCTTGTATGCCGGTTCACTTGTTTTGCTGGCGATGGTGCTTTTTTTAGGCCGCACGATTCATGGCTCGCGTTCCTGGTTTATTTTTGGTCCCATTCAATTTCAGCCCAGCGAGCTGGCCAAATTCGCCTTCATACTTTTTTTTTCTTTTCTGGCCGTGCGTTATCGAGAGCTCGACCCTTTGATTACCTGGCCACGGCGCCTGGGGTTGCTGGCGGCCGGAGCCATTCCCATGGCGCTCATTTTGGCGCAGAACGACCTTTCCAGCGCGATAACTTTTGGATTTATCCTGCTGATTTATTTTTGGGGGCTTGATTTATTGGCTCCCGGTAGCATGGCGGCTTTAGGAATTTTCGGGGTGATTTCCTTTGTCATGCTTCTGTCGCACATCGTGGCGGGATTAGGAACTCCCGAGGCGGGAAAGATCGCCTCAAAATTAATTTATTTTGGTTTTGGGCCCGGCGCGACCTTGGCCAAATGGTGCGGGTGGAGCGCTCTTTTTATTGTCGCCAGCGCCATCCTCTATAAATTTTTGAAGGGAATCTTTTTGCTTTCGCCGTCAACGACCTGGCCTTGGGCCGCGTTTGTGTCCGTTGTGCTTATTGGAGCTAGCGGATCTGGCTGGGTCGGCTGGAAGGCCCTTAAAGCGTATCAACGCAATCGCATGGTCAGTTTTTTGTTTCCCAAGGCGGATCCGTTCGGCTCAGGTTACAATATCACTCAGTCGAAGATCGCCATCGGCTCAGGCGGATTTATGGGCAAGGGACTTCTGTTGGGCAGTCAGACATCTCTTGGGTTTTTGCCGGAGCGGCATACGGATTTTGCCTTTGCCGCTTTGTGCGAGGAAGGGGGTTTGGTAGGGGCGCTTATGGCCCTAGCGCTTCTGGGCATTCTTTTTTGGAGGTTATCGTATTTTGTCGAGCTCGCTCGCGCGGAGTGGGGACGGCTTGTGGCCTTGGGACTTTTGGGCCTGTGGCTTGGAGAGGTCTCCATTAACATCGCCTATGTCCTCGGAATGTTTCCTATTTTGGGCATTGGACTGCCGTTTATTTCTTACGGAGGCTCTCGATTGGTTATGAATTGCGTGGAGATAGGCCTTCTTTTGTCCATTTCCAGAGGATTTTATGTGTACCGTTAAGCAGGGATCAATTTGAACCTTTTGACCCCGCATTTTTCTGAAGCCATTTTGGAAAAGGCGGCAGCCCTTTCCCAGCGGCCGAGCCATTATGCGGGCTGGGAGATCGGTTCTACCGCGCCGGCTACTCCGGCCGTCGGGAATACGCCCGCGCCCTTACGCCTTGCGCTAATTTGGAGTCAGCCTTATGAGCGGGCTATGAACGACCCCTTGCTATTGGGTGTTTACTCCGGGCTCAGCCGGGAAGGCGTTTTTGTTGAAAGAATTTTTCCAGCCGCAGGTGATTTTATCGCGGCCGTTGAATCCTTGACAGGACGCAAGCCCTGGTTTTCCCTGGAGAGCAAGTTGCCGCTGGATGCGTTTGACGCTTATGTGATGGACGCGGTTGCGGATAGCTCGCCGCAGGGGCAGGAGGTCCGCCGTATGGCCGTCGCTCGGGAACGGCCGATTTTTGCCTGTTCCGCGCAAGACGGCGTTGACGCGGCCGGCGCCGCCCTAAGAGTTGTGGCGTGGGCGAAGGGGGCGCTCGGCGGTGATTTAAACCGCCGCCCATTCGGTTTAACGGGGCCTGCGCCATCGGGACCCCTGCCGTTGATGGCTTATCGCTCCAGCGAAGACCAGAGGTTTTTAGCCGGAATTTTTAGCTCGCGAACTGATCGCGGATTTTCTTTTTCTTCGTCGCGACTTGGCGCTTACAGGGTGCGGGTTTCCCGAGGGGGATGGTCCCGTTTCGTGTCGCATCTCGAGCAGATACAAATCTTTAAGAGCGCGGTTTTGTTGGCCGGCTTGCCGGCCGCATTTGGCGGTGAGCGCAAGCCCAGGCTTAAAATGAGCTTCGGCACGGCCGTGAGCGTGGGATGGTGTTCCAAGGCTGAATTTTTCGATTTGATTTTGAACGGGTTTATGGAGATTGAAGAAATTCGGGCCCGTCTGGCCGGGGTGATGCCGGCTGGATACGAGGTGGGAGATATCCGCCGTATCCCTCTTCATTTTCCCAGTCTCGAGGACAGCGCCAATGTGGCCGAATACTGGCTTGAAGCCGCCGATGGCGCGCCGGCCATTGACTGGGAACAGTTTCAGGCGTGGTTTAAGAAGCTCTCGGCGGGCGAGATTTCAGCCGTCGTGCGAAAAGAAAAGTCCGGCCAGAAGGTGGACATGGTTAATCTGGCCGAAATTGTCAGGCGCTTGACGATTACCGCCAAATCTCAAACCGGGGCGCCCTTCTGGGGCGTGCGTTTGGAGCTTCGATTTGCGCCTCATAAAAATCTCAAGCCGGAAAAAGTTTTAGAGGCCGGGCTTGGCTTGACCCCCGAGGCGGCTAAGACGGACATTAGAATCAGCCGCGTGGCCCTGGGGCTCGAGACCCCGAGCGGCAAGGTTCGTTATTTATGAGCCCGATTTTTTTTATCGTTTCACGGAATTTTTTGGAGGTTTGTTATGCCTAAAATTGAAATAATCGCTAACTGCGAGCCCGAGGAGATTCGGATTGCGTTGATTGAGGATGGGAGGCTGGCAGAATTTTTTTGGGAACGCCATTCGGTTTCGACGCAATTTTTAGTCGGCAACGTTTACTCCGGCGTGGTCGCCAATGTGTTGCCTGGAATGGATGCCGCCTTTATTAATATCGGTTTTGAGAAAAACGCCTATCTTTATGTCACCGACATTTTGCATCAGGATCACGGCAAAAAAATTGACCAGATTTTAAAGAAAGACCAAAGGGTCATGGTGCAGGTCATCAAGGATACTATTGGCAACAAGGGCATGAAAATTACGATGAATATCGGCCTGCCGGGCCGTTATGTGATTTTGACGCCGACTCAGCGCCAAGTTCACGTGTCCAAGTTTTTGGAGGACGATCAAGAAAGGAGCCGCCTTACTGAAATGGTCGGCTCGATTTTGTCCAATTCCATGGGGGCGATTGTGCGCACCGAGGCTGAGGGCGTTTCGGCCGATGATTTGCGTGGCGAGATTCATTACCTTGTTCGCAAGTGGGAGGGCGTCAACAAAAAATTTGAGCATGTCAACGGTCCGCGTCTACTGCACCGAGAGCCCCCGCTACCGCTTCAAGTGGCCCGGGATATTCTATCCGACGATGTCAGCGTCTACTTGGTGGATTCGGTTGAGGTTTACCGGGAGCTGGGCGATTTTATCGCCGAGGTGGCTCCTCATTTGAAGAATCGGATCGCGCTTTACGATAAACCTGCCCCTATTTTTACCGCTTTCGGGGTTGAAGCGGAACTGTCCAAAATGCGCCGCACCCATATTCCCTTGAAATCCGGGGGCGTGATTATTGTTCAGGAATCCGAGTCCATCACGATGATTGATGTCAATACGGCGCGATTTGTCGGCGCCACCACTCAAGAGGAAACGGTGACTTTGACTAATATCGAGGCGGCGCAGGAGGTGGCGCGGCAATTAAGAATTCGCAATATTGGCGGAATTATTGTGGTGGATTTTATTGATATGCGCCGCCAGGAGAGTCGGAAAAAAGTTTTGGACGCCTTTGGTGACGCCCTGCGCCATGATCGCGCCAAGGTTAAAATTCATCCGATCACCAAGCTTGGCTTGGTTGAGATGACGCGAGAGAGAAAGAGGGAATCGAATCTGGTTTTTTTGACCGAATCCTGCGAGGCGTGCCAGGGCTCCGGGCGGGTGCTTTCCAAGGAGACTTTGTTTCTGAAGGTGATCCGGGAGTTTAATAATTTACTTAAAGGCCGCGCGGTCAGCGCGGCCCGCGTACATCTTGCCCCGGGTCCTGCCCGTTATTTGAGGGAGCATTTGGAGCGTTTTGAAGCCGCGATCCGAGGGCGCCCCGGCCAGCTGACGATTCAGGAAGAAGCTAATTTGCTTTGGGAAGAATATAAGATTATCTTGGAATGAATAGCGGGAGGCGGGAGGCGGGAGGCGGGAGGCGAAAGACCGCCGCCGTATTTTTTTTCTTTTTTACGCTTCACGTCTCGCTTTTTATGCCTCGCTTTCTCTGGGCGGACTACGTTCCCGGGGAAGTTTTAATCAAATGGAAGGTCCACCCTTCTTCTGATTCCTGGCAAGTTCCGGGGACGGCCTTCGTGTTGAACAGGCATTGTTCTCTCGGCAACGTGGAGTGGGATCATTGGAGATTGCCCGAGGGACACGCGGTGGAGGAGATGTTGGGTCTGTTAAAATTGAGTCCCGAAGTAGCGGACGCGTCGGCAAACGAAATTCGTTATCCCATGGGCCGTCTTCCCAACGACCCATTGTTGATCAGCCAATGGCATTTGGATCGTATTCAAGCGTTCGGTGGATGGGATTTTGAAACGGGCTCATCGAACCCTACGACCATTGCGATTATTGACACCGGCGTGGACGCCACGAATATAGACTTGAGTTCGACTTCGAGCAAGATTTGGACCAATCCTGTAGACCTTTCCGACGGCGTTGACAATGACGGCAATGGCAAAATTGACGATATTCAAGGGTGGGATTTTCCTGACAATGACCCGGTCCCCTCGGATTGTTTGGGACATGGAACCCTGGTCGCTTCAGTAGCGGCGGCCAGGACCGATAACGGCGCCGGCGTGGCCGGCGTGAGCTGGGAGTCGAAAATTTTGCCTCTTAAAATTTTTTCCAACGCGGATTGCGGTTCAGCGAACAGCGCCGATATCGTGGCCGCCATCGGATACGCTGTTTGGCTTTCGACGAGATACCCTTCCTATACCGGGCGGATGGTTATTAATATGTCATTGGGTTGCCCTGCGTCCAATGCCTGCGCTTCCGCTTGTGCCGAGGAAGCGGCGGAAAAAGACGCTATTAAAAAAGCGTTAGATAACGGCGTTCTGGTCATTGCGGCCAAGGGCAATTGCGGCAATTCCGTACCCGTAATTCCTTCTGATTATTCGGGCGTCATCGGGGTGGGCGCTATGAACAACAAGGACGCTTTGGCCGCGTTTTCCAGTTATGGCTTCGGCGTAGATCTGATGGCTCCGGGCACGGATATTTTGGGGGCGGCCAAGGGCGGCGGTTTTGGCAATTCCAGCGATGACGGAACCTCATTCGCCGCTCCTCAGGCGGCAGGGGCCGCGGCTTTGGTGTGGGCCATTTTGCCTACGGCTACGACGGGTCAGGTTCAAGACATTCTTTATCGGGGCGCTGATGATTTTGGAGATCCCGGTCGGGATGATTTCTTTGGTTACGGGCGTATTAATCTCGTCAAGACGCTCAGGCTTGCGCGCTATGGGACATTGTCGGATTTTGACGCAAGCATTCGGTCTATTGCTTTTCCCACTCTGTTTCGTCCGGACGGCTCATCGAGAGTCACTTTTAGCATTCCCGACAGCCTGATGGGATCGAGCCCGCGTCTTCAAATTTATGATTTGTCCGGCGCTATGATTCGCGAGATGGAGGGCGCCAGCTGGGACGGCAAAAATGACGCCGGCCGGGAGGTGGCGAGCGGCGTTTATCTTTTCGATATGAAAACCGAGCGCGGCCGCGCTCATGGCCGACTGATTGTGGACGCGCAGTAGTTTTTTTCATGCGGCTTGATTTTCATCTTCATACGGATTGGTCGGACGGGACGTTGTCCGTTCGTGAGCTGGCGGCTTCACTTAAAAATGCGAATCTGGAAGTGGCCGCTATTACGGATCATGATACGATGCGATCGCACGTGGAGCCATCGTGGCAAGCCGCGATCGCCCTTAAGATTCTCGCGGGCGTCGAGATTAATACCAACGAGGCGATGGAAACCTTGCATATTCTCGGTTATGGCCCCTCATTGACGGCGTCGCCGGATTTTCAACAAAAACTTTTAGGTTTTCGCCAAGCGCGCCGCCGCCGTGCCCAAGCCATGGTGGATAAATTGACGGCCCTTGGTATTGGCATTTCGATGAGCGACGTCGAGGCGCATGCTAGGGAATCCATCGGGCGGCCTCATGTGGCTGACGCGCTCGGGGCCCTGGGCGTGGTGCAGTCACGGAGCGAAGCCTTCCATCGTTTTTTGTTAAAGGGCAAGCCGGCCTATACGGCGCCTCTTGGCCCTGATCCGGAATTGGCCATACGCTCTATCGTCGAGGCCGGCGGAGTCGCGGTCCTGGCGCATCCTGGAATTGCCAGGATTGATGAGAAAAAGCTATCTTCACTCGTGGCGCTGGGATTGCTCGGCATCGAGTCGTATCATCCAATGCATAACAATCAGCAAATTCGGGATTATCTTTCTTGGGCTCGCAAGTTTGGACTTTTTATTACCTGCGGCTCGGATTATCACGGCCCTGCCACGGGACGCGAAGATCTGACGAGCTATGATTTTGAAGAACGCGATTTTCGTAAATTCCTAGAGGCGGCGTCATGAAGAAGAAAAGTTCAAAAGGCCCCGTATTTTTTTATGGCGTTTTCATTTTTTAAGACCGACCAGAAGCCCTTCTTGATCGCGCATCGCGGAGCCTCCGGCTACGCCCCGGAAAATACACTGGCCGCTTTCAAGCTGGCCCTTGATATGGGGGCGCGGTTTATCGAATTGGATGTTCATCAGACCAAGGATGGTCAAGTGGTGGTGATTCACGACGATAATCTCAAGCGCTTTGGCGGCGTGAACAAGAAAATTAATAATCTGACTCTTGAGGAGATTTCCAAAGTTTCGGTCAAGGAGCCTTTTGACCGCGGGTATCCCAGGGAGCGCGTGCCGACCTTGGATCAAGTTCTGACCCTGGTCGCGCGCCGGGCCGTGGTCAATGTCGAGATCAAGGCTTCCTCCGAGGCCTACCCCGCTATTGAGGAAAAGGTCCTCAGTCTTTTAGAGAGGAAGGGTTATAACGGCATGTCGTATATTTCGAGCTTTGATTTTAAGTGCTTGGTCCAAGTCAGGGCGCTGTGCGCCGAGATGTATTTGGGCTATCTGCTGGGGTTAACCAGTCTCAAGACCGCGATGAAGCAAATGCGCGATATTCGTTGCGACGCTTTGGTCGTGTCCGCCGCTCAGGCCAGCCGCAGTCTTATCCAGCGAGCCCATCAGCGGGGGTTTCATGTTTTGGTTTATACGGTTAACGCGCGCGCGACCTGGGATGGGCTTGCGGCGCGGCGGGTGGACGCGATTTTTACCGATTACCCGGATCTCTTGGGGATGCCTGAGTACGAAGAACCAACGCTGGGCTTGACGAACGGCGAATGAGAAATATGGAACATTGTCTTATTATCGGTAGCGGCGCCGCTGGCCTGACCGCGGGCATTTACGCGGCGCGCGCCAATCTTGAACCTCTGATTGTCGGGGGCCTTCTGCCAGGCGGGCAATTGATGCTGACCTCCGATGTGGAAAATTTTCCCGGCCATGAACAACCGATTGCCGGCATGGATTTAATGGAAATTACGAGAAAGCAGTGCGCGCGTTTGGGGGCGCGCTTCGTCAACGACCAAGTGGAACGTTGCGATTTTGGATCTTTTCCCAGACGTCTGCGGCTTTCGGACGGCAAAGAAATTCAAGCGAAGTCTGTGATCGTGGCCACTGGCGCTAACGCCAAATGGCTTGGCATGCCCTCGGAAACCCGTCTTAGGGGCAAGGGGGTATCCGCCTGCGCGGTTTGCGACGGATTTTTTTTCAAAGGAAAGGAGTTGGTCGTGGTGGGTGGCGGGGATACGGCGATCGAGGAAGCCACGTTTTTGACCAACTTTGCCTCAAGGGTTAGCGTTGTCCATCGCCGCGATAGGCTTCGGGCTGGTCCCGCTATGGAAAGCAAGGCTAAAGCTAATCTAAAAATCAATTTTATTTGGGATTCGGCGGTGGAAGAAGTTCTCGGCGAAGATGCGGTGAGCGGCGTGCGATTGAAAAATCTTAAAACCGGAGCCTCCCGCGATTTTTCCTGCCAAGGGCTTTTCATTGCCATCGGGCATGAGCCGTCCACCAAGGTATTTGCCAGCCAGTTGCCTATGGACGAACAAGGCTACATACGCGTTGAGCCAAATAGCTGGGTTAAAACGAGCGTGCCCGGGGTTTTTGCCGCGGGCGATTGCGTGGACCGGCACTATCGCCAAGCCGTGACCGCCGCGGCCTTCGGTTGCATGGCCGCCATGGAAGCCCATCGGTGGCTCGAAGAAAGAGGCGCGGATGTGGTCAAACCCAATCCCCGTCCTCCTTAAAAGACGATACCGAACGTAAATCGTTTCGTAATAAAAATGCTGGGCGGTTGTTTTTCTGGCCTCGTGTTAGCGTGATACGATTGTCCACAAGGGGGAGATGACGTTCATTGGCTTTAAATTTGATTTTCCAAGGAGAAACTATTTTCGATTGCTCGAACTGTGGGTTTCGCCCTTGACAGGGGGGGGGGGGGCAAAAATCCTATATTCCAAAACGCCCTTAAATTTATTTTGATTGATTTGGGGGGAAAATTTTTATGGGTAA
>CAYHKQ010000006.1:0-44527 GCA_964357255.1 uncultured Elusimicrobia bacterium
TGGTGTTGTGTTTAATGGTGGGGGCCGGGGGGGGGGGGGGTGTTTCCCCCGGGGGGGGGGGCAAAACCCCCCCCCCCGCCAATCTTGCCCGGCGCACGCGCGACCCGCGCAGTCAGGCGTTGTTGAAACTTGCCGCCGGAGCATCCCTCAGGGGCTTGAATCCCGTCAATATCCGCGAAGCCAGACTTTCCTAGAATATCTACCAGATATATTTTTTTTAGAATTATGTCGGCCAAAAAAATTTCGTTGCCAGGAAAAATCCGGCGAGCGTTGCGCCGGCTCATCCGCGTCTTTTTTTTATCGTTGTTCGTAGCTCTGATGATCGCCTCGGCCGCTGTTCCGTTGGCGTTTAAGTATTTCATTGGCGTGGACACTGTCGTGGCCTGGGTATGCGGCGAACTGGCCGAAAAATTTCACCGTCAGATTATTGTAGGCGAGGCTAAGGTGAGCTTGTGGAGCGGGATTGATTTGAGTCAGGTAAAAATTTCCGAGTATCCGAGCTTTCGGGAAGGAGTTTTTGCCGAGGTCGGACGGTTTAACATCAATCCAAATCTTTTTGAGTTATTGGCCGGAAAGGTTCGAGCTGACGAGTTGAAAATTTATGGCGCTAAAATTTCCTTGAAACGCGGCCGGACAGGCCGATGGAACGTGGGCAGTCTGACGGCTCATCATCAAGAGCCCAGGGTGTTTTCCATTGGAATGGCCGCCGAGTCTTTGCCGGTTGATTTTGATTTGGACAATATCGAAATTACAAACAGCGATTTCGTGATTGAAGATGACTCGGGCAGTTTGCCGTCGGCTCATTTGTGGAATATTAATTTCGCGGCCCGAAATCTTTCTTTGAAGAATTCTTTTGCCGTTTCGGGCTCTTTGACGGCTCAATTGACGGGGCCGTCCGACCAAGATCAGGGACCGGCGTCAATGGACAAGTTTCCGGCTAAGATTGCGTCGAGACGCAATGATGTTTGGATGAAATGGATTGGGTCCGGCGTTTTGAACGCGAGTTTTAAGTCCAGGATTAATCCCATGGGCGGGCAATTAAATAGACTTAAATTTGACACGGCGGATTTCGAGGTGAAAACGAGTTCCTGGAGTTTGACGGCCGGCGCCAGGGCGGCCATTTTTGGGTCGGGCACGCACAGGGCCAAGGTGAAGATGAATTTTAGCGATTATCGTTTTACGCTGGCCAGCGCTCCGGTCCAAGCGGACGGGATGATGGAACTCGATCTTTCGTTTGATTTTAAGGCCTCCACCAAAAGCATTGGAGTCAATGTGGACGCGGACAATCTGAGGTTTATTTGGGGAAATTACGCGCGCAAGCCAGAAATGTTTCCATTTAAAGCGGCATTCGACGTGCGCTGGAAGGATGTCGATTTTGCCGCGCATGCTTCCGGGGCGCGGCCGGTTTATCGGACTGAGGGTGGCATGACCTGGACTACATATAAAGGGCAGGAGGGAAAAATTGAGCATTGGGCTTTGTTAATTCGGCCTACCTATCAAGCCGCGGGGCCCGACGACGAGGAATTTCCGGATTGGCCTGAGCCGGACGAAGAGCCATCGCGGCAGGAGCCGGATTGGGAGCTGTTTTTTTCCTCGGTTTCCTTTGACGCGGCCATGGCCGCGCCGTTGATTCCGATTCTTTCGCCTTTTCCATTTTCCGACGGCATGGTTCGGGCCGGTCTTGTGGAACTCAATGGCGGCCCCGGCTTTTGGGAATTGGCGCTCAAAGACGCCAGAATCGAAGGCGCGCGCATCAGGCGCGCGCCCAATAACATCGAGCGTCTTAATGTGGGCCTGGAAAATTTTGAGCTGGAGCGCAGGGGGAATCGTTGGGACGCAAAAACGATTAAGGGCGCCATCATGGTCGGCCGCGCGGACACGCCCCTGCTGTCTTGCCGTGAATTGACGTCTCTGGTTGATTTGACCGGAGTTTCGAATATTCCAAACCCTAAAATCCGCGGAGAAATTCATACGCATCTTGAAAACGGAGCGCTTAAAAATATTTCCCATTTGGTTTCACTCGCGCCATTTATGCAGTTTCTGGTGTACCCTCTGCGAATCGTGGAGAATCTTAACTCCTGGAGAGTTCTTAAATTCAAAAATCAGGATTTCAACGCTATCCCTATGGACGTCATGCAGGGGGATTATTATTTTGACGACGGCAAGATGAGCTTGGACAAGGTGACGCTCAAGGGGCCTCTTGGCAACGTGCAGGTGAGCGGCAACGTGGATTTTCCCCGCGACAGCATCAATCTGGTCGCAGCCATTAATATTCCCCGCGAGCGGATCAGTTGGCCCATGGCGGACACGTTTTCCGACGAAGAAGGCAATCCCTATTTGCATATTAAGATCAAGGGCCGGATTAAGAACCCCTCTGTTTATCCCGTCATCAGGCCAAAGAAATATTTGCTTGACGAATTGGAGGGGCCATGGAGAGCTCTGCGGGAAAAAGCGAGGGGCATCTTGAAGAAAATTTTTCGTTAATCCTATCTGCTAAACTGCTCTTGTTATGACTCATCGGCACAGGTCCTTAAGCGCAAAATACCGTCCAGCCTACTTTCGCGATGTGGTGGGCCAGGAGGCGGCAAGCCAGGCATTGTCCAACGCAGTGGCCTTGGGGCGCATTCATCCGGCCTATTGTTTTTATGGCTCCCGAGGTTCAGGGAAAACCTCGATGGCCAGGATTTTGGCCCGGGCCTTAAATTGCGCTTCGCGCCTCCAGGGCCGTCCCAGAGACGATCGGGATTCGCAAGCGCCGGCATCGGGCGTAAAAGTTGAGGTTTCTAAGGCGGAGCCCTGCGGGCAATGCGCTTCCTGCCTTGAGATTGCCGAGGGCCGCTCGCTCGACGTGCTCGAGATTGACGCGGCGAGCCATACGCAAGTGGAGCATATCCGGGAGGTGATTCTCGACACGATCAATCTTGCTCCCGTGCGCGAGCGTTACCGGATTTTTATCATTGACGAGGTTCACATGCTTTCGGCGGGGTCTTTTAACGCGATGCTTAAGACTTTAGAGGAGCCGCCGGATCATGCGCTGTTTATTTTAGCGACGACGAATCTTGCCAAAGTGCCGGCCACGGTGATTTCAAGAACACAGAGTTTTCCTTTTCGTTCCTTGAGCATAATCGAGATTAAGGGCCATCTTAGCGGCATTATTCAAAAGGAAGGCATTGGCGTGGAGGAGGAAGCGATTGAGGAATTAGCCCGCGCGGCCGGGGGAAGCTTAAGGGATGCGTTGAGCCTTTTAGAGCAAATGGCGAGCCTGGTGGGGGGCTCCTCCGGCACGATTCGCCGGCAGGATCTTACCCGACTTTTAGGTTTTGTGGAGGAAAAGGCGGTGGAGGGGTTAATTGAAGCCCTGGCGGACAATCGTGATTTTGAGCAGGCGCGGATTATCGTGCAGGATCAACTGTTGAAATGGGGCCATACACCATCGCAATTGTTGGGAAGCCTTTATCGCCGTTTAGCGGCCAGGCTCATCGAGAGCCTTGGCGCAGGCGCCCAGCCGCAGGCTCGCCGGCTTTATCTCTTGGCTCGTCATGTGACCGAGATCCAATCATCATTGCGTTTTAGTCCCGATCCTATTTTGGCCTGCGAGGTCGGGCTTTTAGGATTTTTGTTGATAGATTCAAGCGGCGAGACAGCGCAACCCGCCGGCCGCGTGGCTATGCGGCCGCCTGAGGAAAATAAGGGAAAGCCGTCCGTAGTTCCTTCGCAGAGATCGGTGGCGACTGAGGCGACCGAGCCGATGGGTCGAACTCGCGGCGCTTCTGGCGCCCCATCCGCTACTGCGCCGCCCGCGGCAAAATCGGAGATACCGGTTCCGGTTAATGCCGGCCCATCGCCGGAGCCCGCCTCGGCGAGGGATTCGCGGCCGGAATTGCCTCATAATTCAGAGCCATCGGCGACGGCGTTAAGCGATTCCGTCCGCTTTCAAAATTTTTTGCAGGCGGTTGGGCGTGAAAGTTACGGTCTTTATTTCGATGGGGCCGGGATCGAGCCCGGGGAAGGGGGCGGCCATGCCCTGATCCTGGCTAATGATTTTTACGTCGAAGGCATGGAAAAGAACAAAGAAAAGATTTTGGTTTTATGGCGGACTCATTTTGGATCCGCTCCGCTCCATTCTTTTTTGAATAAAGGTCTTGCGCGGCCCTCGGCGCCTCAACCGCAGACCAAGCCCTCCGCCGTTCCCGTTCCGGTTGAAATTCCTGATGACATCAAGCGCATGGCCAAGGTTTTTGGCGGTAAAATAAAACGAATCAAATCTTAGGAGCCTAAATAAGGCGTAGTCAATGGGACGTCCGAAATCTCTCGATACTTTGGCTCAATCCTTGCGTTTGGCCTTTGGCCATGTGGGGCCGCGTCAAAGCCAGCGCATGGCGATACGATTGGTGAGTTTGGAGGATCGTCATTTTATGGCGTTGACGCAGGCCATGCAGGAAGCTCGCCGCAGGGTGGGCCGATGTGAACTTTGTCAGGACTTTACCGAGGCGCAACGTTGCCGCATTTGCGCTGATTCTCAAAGGGACATCGGTTTGCTGTGCATTACTGAGAATTCGCAGGATGTCGAGGCCTTGGAGGCCAGCCGCAGTTATAACGGGCTTTATCATGTTCTTCATGGAAGCCTAGAACAAGGAGAGGACCGAGAGTTGCTCGAGAGCGCGCGGCGTCTGACGATTGAGGAGTTATGGGCGCGCCTGGGTTTGAGCCCCGCGCCTCGCGAGGTCATCCTTGCGTTGGACCAGGATATGGCTGGCGAGCTGACCAGCCTTTACCTGGCCCGCGAGATTTTTCGGCGTTTCGGCCATTTGAAAATCAGCAGAATCGGCGTCGGAATTCCTTTTGGCGGAGAGGTTCTGTACGCCGATCCCGCTACGGTCAAGCATTCATTGCGTTCGCGTATCGAGATGCCCGCGCCGCAGGAGGCCATAAATTCTAAATAGTATCGGGGGTTGGCTCAGTTGGTAGAGCGCTCGGTTTGGGACCGAGAGGTCGGCGGTTCAAATCCGCCACCCCCGATAGCGCTTCCGAGTTTGTCCATCAGCATCCCGGCTTTTAACGAGCGCGAAACGCTCTCCGGAGTGGTTCAAGAGAGCATTGAAGCGGCCGAGCGTATGTGCGGCGATTTTGAAATTTTAGTCATAGATGACGGCAGCACGGACGGAACCTCCGCAATCGCGGATGGATTGGCCCGGCAAGATTCTAGGATTAGAGTTATTCATCATCGGCAAAATCAGGGCTTTGGAGAGACGCTTAAAGAAGTTTATGTTTTACCCCGCAAGGAATGGATTTTTTTTGTTCCCGGCGATGGGCAGATTGCGCCAAAGGAACTCGTAAAACTTGCGCCGGCCGCGGTTGATCATGATTTAATTTTAGGCCGCCGGATTCACCGGCGGGATTCATGGATGAGATCGGCGCAGGCCGGCGTTTACAATGCGCTAGTTAGTCTTGTCTTGGGCCGCAGGATTCGCGATGTAGACAGCGTGTTCCTGTTGCGCCGGCGGGCGCTTGGTGACATTGAAATTAAGGGCCGGAGCGTTTTTATCCACGCCGAGGTGTGTTTTAAAATCGCCAGGCAAGGCGGCAAGATCGTTGAAATTGAAATTGAGCACCGGCCGCGTCATCGGGGCGTTGCCTCGGGCAGTTCTGCGCGCGTGGTTGCCAAGACGATTTGGGATTTTTTTAAGTACTGCGTTAACGGATAGATTTCAATGGCCGTTTTATCCGTCGCCATCTGCGCCCGAGACGAGGAAAGAACGCTCGATGCGGTGGCGGGAGAAGTTCTAAAGCTAGGGATCAGCAAGGAAATTTTAATCGTGGACGATGGTTCCAAGGATCGAACTTATGAAATCGCTCAGAATTTAAGTCGAAAAAATCAGCAGGTCAGAATTTTTCATCACGACTCATCGCGCGGCAAGGGGGCCGCTCTTCAGACGGCGTTGCGTCATGCCCAGGGAGAATATTTTGCGGTGCAGGACGCTGATTTGGAATATGAACCCGCTCAAATTGAATCCGTGGTCCGGCGCATGCAGACTGAGGGATGGGACGTTGTTTTTGGCAGTCGGTTTTTAAAATCGAATCCGACGCAGTACATTATGTTTTATATGGGCAATAAATTGGTGTCGCGTTGGATCAGTTTTTTAACGCGCATAACGATTACCGATGCCTATACAGGCACGAAAATTTTTAAGACGGAGCTGTTGCGCGGTTTTGGCCTCAAGGCCAATGGTTTTGAGATCGAGGCCGAAATGGCCGTTAAAACAGGCATTCTGGCCCGTCAACGTCGGATTCGATTTTTGGAAATTCCAATTCCCTATCATCCTCGGACCATGGGGGAAGGTAAAAAAATTGGAGTTTTTGACGGCGCCAGGGCCATCTGGTCGGCGCTGGATTATCGGCTGGATTCGCGCCGGCGAAAGATGCGTTGATCCGGCGCGATGTATTCCAGGTCAAAGGGAGGGTTTCGCCACCAGCAGGGGATGCCAAAAAAATTTGGACGATAGGCGAAAGAGGCGACCTGTTCCACGTTGTCAAATATTCTATCAAGAGCCTTGCGTTGCGGGCTTGAAGCGGGGCTTTTGAGAAAATCCCGGTATTCGATATCGCTCAAGACGAAATAAGGCGGCAAATCACGATTAAGCCAGCCGGCCAAGGCTTCGTCGAGCCGGCTTCGATCATCGCCCCCCTTGATGACTTTGAAAGGGGATTGGTGGGTCCTTAAAATCGGAGCTGTCCAGTAATAACTGCGAATGATTCCGATTTCAGTTCCGGGGGAAACATGACTCAGAAGCCATTCGCTCGCTTGTTCGCGCGTATTGACGGCGGCGAATGCTTTAGCGATGGCCAGCCCTTCGGCGGCTTGGATCGCCAAAGCGATGACGGTTAAAATTAAGGACCAGCTTTTGGCCTTGGCGGCCACGCGGTTGATTACACAGGCGCTTGCCAGAATTAGAAATGGAAGAAAAGGGAAGGTGTAGATCGCATTTTTCGTGTGTGAGTATGAAATGACGGCGAATGTCGAAAGGCTTCCAAGAAGAAAGATAGTTTTTGCCGGGCCGGCCGGCCATTTTGTCCCAATGACAATGCCGGCCATGCCTGTCGCCGCGACCAGCCAGCTCGTGGAAAACGGCAGATAGTAGGTGATGATTTGGTAAACGCCCAGGAGAAGATTTGACGAAGCCCGTGGATCCTTGTTGACAACCCGGCTTATTTCTCCAAGAAAATAATGCGAGAAAGAGTTGAAGCTCAAAACAGAGTATGGACAGGTGACGATAAACGCCAGGAACAACCCAGCCATCGTTAAGGAGGCGGCTTTCCATGGTTTTTTTGCGCCGAGCCAGACCGCGGCCAGGGCGAGCGGCCAGTAGAGAAACCCCGTATATTTACTTGACGCCGAAAGGCCGAAAACAACGCCTATTAAAAAGGCTCGTTTGAGGTTGATGCCTAATTTAAGCCAGTGAAATGTCATCCAGAGGCCCAGAAGACCAAGGGCTAAAAATAAAGAATCCGGTTTTAAGAAATGGTCGGACGCGATAGCGGCGGGGCTGAAGGCGAACAGGCCGGCTGCCGTCAGGCCGGTTTTAGCGTCGAATAGGGTTTTTCCGATGAAGCCAAGGAGGATGACGCTTCCCAGGCCCGAGAGCGCTGAAATGAGCCGTCCGATCAGATAAAGCCGGTCCGCTTGCCGGAAATCTTCTTTCATTTGGCCGCGGTTGTCGCTGGAGATTAGATGAGCGACTTTAGCCGTGAGCAACGTGGCGCCGGTAAGGTAATAGTGCAGGCTCCCCCACCAAAGGGCGTCATCGGGGTAGAGATCGCCTCGTTGGCGCATTCGTTCCATGGAATAAAGGGTAATGGCTTCATCGGGGTGGTAAGTTGCCAGGGTTAAGCTTTTAGAAGGCGCCCCCCACGTTAATCCCGACAAGCGCAATCCCAGAGCTATTGCGACCACAAGGACCAGGCCGATGCCGAATTTGGTTTTCAATTAACGTCTCCTGGATAAAATGTTCAGGAATTTCAGTGTCAACAATACAATTTTACTTCTTGTAATAAACGAGAGGAGGTCATCAGGCCAAACATTTCATCGAAGGCGCAATGTAGTTTAATGCTTATGAAAAATTATGATTGAGAAAACCGGAGAACGGCCGATTCCTGAGCAACCTGGAACGCTCAGGGGCGTGGAGATGGACAATCTGACGCGATATGCTTTTGCTCTGACTTACGTCGAAAACAAGACGGTCTTGGATTGCGCCTGTGGCGTGGGGTACGGCACGAGGCTGATGGCGGCCAAGGCCAATTTTGTCCAGGGCTGGGACTATTCGGCTCAATCTATTGAGGTGGCTCGCCAGCATTATTCTGTTCCCAACAGTCGTTTTGACGTGGTTGATGCGGAAAAGATTTTACCCAAGACCGTCGTTTATGACACTGTGGTCAGCTTTGAAACGATTGAGCATTTGGCTAATGGGGACCATTTTTTGCTGGAAATTCGTCAAATTTTGAAACCCGACGGGACGCTGGTCATTTCCACACCATTCATTGACTATCGAGGTTTTTCGGGCTGGGCTTTCCATAAACGCGAATACACGCGCCGTCAGCTCTGTTTTTTATTGCGCCGGCATTTTGCCTTTATAAAGCTTTACGTGCAACCTGCCGCCGGTCTTTATATCGCGCCCTTTTCAAGAAGATTTTTTGAAGACTGCTCCACGGCTCAAACGTCCCTTATCGCGGTTTGCTCCAACCGTCCTTGCCCGGCGGTATCCTCAAGTTTTCGCCAGATCGCCCGGACTTATTTTAACGGAATTGTTAAACGAAAAGCCAAAGACTGGCTCGGGGCGTCGGGACTCTTGAAAATCGCTTGAAGACGAGCCCATGAAATCCCGCTTGAACGTTTTGTTCGCCGTTAATGGCGGGGGTCTTGTGGGCGGGGGCGAAAAGGTTGTGCGCCTTCTGGCCGAACACTTCAATAAGTCGTTATTTAATATTTTTGTTTGCACTTTGCGCGGCCCATTGCGTTCCAAGGTAGGCCAAGGGTGGTTTGAACAAAAAGATTTTTTGTATTTCGACGCGTTGGATAATCCGGGAAGGATAGTCCAAGCCATCGCGCGACATGAGATTGATTTGGTCAACATTCATCGTTCCGGATGGACGGACCCTCAAGAGTTGCGACCTTTTATCGAGGGCCGGGCTCCCATCATTGTTGAACACAACATTTTTGGTTACGCGGATCCTTCGCCGGATTATCGGATGGTGGACCATGCGATTCATTTGGCAAAAAATACCTATTGGAGGCATTTGGGGTTAATAAAAAATTTGCCGGATGCCCAGGAGCGCCGACGCAGGGCATCGGTTATTTATCCGCCGGTTGACGTGGACAAGATCCAGTCCCGTCTTGAAGTCAATAGGGCGAACGCGCAAACGCTTCGAGCTTCACTGGGCATTGCGCCGTCCGTTTTTGTCATTGGCCGTTCAGGGCGGCCTTATGAAGCAAAATTTGACGGTATTTTGATTGACATGGTGACCCATTTGGTTAAGAAAACCAAGAACTTTCGTTTTGTGGCCATTGGGATGCCTCCCAAAAGAAAAGAGGAAGTTAAAAAAAGGGGATTGGATTCCTATTTTATTCATACTCCTTGGCCAATGAGCGATGAACGGCTTTATGAGCACTATGCGTCTTTTGATATTCATGCTCACGGCGCGCGCATGGGGGAATGTTGTAGCGCTGTTATTGTCGAGGCCATGGCCAGCGGCTTGCCTGTTATTACCATGTCTACTCCCGACAGGGAAAACGGTCAGATTGAACAGATCGATCATGGCGTTACAGGGATTGTCGCGAATTATCCAAAAGCTTACGCCGAGGCCGTTTATTATTTGATGACCGATCCTCAGGAGCGAAAGGCTATGGGTGAGAGGGCTCGTCAGCGTTCGATGATCTATTCAGCCGGAAGGATCGCGGCGCTATACGAGAAGCTTTTTATCGAGCTGGCCTTAGCGAAAGGCATGGAGATCGGGCCGAATCTCAGAGATCATGCTACTTCCATCGCTTATTATCCAAATAGCGAAGAGGTGGAGAATTTTCCTCATGACTACTCGCGACGCCTTGGGCTCTCGTATGAAAAATGCTGGGTAACTGAGAAAGCATACTTTTACAGGAAGAAATTTCTTGAGAAATTCGTTCCTTCGCTTTTTAACGACGCGCCTTAAATTTGTCCGAGAAGATCGTCCACGGCCCGCTCAACGGCTTTGCGGGAGTTTTCCGGAGGCGCCCAGCCTAATTTTTTAAGACGGTTGCCATCGAGGAGCACTCGGGGCACGTCACCCACCCAGCCTCGGTCCCCTCCTGTATAGCGAATTTTAGCCGTCCGAAGACCCATTTTAGAAATGACAATTTTTGCTATAGAAGCGACATCAAGCCGGTCCGGCGGAGTAAGATTAAATACATTGATTTTTTTGCTGGAATGAATTAAGCCAAACAGTATTCCTTCCACGCAATTTTTTACATAGAGGTAGGGTTTCGCTTGTTTACCATCCCCCAAGACCAGAAGTTCTTTTGGATTACGCCGCAGTTTGTGAATAAAATCCACCAAAACCCCGTGCGTGCCGTTATAACCCACGACGTTGGCGAATCGGTAGATCCATGCCTGGAATTGATAGCTGTGGCAATAAGCCGAAATGAGGCCCTCGGCTGCCAATTTTCCAGCCCCATAAAATGAAACGGGCTCAAGCGGGCCATAGTCTTCCGGCGTGGGAAACACGGAAGGCTCGCCCATGATGGCTGAGCTGGAGGAAAAGACAATCCGCTTGACTCCGCATCGGCGCATTGATTCCAAAACGTTGTATGTGGCAAGGGTGCTGAGCTTCAGATCGATGTCTGTTGTCAGGGTGCTTTTTTGGATGTCGGAATTGCAGGCCAGGTGGAAGATGATTTCGTGTCCTTGAACTGCGCGGCGCACCGCCGCTGGCTCGAGTAAATCAGCCTTAATGAAGCGAAATTTAGGATGGCTAAAAAATTTTTGTATCAACTGGCGTCGTCCCAGGAGAAAATTGTCCAAGGCCGCAACCTTCCAGCCTAATTCAAGCAGGCGGCCCACGAGATTGCTTCCGATGAATCCGGCTCCGCCGGTGACCAGGGCAGTTTTGATGTTTGTCATGAGAGCATTAAACTTAATTATTCATTTTTCTTGAGAGTGGGCGCGTCTCATTGGGATGTTAATTTGCTCTTGAGACGTCGCGACAGCACGGCGAGCCCCTCCGGCGACTGGCGGAATAATGCCGTCGCAGAACCCATTCCGGCATAAATTTCGCTTCGCCAACGCCGCAATTTTTCAGATGAAGCCTGCCGCGCCTGGGCCTTAGTTCCATCTCGTCTGATTGTATCTAAAGAGGCTAAGACTGCTTTGGCCCGGCAAATGTAGGTATGCTTGGCGTGAGCCTCGCGCGCGCCGATGATGGCGATTTTTTCTCGTTCTTGCTCGTGGCTGATGAAGTAATCGGCAATCTTGAGGAGATCTTCTTCGCCGACATAGGTGAGCAGATGTGTTTTGTCGGTAAAAAGATCCAGCAGGCCATTGGCCGAGGCGTCGGTTACCAGGAGCGATCCGCTACCCAAGGCTTCGAAAACGCGCAGGGTCAAGTCGCCGCTGACTGAGCAATTAAACACGATGCGCGATTGTTGGTAGATTTTTATGGTTTCTCGAATATCGCAGGTTTTTGAAAAATCATTTATTTTAAAACGGTTGGCCAGGGTTTTTAAAAGAAGATTTCGGCGCCGGTATCTTGGTTGCGTGGAGCCGACAAAACCGATATCGTAAATTTTTGGGCCGGGGTCGGGATTTATGAGGTTGGGATTAAAAGCGACGGGTAGCCATTGAGTCCAAGATCCTTGTTCCTGAAAAAATTTTAGATAGTCTTTCTGCGCTAAAAAGGTCATATCAAAGAATTTTGCCGCGAACAGGCGCCGGTCCAGGTCAATATGAGGATCGGTCAGATAGCAGGCGGTGGGGACCGGCAAGCGCTCGATGCCTCGCGGAAAGTAGGAAGACAAGCCGCTCTCGATATATACAAAGAGGTCAAATTGCCGGTTTTGATTGAAATACCATGCGGCGATGTCCCAATCCACGCTACCCGGGCCTTGAGGTTTATTCTTAATGAGCAATGTCGTCTCGGCCAGGCTGCCGAACGCCTCGGCCATTTCTTCGGCGGTGGTGCAGTTGGGGAAGTGTTCGTAAGAGATGAGAATTTTCATGGCCGGCGCGGGGGTTAATGGATTTTATATCCGGCGGCCAACGCGTCGTTGCGGAACATTTTGACGGTTTCCAGAGAAAAGACCGTTAAATCCTTGCCGACTGCAGAGAGTTTTTTGATGATGTCATTGGTGGCCGTGATGATGTGGCAACCAATTTTATCGGCTTGAAAGATATTGAGAAGTTCCCGAGGACTGGCCCAGAGGAGTTCGGCGTTAGGCGCGATCCGGAGCAATCTTAACGCCTCGGTCATCAGAGGAACGGGATCGCGGCCCGTGTCGGCGATCCGCCCCGCAAAAATAGAGACGTAGCAAGGGGCGCCTCCCTTGACCGCTTTGGCCACGCTCACGACTTGCCCCAAGGGCAACATGGCCGTGACATTGATTTTGATACCCGCATGGGAAAGCTTGTGAATCAGGGGGTAGCTGGGTTCTTGGCGCGTGTTCATTATGGGAATTTTGACGTAGACGTTAGACCCCCACGCCGCTATGATCTTAGCCTGTTCTTCCATTTCGTTAAATTCATCCGAAAAGACCTCAAAAGAGATGGGCCGATCAGGGATGGCCTTGAGAATCTCCCGGGAAAAAGTTTCATAATCCGTCACCCCTGACTTGCGCATTAAGGTGGGATTTGTGGTAAATCCTTTGACGATGGGGTTGCGGTACATTTCGATCATACCCGCTTTGTCCGCGCCGTCCGCAAAAATTTTGATTTTGAGATCCGATGCTTTTTTCATTATTTCAGGGATTTTCCTCTATGAGATTGCCACAGCTTTCATCATTTATAGTTTACTTTTAGATTGGCTTAAAATCCAGTTCGTGGCTTCAGGCAAAGAGGAGGCGCGATGATCAGGATGGCAACGCTCGGCCTGGGCATAGGGATTATCAATGAGAATTGTCCGGCATCCCGCCTGCCGGCCGGCCTCAATATCCTTCCACCGGTCTCCTACCATAACACTGGACGCAAGATCGAGGTCCCACTTGTCGCAGGCCGCAAGCAATAGGCCGGGCGCGGGTTTGCGACAGGAACAATGGTCCTGGTCGTCGTGATAGCAGACATGAATATCGTCAAGCCGGAGCCGGCGGCGCAAAATTTCGTTGATCGCTTCTATCATTTTACGCTGTTGCAGTCCCCGTGTCACGTCGGGCTGGTTGGTGACCATAATCAGCAACCATTTGGCATTGCGTAGTTTTCGGCAGGCCCCAGGCACGCCGGGCAAGATTACAAGATCCTTGGGGCTCGACGGCGGATGGCGCTTGTCGCCCCGCCGATAAGTCTTATTGAGAACGCCGTCGCGGTCTAAAAAAACAGCTTTTTTTATTTTACGGATTCCCATTTCATCAGGTTCGTTTGAAGTAAAGGGTGGGAAACCAGAAGGTGCCAAATGATGGCTTGAAAGGCTTCCGTGTGCGGGGTGAGCGTTTGGGGATTGACCGTGGGCACAATGACGCAGGCATCGGCCACGCTCGCCGTGTATCCGCCGTCACGGCCAACGATCCCCAGGATCCCGGCCCCCACTGTTTTGGCCAACTCCAGCGCGCGCACCAAATTAGGGCTGATGTTTTTGGCAAGACTGCCGCCTCCTACGGAGAGGACCAGGACCATATCCCTAGGCCCCAGGCGGCTGACTTCGAGCCACTTGGCGAAGACGCTGTCCCAGCCCTCATCATTGATGCGGGCGGTGATCTCTGAGACATTGTCGGTAGGGGAATAGGCCTCAATACCGCAGATTTTTCTGAAGTCGTTGACGGCATGGGAGGCGTTGCCGGCGCTACCTCCGACCCCAAGGATAAAAAGCCGTCCGCCCCGATGCCGTAGCGCGGCCAAAAGTTGGGCCATTTTTTCAATCGTTCCTTGATCGAGCCGGTCAATGATTTGGCCGGCTTCTTTTAAATATTGTTGCGCATAGGACGGCATTAGGACACCCCCTTCATTTTTGAGGCCAGATAGGCGCGGGTTTCTTCAAGGCCCCTCGGGGAGCCGATTTCGTAAAAACGCCGGGTAATCTCGTAGCCCGTTAGTTGATTGTTGTCCAGAAGTTCCTGGTAGAGGTCCGCTAAATCGTATGGCTGGTCTATGGCCAGATGATCGAACGCCTCGCGACGGAGTAGGCCTAAACCATAATCAATGTGTTTCATATCCGGGCTTGGATTTCGTTTGTCATAGCGGATGATCCGGCCCTGGTCAAAGAGGACATTGCTTTGATCCCATTGCCCGGCATTGAGAAAGACCGTCATCAGACCCTGTTTGCCGCTTTGACGCATGGCCGCCAGAGGAGCTTGATAATCAATATCAAGATAGGTGTCGCCGTAAAGGACAAAGAATATCTCGCCGAGTTTGGGAAGGGCCTTTTTCAAGGCCCCTGCGGTGCCCAGGAGCGTGGGTCCGTCAAAAACGTAATCAATGGAAACTTTGAGGGAACGGCCATCCCCTACGGCCCGTTGGATTGCTTCGCCCATGTGGCCGGCGCAAAGGACCAAGCGTGTGAGTTGATGGCGACGTAAAAGTTCGATCTGATGTATGAGAAACGGTTTGCCGGCCACCTCGATCAAGCATTTGGGGGTGGCCTGGGTGAGGGGTCCCAGGCGCGCGCCCAGCCCTCCGCACAGGATCGCCATTGGCCAATTCATGGGGCAATAGTTTTTGTGCCTTCGAAGTCGAAGCGAAAGCGCAGTTCGCCGATGTTGGCTCGGCGCATCGCTTGACGAAGTCGTTCCTGCTCCTCGCTGTAGAACATTAAAAATCCGCCCCCGCCGGCGCCGATGACTTTGCCTGCTAAGGCGCCGTTGGCCAGGCCTAAAGAGTGCATCTCGTCTATTTTGTTGTTCGACATGACGGAAGAGCGTTCTTTTTTGTGTTCCCAGTGCACATTCATTAGACGGGCGAATTCACGCAAGTTTCCGCTTTCTAATGCCTTTTGGCTTTCAAGCCCAAGCTCTTTGATGAAATGAAGGTTTTGAAGCATGGAGGGGTCGTCCTTTTTTGACTTATCATCTTGCTCTTTTAAAAGCGTCGAGGCTGAGCGGGAGTAGCCCGTAAAAAACAGCAAGAGGCGTTCCTGTAATTCTTTCAAGAAGGCCGCAGATATTTTAAGCGGCCATGTCTCGACGGAATCATTGTTCAGGAAACGAAAGCAAGTGATGCCTCCGTAGGCGGCAATATAGGGGTCTTGCTTGCCGATTGGTTCATTCAAAAGGTCGTGTTCGAGGTGATAGGCCTGGGCGGCCAGGTCCCGGGGTTGAAGAGGCTGTTTGCGCAAGTTAAACAGCGCCTTGAGCAACGCCGTGGTAAAGCTACCGGAAGAGCCCAGCCCGGTGCCGGCCGGAATATCCGCCATGCTGACGATTTCGATGTTGGGCTCGGAAATGTCGGCTAATTTGAGCGCTTCGCGGATAATGGGATGCTGAACTTGGTCGCGATGGGGCACCTGTTCAATTTTGGAGTATTTAAGGACCAATTCTTGGACAAACGTTTGGTGGACGGAAATATAGACATGCTTGTCAATCGCGGCCGCGATTAAAAATCCGCCGTGTCGGCGGTAGTAGGAGGGCAGATCGGTCCCGCCGCCGCCCAGGGAAATTCTTAAGGGGCTACGCGCGATGATCATGCTACGCGGCTCCGGTAAACTTCTTGCACGATCTCGAGGATGGCATTGGCGTCCTGCAACGTTACAGGGGCCGGCCCTTGGACGCTCACGGCACGGACAAAGGCTTCAAACTCTAGTTTCCAGGAAACATCGTCGCCCGGATAGTCCCAGTTCGTCGTTTCAGGCGGACCCATTTGAGGCAACATTTTATAGTAAACGAGTTGCTCCGTTCCATAACTGCCCCCCAGGCCCTCGAGGTGCAGTTTTCCCTGCGCGCCGTAAATTTCAAGGGAGAAAAGGTTTTTCCATTCACTGCAACTGACATGGAGCCAAGCCGCTTGTTTTGAAGGCGTTTGAAGCATGAGGAAGGCATTGTCCTCCACATTCATTTTCCAGAAATAAGTATTGGCCCATCCGTAAGCCAGGCTCAGATCACCCAAGAACCATCGCGCTAAATCAATTAAATGGACCCCCTGGTCAATGAGCTCGCCTCCTCCGGCCATTTCCGGATCAGCCCGCCATTCGCGCTCGTAACCTAAGCGTCCGCCATGTCCATAACGTCCTCGAATCATAAGGAGGGGGCCTAAGGCGCCGGAGTCAATGATTTGGCGGGCTTGGTTGGCGGCGGGATGAAACCGGTGATTGTAGCCAACGTGAACGCAAACCCTTTGGCGCTGGGCCGCGGCGATCATCGGCTTGATTTCTTGAGGGCTTCGGCCGCCTGGTTTTTCCACAAGAACATGTTTACCGGCTTCAATGGCCGCTAGGGCTATGGGGGCGAGCCATTGATTCGGGGTAGCCACAATGACGATCTCAACATTTTTTTGTTCGAGAATTTGATGCCAATCTTGGACGGCTGTGGCGCCCGGCGATTGGCGGGCGAGTTCTTGGGCGAGGGCAAGATTTGTGTCGGCGGTGGCGGCTAAGCGGTGTTTGGGTCCTAACGCTTTAAAGCGTTTTTTCCCGATTAAACCACAACCGACGATGGCGACGTTCATTCCCAGTTTTTGCCGCGATCCTCGGGTACTATGCGGCGCAAGGTATAAATGTCGCTCGCAATCAGTTCAGGGCGATATTGTTCCAACTTGGGCCAGGGGTCCCAGACAGCGCTGATTAAGCGTCCGCTGATGCCATCGCTGGCGTTTGAGAGAAGAAAGACGCAAAGCGCGGCGCCTTTATCCAGAGGCGTTCCGCCCTCGCTTTTTTGCCGTAGCGAGCGCTCGTAAAATTCATGTCCGACTTTATCGGGCCCAGCTACAATCACTTCCTCGAGCAATCGAGTGTTCAGGCGTCCTGGCGCTATGGCGTTGATGTCAATGTTGAGTCCTTTGGTTTCTTCGGCCAATGTGTCTGTGAGTCGAACCACCGCAGCCTTAGAAACGGCATAGGCGCTCAAATAAGGCAACGGCGCCGTGGCCCCGCCGCCGGAAAGATTGACAATTTTGCCTCGTTTTTGATTTTTAAAAATCGGTAGCACGGTCCGGCACAAAAGCGCGGTTCCAAAAAGATTGATTTGGACGGCTTCGACCCACTCGGACCAGTTCACTTCATCAATGAACCCTTTGGGTCCGTAGACGCCCGCATTGTTGACCAATCCGTCCAGGCTGGGGAGCGCAGTCCGGGCGGAGTTCACCCACTGCTTCACCAAGTCGGGTTTGGACACATCGAGGGGCGCCGCGAGCACCTTCTGGCCTGCCTTGGCCTGGCGCTCTAGTTCGGCTCGGGTTTGGCCTAGAAGACGGGCGTCTCTGGCGCCGAGAAAAACATGGGCTCCTTCGCTCACGCAGGCCCGAGCGATGGCCTTGCCCAGGCCCTGGCTGGCTCCGGCGATCAGGATGCCGTAATTTTTAAGCTTCATGGTTCGACGAAAGATGACGGCCGACGGCGGCGTATGTGATGTTCGAGCGGCCGGCCAATGAAAATTCCAAAAAACGATTGGGGTCAATGACAATGGTTCGGCGCATGAGAGAGGCAATTTGGCCGGCTGAGAGTTCGCGGAAAACCGGCCAAGCCGTTGCCAAGTAAAGCGCGTCGGCCCGGTGCAACGCTTCTTCGATTTTGGAACAGAGATTGATCATGCGTTCTAATGGTCGGGGCAGTTTGCTGATTGCCGGGTCATAAGCGTGAACCTGGGCTCGATGGGTAGCCAGCCATCGGCACAATTCAATCGCGCTCGAACGCCTCAGAGTATCCGTGCCAGGTTTGTAGGTCAAGCCCAGGACGGCAATTTTTTTGCCCCAGAGGCGGCCGAGGAGTTCCTTGATTTTATGCTGAGGCCAGCTTTTGTGCGCTTCGTTGCTTGCCATGACGGCGCTCATAAGTGGTGTCGGCGCCTTTTTTTGTCGGCCCAGGTGTTCAAGAAACGTGATATCGCGCGCCAGGGTGCCGCCGGCAAAAGCGCTGCCCGGCGCGAGATAGGCTCTGGGCCCGATGCGCTCGTCGCTTTTTAAGCCGCGCTCGATTTCTTTGGCATCGGCTCCGACGCGTTCCGCCAGCGCGGCCATTTCATTGGCGAAGGCCACGGACATCCCCAAGAAAGCGTTTAAAGCATGTTTGGTCATCTCGGCGGATTCGACGCTCATCCATTCAATGCTTCGGCTAAATGGCGCGAGCATTAGGGCTAATCGTTCTCGGTCCTTGGCTTGGCGGACGCCGGCAACGATGCGCGCGGGATGTCGGAAAGCGTCGAGGGCTTGGCCCAGGCGCAGATTTTCCGGTAAATAAGCAAAAGAAACCCGGCGGCGGGGAAAACGCTTCCGGTAGGAATGTTCGACCTGAGCGGTGAATCCTACGGGGACTTGAGAGGAAATCGCCACAAGAGCCCCTTCTTTGAGATGAGGGAAAAGCCGCGAGATTCGGTTGCGAATAAAACCGTAGTCAGCCTTATCTTTATCATTGACCGGAGTGTCAAAAGTAACCCAAATGAGATCAGCATTCCGTAGAGCGCCGGCCAATTTGGAGGTGAAGGACAATCGGCCTGAGGCAATGCCGGTTTTGATAAGTTCGTCCAATCCGTGTTCGGCCAGTGGGGCATGGCCTTGACCCAAACGCCTAATGGCGTCCGCATCGGGATCGCAACCCACAGTGGGAAAATGTTCCGCCAAGCAGGCGGCTGTCACTGAACCCAGATGCCAGAGGCCCCAGACGCAGATTTTTTTCAACGCCGTTCGAGAACCCAAGCGTTGGCTTGGTGATAGCGCAGGGTGCGCGCAATTCCTTCTTCAATCGTGAGGGTCGGTTGCCACCCCAAAGACCTGATCCGTTTGGTGTCAAGGAAAATGAAAGGATTGTCTCCGACCCAGCCGCGCGCGCCGCCGGCGTAAGTGATCTTGGGACTTAAACCCAGCGCCTGGGTGATCCAGCGGATCGAGTCGTTGACCGTGCAGTAACCATCTACGCCTAAGTTGAAGATGTTGACTTTCTCAGAGGCCTTTTCGACAGCCATGAAAATGGCATTGATGCAGTCTTGAACATAGATATAGGATTTTCGCTGGGCTCCATCTCCCAAAACGTGCAGTTTTGCGGGATCGTCCAGCAGTTGTTTGTAAAAATCAAAGACATGGCCATGAGTATAGCGTTCACCCAAAATGCCGGCAAAACGAAAAATCCATGATTGAAAGTCAAAGCCTTCGCAGTAAGCCTGGATCATACCTTCGGCCGCCAGTTTTGAGGCGCCGTAGAGAGAGGTTTGAATGGGGAAAGGGGTGTCCTCCGGGGTTGGGATAACCGCGCTGTCGCCATAGATGGCTCCTGTTGAGGCAAAAGCGATGCGCTTGATAGTGTTGGCTCGCATGGCTTCGAGCACATGGTAGGTGGCGACGGTATTGTTGTCCAGGTCTTTGCGCGGATGCTCCAGGCCGAAGCGAACATCGGCATTGGCGGCCAAGTGATAGACAAAGTGACAGCCGCTCATGGCCTTGGCCACGAGGTCGTAATCTAAAAGGTCGCCCCGGACCAGCGTGAAGGAGGGGGAACGCCCGGCTTCTTTAAGAAATTTTTCCTGGCCTGTTGAGAAGTTGTCAAAAATAACGACCCGATGGCCTTCCCCCAGCAAGCGATCCGCTAAATTGCTGCCAATGAATCCAGCCCCGCCGGTTACGAAAATTTTTTCGCGATGATTTAAGCTAGTCATGGTTGAAATGTATCAAATTCCTGATAGGTTGCCCCAGGGGTTCGAAGGCAAGGTCAACCATTCTTTGCAGGGGCTACCTTAAAGATAAATTGAAATCCAAACAGGGCAGGGCAAAGCGAATAGAACCAATGCAAAAATTTCGGGCCGAGCTTGGGGATTCTGTTCAACAACCCATTGAATTTAGGAATCCCGTTGTCCCAGTCAAAAGACCACTTCTCAATTTTTAAGCCCGCCTCTTGCAAAAGTTCTCCGGCTGTTTTCAAAGTAAAAAATTTAAGATGAGTATTGTCCAGGATGCCGCTTTCTGTGTAGTCAAAATTTCCTTTCCAGAGCTTCAGGCGAATCGACCAGTGCGCGATATTGGGTAGGGCAATTACAAAACAACCGTTCGAACTCAGAAGCAATTTTAATCTATTGAGAACCTCTAAGGGATTTTGCAAATGTTCAAGAATGTTACTACAGAGAATGACCTCAAACCTTTCGCCCCTGCCCTCTAATTTTGACAAAACTTCTTTTGATTCAATGTCCCCGGTAATGATCCCCTCGTAAATTTCTCTTGCCTCTTCTGCTGCTTGCCGGTTTAATTCCACGCCAAAAATTTTGCAGTTTTGTTTTTCTTTTAAGTATTTTCCGATGTAGCCATTCGCGCAACCAATTTCCAGAACTTTCTTATTTTCTCCAATCATGCGCACAATCTGCGCGTCCGCCCAGTGGGGATCCAGAGACCCGATGTCATAATTCTCGCGATGATATTTAATTTTGCTCATGGACTGCCCAAATTTAAATCTTTAGCGTTGGTTCAACGAAAAACCGGAATCCGCCTGGGAATTTTTTGCGATGGCCTGGATTCTTTGACGCTCATGTTCCGCCTGTTCCGAGAGGCCTTCTTTTTCGTACTCTTCCAGCATTTGCCGGTGAAATTCTTCGTCTTGCGTGATGTCGTAAATGAAAACCGTTTGACCGATTTTATCAGCAATTTTTTTGTTTTTCAAGGAGTTAAATTTTTCCGGCATGTTCAAGAGGACGCTCGTATCAACGGCCAATATTTCCCGGAGAGGGGCAAGAGAGTTTAGGCGAAAGGGCCGGCGGCCATAGCGTTGGTTGGAGAAATAATTTTGAGCATGAATACCGTAATATTCCGCCGGAGCGGTCTGGTTGCTGGAAAGCACAACTTCGGTCCCCGGCCGCTTGCTTAGGTAATCGCCCAGTCTTTTAAAATTTTGGCCGTAATCTGAATCCTGGATCAGCCTCCAGCCTGCGGAGGGGCCGCCGGCGAGCGGGCTTAAATAAGCAAGATCGTTAGGATAGGTGCTCACCCGTTCGATGAGCAAGGTCAGGATCGCCAGAGATCCTATCCATCGTGTTTTGGGATTTTGAAGCAACCGTCCGAGGGCCAAGCCGCCCATCATGAACAGAAAGGGAAAAATGGGCAGGAGATGGCGGATGCCGAGTTGCACCTTGCTCGTCGAAGCCAGGGCAAAGTACATGACGACGGGGATTAGTAGAAAATAGCCGTTTTTGGTCCGGTATGCCCAATAGGATCCGAGCGCCATCAATGCAATGCTTGCCGGCGGCATTTTAAAGAGAAAGTTAACCACGAAGTAGTAGATCCAGCCATCAGGCGATTTGTGCCCGAAAAGGTAATTGCTCCAGCCTCGTTTTATGGCATTGCCGAAAATCCATCGAAGCGATGTTAGGTAACGCGGCAGTTCCACGATGAAATAATCCAACACCAGGAAGGCCGAGGCGATGAGAACAACGGCCAGAAGGCTTTTGAGGGGGACGTCCCAGGAGGGATTTTTGTATCGGTGTGCCAGCAAGATGGCCGCGGCGAAGGGGAAGACGAAGATTCCCGATACCTTGGCGGCCAGGATAAACCCGAAGGCCAGGCCTGTTCCAAGAACGGACCATCGGCTTGGATAATGGAGCATCCGCCACAGGCTTGCAATGGCCAGGAAGAGGAATAAACCCGCGCCTAGATCAATCATGGCCAAGCCGGAGTGTGCCACGATGCTCGGGCAGGTCGTATAAAGAAAAACGCTTGCAAGCGCCGCGGCATCGCCCCAGCATTGGCGGGTCCAGGCGTAGATTAAGAGGGCCAGCAGGCACGAGAGCGACAGCGCCGCCAAACGGCAAACCAACAGTATTTTTTCCGCAGGCTGTGTGTTATAAAAGATCAGATCTACGGCCAGTTGCGTGGTCGGGATGGTTGAGATCGGCAGATCTTTAATTTTGGACCAAAATTTTTCCGGGAATTCTAGATTCAGTAAAAAAAGCGGCGCCGCCAAAATTTGATTGATCAACGGCGGGTTTGACATGTTGAGATTAAATTTTCCTTTCTTGAGAAAAACATAACCCATCGTGATGTGGTGAGGCTCGTCAATGGCCGGTGAATTTTTCCGGATGCCTTCTTGCGCTTGAAGGGCTAAGGCGCCAAGGAGCAATCCCAGGCCCAGGCGTCTATAGAATGGGGGAATCTTGCGCGGGTTGTTCATAGTCGTTTTGTTTGTTCCAAAGTTTTTGAATTTTAGCTAGGTCATGTTCCTTAAGGAGTCCCACGAGGACGACATAGAGCGCAAATGAGATTGGCGCTAGATAATAGAAGGACGTCAGATAACCCACCGCCATGCTTAACATTAACCCCAGGCAAAGAAGAAGGCTTTCCCGCGCGATTTTGATGCCGTGACGCCAAAGCTGGGCCGTTATGGCAAGAGTGACGATGAACGACCCTATGACCGTTGCCGAGGCTGCGCCGGCCGCTTTCCAAGTTGGGATCAGCAAGAAATCCAAGAGGGCGATAATGGCAAATCCGCAAAAGCCAAGGGCGATAGAAATTTGAGGTTTGTTAATTGCCAGAAAAAAGGAGCCACTGAGGCTTTGCAAGCCTACAAAGAAAAGCAATGCCGAGTAAATGCGCAATACAATGACGCTCTCGGCGTATCCCGGCCCCAGGGCCAGGGTGACAATATCTTGCGCCGCGGCAAAGAGAGTCAGGGCCGTTAAGCCGCACGAGATACCCAGCATTTTAGTGCCAAAAGTGATAATTGTTTCACGGGTATGGAGGGTGTCGGGATGAGAGAAGTAATAGACGAAGGGAACGGCCATGGGCGCGAGCATCAGGCTTTCAAGCATTCTGGGGATTTTGATTCCGGCAAAATAAAAGCCAACTTGAGCGGGGTCTTTTAGGAGCAGGCGAAGCAGAATCGGGTCCACCGAGGTTATGAGCATAAAGACAATCTGGCCGAGAAAAAGAAGAGTCCCATAGCGCAGAACTGTTTTAGGAATAGCGAGATCGTGCCAGTCTAAGAGTGGCCGGATTTGGACTAGGGAGATTAGGACAAAAACCGCGAATGACAAGGAAAAGGCCCAAAAAGCCGAATAGAATGTTTTGGCGAGCAAGAAAATAAAAGCGATGGCGAGGAGTCGCGCCGCTATCTCAGCGCTTCCCTCCAGGGCCGACCAGGCAAGGAATCGGCCCGTTCCCCGGAAGATTCCTTGCACGACGTTGAACAGGGCTATGCTCAGAATAAAAAGCGGGAAAGCCGGTCCGACTTTTTTGATTTCCGAGGGGATGAATTGCGGATAGAGTCTCAAGACCAGGGCCAATAAGGCAAAAAATATTAGGGTTCCCAGGGCGCTAATCTCGAGAGCTTGCGAGGCTAGTCTGGCCTTGGAGCGCTCTTCCTTGTATTCGGGCATAAATTTAGCCAATGTGCCCGAAGAGCCGAAGGAGAGAATTAATCCGCTCATCATGGCCAGATGCGACACGAGGGAGAATTTTCCAAACTCATAGGGACTCAGCGCTCGGATTAATAGGATTGTGCAGACGGTGGTTGCCAAGGCGAAGAAACCCTTGAGCCCCGTGTACGCGGCGGCTGAAAAAAAGATTTTGCGGTAGATGGTTTTATCCGTCATTGCAGGGAATAATAGTAAGATTTGGGTCCAGATGAGTTTCTCCGAGGAGTTGGCCGCGAAAATCAAAAATCGGTCGGCGCGAGTGGGCGTCGTGGGGTTGGGTTATGTGGGTTTGCCCGTGGCCGTGGAGTTTGCCGGGGCTGGATTTACCGCCATTGGTTTTGATGTTAATCGGAGCAGAATCAAGGCATTGCGCTTTGGCCGTTCCCACATTCCTGACGTCGCTTCCAGTCAAGTGCAAGCCCTGATCAAACACGGACAACTAAAGGTGACTGATCAGGAAAAAGCGCTGGGATCGTGCGATGCCATTGTCATTTGCGTGCCGACGCCGCTGAGAAAATCTAAAGACCCGGACATGTCTTTTATCTTGCAAAGCGCCCAAGGCGTTGGCCGGCATTTAAGACGAGGCCAGCTTGTTATTTTGGAAAGCACGACCTATCCTGGCACGACGCGGGAGTTGGTTCTGCCATGTTTGGCGCGCAAAGGATTGGAGGTGGGAAGGGATTTCTTTTTGGCTTTTTCTCCTGAAAGGATTGATCCGGGAAACAAGAATTTTACAGTGACGAATACACCCAAGGTGGTGGGCGGCATAACAGCCAATTGCGCGCGGCTGGCCGCCCAGCTTTATCAAACTTTGGTGAGCCGGATTATTCAAGTGTCCTCATCTGAGTCGGCGGAAATGGTTAAGCTTTTGGAAAATACGTTTCGAGCGGTCAATATCGGCTTAGTCAACGAAGTCGCGCTGATGTGCCATCGTTTGAGGCTGGACGTATGGGAAGTCATTGAAGCCGCGGCCAGCAAGCCTTTTGGCTTTATGCCCTTTTATCCGGGGCCGGGCATTGGGGGGCACTGTATTCCGCTGGATCCCCAGTATTTGGCTTGGAAGATGAAGGAGCTTCATTTTGAACCGCGGTTCATCACCCTGGCCGACAGCGTCAATTCGGCGATGCCTCGTTATGTGGTCAATCGTATCGCTGCCTTGCTAAATGAGGACCGCAAGCCTCTTCATGGCAGCTCAATTCTTTTAGTGGGCGTCGCTTATAAGCCCGGCGTCGGAGATATTCGCGAATCCCCAGCCTTGGATATCATTCATCTTTTGTTGGAGGCCAAGGCCAGGGTTTGCTATTACGATCCTTATATTCCCCGGCTGGCTCTTGAGGGCCGCGTGTTTCGAAGCGTTGCTTTGAGCCGCGAAATTATCAAGGCGCAAGATTGCGTTGTCATTGTGACGGCTCATCAGGATATTGACTACGCCGCCCTTGTCCGGCATGCTTCGCGAATTTTTGATACCCGCGATGCGACCAAAGGGATTCGCAGTCAAAAAATTTCTAAATTATAGGCAGGATGAATTTATGGCGCGTTATTTAGTTACCGGGGGCGCGGGATTTATTGGAAGCCATTTGGCCGAGCGGCTCTTAAAGGACGGACATTCTGTCACCGTCATTGACAATTGCGCTACGGGTCGTTTAGCGAACGTCGCTCATTTGCGAGGCCATTCAAAATTTAATCTTTGCGTTGAATCCGTTCGCAATGAGATGGTCTTAGACCGCCTTGTTTGCGATTGCGATGTTATTTTTCACCTTGCCGCCTCCGTCGGCGTCAAGCTGATCGTGGAAAAACCCATTGATGTGATCGAGACTAATGTGTTGGGGACGACGATGGTGTTGAATTTGGCCCGGCGATATTTAAAAAGCGTTTACATCGCCTCGACCTCGGAGATTTACGGCAAGAGCGAGCAGGTTCCTTTTAATGAAGACAGCGACCGGCTTTTGGGTTCGACGACAAAAAGCCGGTGGTGTTATTCGAGCTCCAAGGCGATTGATGAATTTTTAGCCTTAGCCTACTTTAAGGAACACAATTTAAAAATCGTCATCGGACGTTTTTTTAATACGATCGGCCCGCGTCAAACGGGCCAGTACGGCATGGTGGCGCCTCGTTTTGTTCAGGCGGCGCTGGCGGGACGCCCCGTAGAAGTTTATGGCGATGGAAATCAAAGCCGTTGTTTTTTGGACGTGGACGACGCGGTGGAAGCGATTGTCCGGTTGATGGATCATCCCAAGTCCGGCGGCCAGGTTTTCAATGTGGGCTCCAGCCGCGAAATTAGCATTAATGATTTGGCCAAAAAAATTATTGAGTTGGCCGGCAGCAAGTCGGCCTTAGTGCGTATTCCCTACGAGCAGGCCTATGAACCGGGATTTGAGGATATGCGTCGGCGGGTGCCGGATGTCAGCAAGCTCAAGAAATGGGTGAACTTCGAGCCGCGTTATACCCTTGAGGATACCCTTGGGAAAATTATCGCTTACTACCATATCCATCCGTGAAACTGACCATTATTGTTCCTGCCTTTAACGAAGAAAGGACGGTTGGCCGGGTGATCGAGCGCGTTTTGGCCTTGCCCATTGATAAGGAGATTTTGGTGGTTGACGATGGTTCGACCGATCGTACGTGGGAGGTGCTAAAGCGGTTTGAAGGCCGGCCGGCCCTGAGGTTGCTTCGCCACGATAAAAACCAAGGCAAGGGCGCTGCAATCCGCACCGCTCTGGCCCAGATGAGCGCAGAGGCCGTTTCTATTCAGGATGCCGATGATGAACTCGACCCTAATGAGATGCCTCTTCTCTTCGCCTTAATTGAGCAGGGCCGGGCCGATGTTGTCTTTGGCACCCGTCACTTGAACGGGCAATCTCCCCACACCATCTACTACTGGGGCGACAGGATTCTTACTTGGATTTTTAATGTTCTCTACGGCCAGGCAATCACCGATCTTTATAATGGCTATAAGATTTTTCGTCGCGAGGCGATCCAGAGCATTACTCTGAAAAGCCGTGGGTTTGAATTTGAGGCGGAATCGGCGGCTAAAATCGCGAAGAAAGGGTATGTCATCCACGAGCTTCCCGTCTCCTACCGGCCGCGTTCGCGAGAGGCGGGGAAAAAAATCAACTGGAAAGATGCCTTTAAAGGATTGTGGACGATTCTGAAATATCGTTTTAGCGATTAAAACGCCGACGTGATTATAAACCAAGCCTTAGGTCCTGCGATGAAATTAATGACCCATCTGCGTCGTTGCTCGTCGCTAACGTACCACTGTGGGTACGCAGCGCTCCTCGCGCCTAGCATCTGGCCTAAATTTGGGCTTCCAGATGGGTCATTAATTTCATCGCAGGACCTTAGTTGGACCATCCGGACGCTTCGAAAGACTTGAGCGTTAAAAATCTTCTCTTTCTGCATCCCTTGGCCCATTTAGGGGGCGGCGAGGTTGCGCTTTATGATCTGCTGACCAGCCTTGATGGCAGACGCTATCGGGCGCATTTGGTTTTGCCTTGCGAGGGGCCCCTGTCGCAAAAATTGAGGGCAAAGAATATTTCGGTTTCGATTATTCCGTTTGCGCGCGGGATTCTGGGCCGATATCCGCCAGGCTTGACGCCGGGCGCTTTTGTTCAGATCGGACGGTTGGCAAAAAGCCTTCCGGCGCATTTAATTTTTATTAACGATTCCTATCTTTGTCTCTATGGGGGCATGATTGCCAGGTGGCTGGCAATCCCGTCGGTGATGGCGAGCCACGGCTGGTGGGATGTGCATTTTATTCACCAGGAGCTACTCCATCGCTGGCTCGGTTATCCGATTTTAGCGGTGAGCGAGGCGGTGCGCCAAAGCCTGTTGCAGCGCGGATGGCTTCAAGCCGGGCAGGTGCGCAGGATGTATCTTGGGGTGGACACGGAGCGCTTCCGTCCGGCCTCCAAAAGCGAGGCGAAGGCGCGTCTTGGCTGCGATCCTCAAGAGATCACCTTGACCATTGCCGCGCGGCTTATTCCTCGCAAGGGTCATGATGTGTTTTTTGAGGCGGCGAAGATCGTGATGCGTGATTTTCCGAGGTTGAGATTACTCGTCGTCGGCGACAAGATTTTTGAAAGTTTTGAAGAGAACGACGCCACGAAACGTCAAATTCTGGGCTTGGTCGAGCGCGACCCTGAACTCAAGGCCCGGACTCTGTTTTTAGGATTCCGGGACGACATGCCGCTCGTCATGAATGCCACGGATGTCTTGATCTCATCCGCCTGGTTTGAGACCTTCGGCGTTGCTATTGCCGAGGCCATGTCCTCATGCGTCCCGGTGGTCAGCACGGACGTGGGCGGGCCTAACGAACTGGTGGCTGATGGGGTCACCGGATTTTTGGTTCCTCCCAACAAGCCGGATCTGGTGGCTGCCAAGACGCTTGAAATTTTAAAGAATCCGGATTTAGTCAGACGTTTCGGCGAGGCGGCGCGAGCAAGGGTCCTGGAGCATTTTTCATTGGACCGCTATGTGGCGAATATGGAAAATTTTCTTAAGACTCTCTTGTCGTGAGAATGAATATCCTGATCGTCAAGCTTGGAGCTTTGGGTGATGTCCTTCGGACCACTTCGATCTTACGGCCGTTAAGGAGAAAATATCGCGCCGCAAATATTGCCTGGCTGACATCCAAACCTGCCGAGGCTCTATTGCAAACCAATCCGTTGATTGACACGGTTTGCGTTATGGGAGGGTCTGTGCCGGCGGCGCTTACAAAACACCCTTGGGATTTGATTGTTTCGCTTGAAGAAGACGCTCAAGCTTGCCGTTGGGTCAATCGGATCCGGGCCCGGGAGATCGTCGGCGCTTATCTTAATGCGCAGGGCCGGCCGGTTTATACCGCTTCCAGCGCGCCGTGGTTCGACATGGGGGTTCTGAATCGGGGGGACGATGGAAGCCTCGACACAGCCAATCGTCTTAAGAAAAAGAATACGAGGACTTACCCCGAGCTTTTAGCGCGTATTCTAGGGCTGAGTTTGGCGCGCTATCCCCAGGAGTATCGGCCGATCTTGGTTTTGAACGAACGCGACCGAAGGGCCAATGAGGAGTTCCGTAATCGGCATGGGATCGGCTCTCGGGAGCGGCTGATCGGCATTAATCTCGGCTCCGGAACGCGCTGGCTTTCTAAGCAACCGTCCGTGGAAACAACGGTTCAATGGATTCGGATGCTTCATCAGCGTTTTGGCAGGCGCATGATCTTGTTGGGCGGACCTGATGAAGTTGAGCGCAATCGGGCTATTTGTGAACGCTCCGGCGTTCCCCTGATGGACGCGGGAACAGGGCACACCATTTGCGGTTTTGCCTCGTTGATTGATTTATGCGAGTTAGTGGTCACGGCGGACACCTTGGCGCTTCATCTGGCTTCGGCGCTCCGTAAAAAAATTGTCGCGGTGTTCGGCCCGACCTCGCCGGCGGAAATCGAGCTTTATGGCGACGGGGTCAAATTATTGCCTCCCAAGCCTTGCCGGTGTTACTACCGTCCCCGATGCCGGATCGCCCGGCATTGCGCCGATCGAATCACCGGCGAGCGTCTGGTTGATGCCGTAGGCCGCCTGCTTAAACGTCGGCCATGAAAATTCTTTTTTTGACCCACACCTATCCATATCCCTTAGATGACGGCGTGCGGCTTCATGTTTATTATCTCTTGAAATATTTGGCTTTGGATAATGAGATTGCGCTATTGAGCCTTTCCGACGCGCCGGTGGGCGATGAGGGACGAGAGGCGATCTTAAAGCTCGGGGTGCGTAGCGCAGAGGTCGTGGTTCATCCAATTATGAAGTCTCCATGGGATCGGCTCCTCAATTGCCTTTTTGACCCCGTGCCGTTTTTTGTCCGGCAGTTTCAATCCCCTGCTTTTGGCCAGTCCATTAAGCGCGCATTGGCCGGTCAAACCGTGGACGTGATTCATGCGGATTATCTTTCCTTGGCTATTTATTTGGACGCATTCGCGGGCCGGCCGGCGGTGGCTTTTCCGCATGACGCGGTGTCCATGCTTTTTGAGCGAAGCTTGCGGAGGGAAACCGGTATTCTGCGGCGTTTTTATCAGAGCCTTCAGTTTCGTAAAATATTGCGTTTTGAAATTGAGCGCTTGCCGCTGTTTAAAAGCGTGGCCGTCGTTTCCGAGGTGGACCGGCAGTACCTGTTGCGGCGCCTGCCCGGTTTAAAAATTGCCGTGGTCACCAATGGCGTGGATACGGAGTATTTTATGCCACAGCCGGACCGGGAAGCGGCCGAGCCCACGATTCTTTTTCGCGGGGTCATGAATTTTTTTCCCAACCATGACGCCGCTCTTTATTTTTATAAGGAGATTTTTCCAAAAATTCGTGTCCGGCAACCGGGGGCTCGTTTTATAGCGGCTGGGAAAAATCCGGACCCAATGTGGCGCCGTCTGGCCCAAAATGACCCCGGGCTTAGGGTGACCGGCTATGTCGAGGACATGAGGGAGATTATGGCCCAAGCATGGGTCGTGGCTTGTCCCATGAGGGCCGCCTCGGGTATTCAAAACAAAGTCCTCGAACCCATGGCCATGGGCAAGGCTATCGTGGCCACCCCCCTGGCCACCGAGGGTTTGCGTTTGACGGATGGCCAACACGTGATGCTGGCCCAGGATCCGGAGGCGTTTGCCCAAAAAGTTTTGGCTCTTTTGGCGGATGCCCAGCTTCGCCGTCAATTGGGGGACAGGGCTCGCGAGCATGTCCTGAGCCATCACCATTGGCGGTCCAACGCCGTGATATTCAATAAGCTCTATAAAGAAGCGGCGTCTTTTTAGTATTCTTAAATTCTTATGGCTCAAAATCCTCAAGTCGTGATTCTTTGCGGCGGCAAAGGCACCCGCCTGCGCGAGCGCACCGAGGAGATACCCAAGCCCATGGTCGAGATTGGGGATATGCCGATTCTTTGGCACATCATGAAGCTCTACTCCCATTACGGATTTAAGGATTTTATTCTTTGCTTGGGCTACAAAGGAGAAGCTATCCGTAAATTTTTTGTCCAATACGGCCGATGGCGCAAAAAAAATTTCGTGCTTGATTCCCAAAAAATTCGTTATTTCAACAACGAAAAAGATGATATTGAGGATTGGCGCATCAGCTTCGTGGACACTGGACCGCAAACTAATACGGGCGGCCGTATTAAAAAAATTGAGAAATATGTGCGGAGTTCACCCTTTTTCGTGACTTATGGCGACGGTCTGTCCGATATTAACATTGCCGAGCTTCTCAAGTACCATCGGCGTCACGGCAAGATCGGCACGTTGACTTGCGTCAAGCCTCGGATCCAATTCGGCACGGTAGATTTAGATAAGGCCAACGCGGTCGTCAAATATGAAGAGAAGCCCCCAAGCAAGAAATGGGTCAGCGGCGGATTTTTTGTTTTCGACAAGGAGCTTTTTAGCCATATCAACGACAATGATATTTTAGAAGCCGAGGTTTTTAACCGCTTGGTTAAGAAGCGTGAATTGGTGGGCCATTGTTTTGGCGGTTATTGGGAATGTATGGATACTTATAAGGATACGCAAAGACTCAATGATCTTTGGGCGAGCGGCCATGCCCCTTGGAAGGCTTGGCCATGACGTTATCTCATCGGCGCAAGTTTTGGAAAGCCCGCCCCGTGCTGGTCACGGGCGGAGCCGGGTTTTTGGGCTCCTGGCTCAGCAAAACCCTGGTTGAACTGGGGGCCGGGGTGGTTTGCCTGATCCGTGATCAGGAGCCAAATTCCTATCTGAACTTTACCGGCGCCGGCAGAAAAGTGACGATTGTTTTGGGCGAACTCGAAGATTATTTTTTGTTGGAGCGCGTGTTTAATGAGTATCAGATTGACACCTGTTTTCATTTGGGCGCCCAGCCGATCGTGACTGCGGCTGACCGGTTTCCCTTGGCTACGTTTGAATCCAATATCCGAGGCACATGGAATGTCTTAGAGGCGGCCCGGAAGATGCCGCATTTAAAATGTCTCGCTGTCGCCTCCAGCGACAAGGCCTACGGCATCAGCGAGAAGTTGCCTTATCGTGAGGACGACGCGTTAAAAGGCATTCACGTCTATGACGTTTCTAAAACATGCGCCGATCTTTTGACGCAAAGTTATATTCATTCCTACCGCTTGCCAGCGGTCATTTCCCGTTGCGGCAATTTTTATGGCCCAGGGGATTTAAATTTTGACCGGCTAATCCCTGGAACGATTCGTTCCTTGACGCTTAATGAGAGCCCGATTATCCGTAGCGACGGCAAGTATCTGCGGGATTACATTTATATTGAAGACGTCGTAGGAGCCTATCTTGCGCTCGCCGAAAATATTGACCGCGTCAAGGGAGATGCTTTTAATTTCGGCACCGCGACCCCGACTTCCGTAATTGACGTGGTTGAAGAGTTGATTTCTATTTCCGGTAAAAGCCATCTTAAGCCCTGCATACTTAACACGGCCAAAAATGAAATTTACGCGCAATATGTCGCTATTGACAAGGCCAAAAAAGCGCTGTCCTGGCATCCCAAATTTACGCTCCGCGAAGGCTTGAAAGCGACCTATGGCTGGTATCGCGATTTTTTGAAGAGACCCCAGAGAGTTAAGGCAGTTTAAGTTTTTGCCGCCATGAGCAAAAATTAATGAACGAGTCGGAGTTTGGCCGCCAGTTTCGGGGCAAGAAAGTCCTGGTCACTGGGGCGTCCGGATTTTTAGGGACAAACCTCGTCAAGCAGTTGCTGGAACTGGGCGCTCAGGTGCTGGCCACTGGACGCCGCCGAGCATCTCATTTGGAGCCCGCGATCCATTATGCCACCTTGGATTTCGTCTCGCCGCTAAAAGGCCTTGAGGCGGCTCAAGAATTCAAACCGGACTTCGTCATTCATCTGGCCTGTCCGCCGGATCAGGAGGCAAGCCCCGAGAGCGAGCATCTCTTCGGTCAATGGGCGGCCGGCTCAGTGGACTTTTTATCGGCCATGAGCCAGGTTTCCTCGGTGAAGGCTTTTTTGGTTGCCGGCTCGGTGAAAGAATATGGGACTGGTTCAGCTCCTTTTGGTCCCGGCCAGGCCTTAATGCCGGTTTCGGCTTATGGAGCGGCTAAAGCGTCCGTGTCCGCCTTTGCCTCGTATTTTCGGCAAATTCGGCGGCTCAACACGGTCGTGCTTCGTTTGGCTACGGTTTATGGCCCTGGCCAGAGCCAGGGGGGCATCATTGATGCCGCCTGTCGGGCTTTGCGGCAGAAAAGTCCTTTGCGGATGACAGCCGGTGAACAGGTCCGAGAATTCCTTTATATAGACGACGCCGCGCGGGCCATTGTGTTGGCGCTGGTCTGCGCGGAACATCCCGAGGCAGGGGCGCTGACCCTGGGCGGCCACAAGCCCGTCAAGCTGATAGATTTGGTGAAATGTTTAATGATGTTGGAGGGGGGCGGGAATCTTGTGCAGGCCGGGGCGCTCCCCTATCGCGCTTCGGAAGTTTTTGACATGAGGGTTGACTCAAGTCTTTTTGGCAAGTTGACTGGCTGGTCGCCCTGTGTAAGCATTGAGGAAGGGCTTCGGCGCACCTGGCAGTGGTATTGTTCTCATGCCTGAAATCAGCGGTGTTTTTTCTACGGCCATCGCCGTTCATGCCGACGAGCGTGGAACATTGTGGAAACTAATTCAGGCCCAATTCAATGAAAGATTCGCGTTCGGAGAGACCTATCTCACGGCGGCTAAGCCGGGGGTCTGGAGGGCCGGGCATTATCATGAGGAAATCCGCGAGTGGTTCATCGTCATCGAGGGCCGGGCGCTGTTTCGTTTTTATAATCTTGATACGGATGAGCGTCTTGAAATGGAGGTGGCCGCCGAGGACCGCCTGCGCCTTGAAGTAGCTCCTCGCGTGGCCCACTCCTTTAAAAATACGGGCCCAGGGCCCTTGTTGCTTTTGGCCATTGCCAGCAAATGTTACGATTCTCAAAAGCCGGACACCTATGCCGAGACAAAGGTCGCTTTTAGTTAGATGAGCTCCCTTTCCAGGGTCGCGATTTTTATACCCGCCTACCAAGCGGCCCGGGTTATCGAGTCTACTTTAGAGCGCATTCCGCTTAAGGTTTGGGAGATGGTGGATGAGATTTTTGTCCACGACAACTGTTCCACTGATGGCACGGCCGAGATTGCGAAGCGTTGCGGCGAGCGTTTAGGCGGGGGGAAGTTTAAATTGTTTGAGTTGGAGCGCAACATAGGTTACGGCGGAACCAAGAAACGCGCCTATCAATACGCCGTCCGCAGGGGATTTGATTTTGTCGTGATGCTTCATGCCGACGGCCAGTATCCGCCGGAATATATCCCAGAGCTTCTCGCGCCCCTGGTGCGCGGCGAGTGCGAGATGGTGCAGGGTTCGCGCGTGGATCACTTAAAAGGCGGGATGCCTTTATATAAGATTATTGCCAATCGCGCGCTCAATATGATTGAGGAAGCCGTTTTTGGATACCGCCTTCATGAATATCACAGCGGATTTCGGGCCTATTCCTGCAAGGCTCTGGCCAAGATGCCCCTGGAACGTTTAAGCGATGGGCACTTGATTACGGCCGAGATTGTCGCTTTGCTCAAATATCACGGCATGAGAGCGAGGGAAGTCTGCGTGCCGACCTTTTATACGGACAAAACATCGTCGTGCTCCTTTAGCACCTCGGTCCGTTACGGTATCGGCGTTCTGCCGGTTTTGTTCGGTTATTTATTGGCGAGCAAAAAATTATCCTTGGGCCGGCTTTATGAGCCAGGCGCGCAAAGCCTGCAGTCTCAAAAGGAGCGGGGGTCCGTTGCCGAGCGATAAATCTCGTTTGGCCGTTTGGGCCGTTTTTTTGGCGAGCGCCGCCTTGGCGGGGAGGTGTTATTTCGCTCATTTAACATGGGGAGCGCCGAGCCCTGAGAGAACCAGGGCGGTCATGGGAAGCCTGGAAGAGTTGAAACGATGGGCTCCCCGCATGCTCGAGCTACGGCAGACCTATTATCGCGCCCTGGAGAACTTGTTGGATCCCGCCAAAACTTTTAAAGATAATTACGATAAGGCGTACAATCGGCATCGTTTTGAACCATGGGCGACGCTCCCCCGGGATGCCGTGTTGGATCAAATGCGGGCCTTTTTGCTCGGGGTCATGAATTCCGACGAGCAAAACACCTTAACCTCTTTGACTCAACTAAAAAATATTCTCAAGCCCGGATTTATTCCCGGCTTCGCGACGTTTTATTATGGAGGCAGTTATCTTTTTCTCTGCGGGGCCGTTCTCAAGGCGGCCAGCCTGGCAGGGGTTTTCCATTTGACGGGCGACGTGGGGTATTACTTGTTCCATCCCGAGCAAATCCGCGCGATGTATTGGCTGGCCCGGGCCATGGGGCCCGCGACGCTGTTTATCTCAGCCGTGTTTTTATGGATTTTTATGAAGCGCCGTTTTGGTTTGGGGCTGGCTTGCTTGGCTACGACTTTTTATCTTTTCACCCCGGGTCTGGTTTATTACGCCCATTTAGCCAAGCCCCATGTCTACGCCGCTTCGCTCATGGCGATCGGGCTTTTTTGGTGTCTGAAAATTTTGGATCAACCGGTGAAGAAAAATTATTTGATGGCGGGTTTATTCCTAGGCCTTTCGGCGGGCGCATTGATCACCAATCTGCCGGTTTTGGCGTTGCTGGTTTTAGCCGAGGCCTTGCGTGAGGATTGGAACTGGCGGCGCGTGGTATCGAGTCGTTTAATGTGGATGGGCTTGGGCATCGCGTTGCTTGCGTATTTTGTGACGAATTTTCATTTTTATATTTATTTTAGGCATTTTCTTCGTTCCATCAGAACCTGGGACGAATATGGGGCTGGATACGGACATTTTCTCTGGGGAAATATACCGCCATATCTCAAAGACATTTGGACAATGCAAATCCATTGGCTTTTTTTGCCCTGTTTGATTTTTGGCATGGTCACGGCGTTCCAACGCAAGGACAAGGGGGGCATTTTGTGTGTTTTTGGATGGGCCTTGCTTTTTGTTCTTGACTTGATCCTGACGCGCCATTGGGGCGTGAATCTCAGAACCATTCCATTTTTTACGATATTTTTTGCTTTGGCTCTCGAGCGGCTGTGGTCGTTGCGCGGCGGATTTATTCCGAAGCTGGTTTTGGCGTCAGCCGCGCTCGGCTTGCTTTTGGATGCGGGGCAATGTCATTTTTATTCGTTTTTATTCAAAAGCCCCATGAATGTCGAAAAGGCCTCGGTCTGGGCGCAAAATAATTTGCCGCGCGGATCCAGCGTTGGGATTTTCAGCGGCACGTTTGGGCCGATTAGTATGCCCGCTTTTCGGTTTCTCGATCATCGTTTGGTCAATATTCCGGATCAACCTGCCGAGGTTTTTTGGAAAGAATCGGATTTGCCCGAATATGTGATCATCTCGGGCGAGCCGCGCTTCCCGATAATGCGCGGGCTCCTCAAGGATTTTTATCAATCTTCCGTTTGCTGGCCCAAGAAGGACAGATTGATGGGCGTTAAATTCGGCAATATTTGGCTTGACACGGCGGCTACCTGCGTTTATCAAAGACGATCCGGTTCTTGAGAAAAAATTTAGCCGGTTGTTATTTTTTGTTCAGGACAAAAATATGATGGATGGCTAAGGCCGGCATTAATGGCGCCAGGAGGACGTCGTCCATCCAATGAAGAAGGCCAAAGAGGAAATCGGGGGCCAGTTGCGGCCGCCAAATGCCGCCCGTAGCGATGTATTCGAGGAAGCCGAAGGAGCGCCGGTAGCTGAGTTCGAGTTTTGGAAATTCTGTTTTGAATTGGGCGTGATCTCTTTTTAAAACGAGGTAGCTTAACGCCTGGTTGGCGCCGCTCATGGGGCCTGTCGAGGGGAATTCCCAGGCGACCGCCTTATCGTCAAAGGGTTCTTCATGACAATGGGTAAAGAGGAATTTGGCCAGAGGACTCCAGTAGGGCTCAATGGCCACGATGGCGCCGCCTGGCTTTAGGACGCGGACGGCCTCTGCAAAAAATTTGCGGATTTCCGGTATATGGTGTAAGCAATGGAAAGCGTATATCGCCGCTACCGACTGACTTTTATCCGGGAACTCTCTGGCATCTAAGACGCGGTCGAGTCCGGGCACCGGCTTGATGTCCGTCGTGAGAGCCTGTGGCCGGATTTCCTTGAAGAAGCCGCCGCCGCCGCCGATTTCTATTTCAAGTCCTTGGACGCCGGGGGCATAGCGTTCGCGAAGGCGGATCATTTCCCGGTAGGCGCGGGCGTAGAAATTACGCAGGGGTTTTTTTGATTTGAAAATGGCGGCTTGTAAAACGGCGCTTTGAGCGTTGTTTTGGTCAAGATTGCGGCAGGGGGAACACTTTAAAATTTCGCTCAAATTTTTCATGGTTACATGCTATCAATTTGTATAAATCAGAGCTGGAAAATGAAAATCGCGGGACCCACGGCCCATCTTGAATCGGGCGTTACGGCGTTGAGGAGTTTGGCGTCCCGGCGCAGTTGTTCGTAAAAAGAGACCAGAGCGGCGTTTTTTACAAATTTAGCGTTTTCTTCGTCGGAACGGTTGGTGATGACGTATTGAATCCCTGACTGGCGCAAATAATCCAATCCTTGATCGTAGGGCACGAGATTTTGCATTTGCTGGGCCTCTTTAGCCATATGCACAAGGGCGCCGACCATTATGGGCGGAATTCCAATGGTGTAGAGTTCGTAGCCGTGGCCGGTCCCGGGGTGGGCTTCGATCTGGAGTTTGAGGTATTGCTCCTTATAGCTTTTGATCTCAATGGCCTTTTGATGAAGAGATTTCAGTTGTTTATATGTTTGTAGCAGGGGCGGGGAATAGGGGTAGTTGCCCATGAGGATTTTGGAACCGGCCGGAATATGGACTTCGATCCATTCTTTGGCCACGGTCCGGGAATCTTTGAGGCTCAAGCCATAATCCAGTAGAAGCGATTTGGCCAGGCATCCGGCGGCGAGCGCCCCGGCCAGCCCCAGGACCAAGCGGCGGATTGTTTGATTCGAAACGGCCACGTTTTCCAAAAAGCCGCCGGCCAGTATTAAAAAGATTGGGAATATCGGCAACATATAGCCCCAGACCATAGGCGTTGGCAACGTGATGGCTGTGTAAACGGCGATGGGAAGAAGCCATAACGCCAGGTGTTTGGTGCGTTCTCGCCGGTGCCACGCGATGGCCCCCAGACAAAAGGGTCCCAGCCATGGCGCGCCGTTGCGTGGGACGCCGGCGATTTCGATCCAGGAGCGAAAGACCAGGAAATAATCCTTCCATACGATATGCTCCGATGCGGTTTTCCAGGGGGAGCGGATGTTCCGAACATCATTCCAGAATGCGGGCCAGTCCAGCAACGCATAAGGGCTTCCCATAAAAAAGACCAGAGGAATCATGGCCGCGGCCGGCCAGAGTTTCCGCGAGAGAAAAAAAGATTTCCAAGAACCCCGGCCCTCTTTGTTGAGCCAGAGCCAATGGGCCGTCGGTCCGATGAGGAGCATGGGGGCCGCGTAATATTTTATCGTGCAGGCGAGGCCCAGGCTAAGGCCGCAGATTAAATAGTGTTTGAGCCGACCGCCTTCGGTAATTTCAAGGCCGGCCCAGAGAGCCAAAAGGCAAAAGAAAGCGGCCGCCGTATCACCTTTAATGACGTGGCTGATCGCTACAAAATGCGGCAGAACCGCGGCAAAAAGCGCGGACCAGAGGCCGGCCCGCCGGCCGAAGAAACGCTTGGCCACGCGGTACGTTAGGAAAACGAGGGCCAGGCTCCAGAGGGTCTCCATAATTCTGGCTAGCAGATAAAGCCGGGAGGGATCGCGCACGAAGCTGACGGCAAAATCATGGGAACTGTGATACCAGCCCAGAGCGCGGCCCGCTATGTAATGCAGGCCGCAAACAACAAGCGTGAAATAAAGATAAAGGGTCGGGTATTCAAAAAAATGAGGATTGAGATCGCCGCTACCCATGCGCAGGGCGTAATTGAGGACTTTGTATTCCTCGGTCCAATAGCGATAGGGAAGGCCGAACCCGATGCCCCAGAGGCGCAGTCCCAGCGCCAGGAGCATAATGGAGCCTAGGATGATTCGGTCGTGATTGCGTTGAGTTTTTTCCACGGTTTAACTTCTGTAGACGATTCGTCCACGGTGAATGGTGGCCAGGACGCGGCCGTAGAGTTTTTGGCCGAGGAAGGGGGAGTTTTGGGATTTGGAGGCGAAGGAGCTGAAAATGACCGTGGCGTTTGGATCAAAAATTATAAGGTCGGCCGGCTCCCCTGGTTCGATTTTGGGGGCGGGGCGGCCGAGGATGCGGGCTGGGCCCACCGTCAATAATCGGATGGCCTGATGCAATGGGACGGAGCCGGTTTTGACAAGATAGGTGATCGTGGCCGGCAACAGGGTTTCCAGGCCGACGAGGCCAAAAGGCGCTTTTTTCATTCCTTGGGATTTTTCGCGGTTCGTGTGAGGGGCGTGGTCCGAGGCAATAGCGTCAATGGCGCCGTCAGCCAGGCCTTCGCGCACGGCCTGGACGTCTTCGGCAGTTCGAAGAGGCGGGTTGACCTTGGCGAGCGGCCCCCAATTGATTACGGCTTCATCCGTCAGGGCGAAGTGATGGGGGCAGGCCTCGGCGCTGAGCCGGTCCGCCATGCCTTGAGTTTTAGCCTGGCGGATGAGATTCACGGCCTCTTTGGTTGAGATGTGGCAGAGATGGAGGCGTCCGCGGCTGGTCTTGAGAACTTTTAAGTCACGCCGGACCGCCGCGATTTCTGATTCCCTGGGAATGCCAGGGAGTTTTAGACGCCGGGAGGTTTTGCCTTCGTTGATAACCCCGTTTGCCGAAAGTTTCAGGTCTTCCGCATGGTCCATGACCAGGCTGTCGGCTTTCCGGGTTTCCTCAAGCGCTTGCTTTAAGAGTCTTTCGTTGGCCACCGGTGAGCCGTCATCGCTGAATGCCGCGGCGTCAAGCTTGGCTAGCCGTTGAATATTGGTCAGGGTTTTGCCGCGCCGGCCTTGGGTAACAGCGGCGATGAATTCAATTTTTACAAGGGACTCCTGCTCCCCGGCTTTTTCCTGAACCAAGGCCAAAGTTTTTTCGTTGTCAACGGCGGGATTCGTATTGGGCATGGCGAAGAGGCGGCCGACGCCGCCCCGGATCGCGGCCAGGGCGCCGGTTGCGATGGTTTCCTTGCGCTCTTGGCCCGGCTCTCGCAAATGGACATGCAGGTCCCAAAGGGCAGGCGCTAGAATGGCGCCATGCGCGTCCAAGACCTGGGTGCCTGGTAGCGCGATGCTGGGTTTGAGCCATCGCCGGTCGATCCGGGCGATTTTTTCGCCTTCAATGAGGACGTCGGCTTCATATTCTTGGTCTGTGGCCGGGTCCAGGACTCTAGCATTGATGATTTGAAGCATTCTTCTCATTTCACATTTCTCGATTTAGGTTTTTTTCAAGAAGCGCGGCCACGGCGCCGAAAACGCCCACATCGCGGCCAAGCCGGGCGGGGACGATGGGAATTTTAGAAGCGTTCGGATTGATCGAGTATTTTGGCGTCAGGCGGCGCAGGGCTCTAAAAAGAGGGGGTCCCCAATTTGTGACTCCTCCTCCTAAAACAATAATTTCAGGGTCTAAGAGATTAACGATATTGCCGAGCCAGAGCCCAAGATATTCGTAGGTTTCTTGGACCAGACGCAGGGCGTCCCGCGCGCCCGTTTGTGACATTTTAAACAAGGCGGCGGCGTCGAGTCTTGAGCCCCGCCTTAGCCTTGCGGCCCGGCGCGCGATGGATGTGCCGGAGGCGTAGGCCTCGATGCAACCCCTATGCCCACAGCCGCAAATTTCGCCTGTATGGTTGATGCTGAGGTGTCCGCCTTCGAGGGCGAGGCCCGTATGCCCCCGGAAGAGCCGGCGGTTGATGACGAGCCCCGTGCCGATGCCCGTGCTGATAGTGGCAAAGAAAATCAGTTTTTTATTTCGGCCTGCGCCCCACCAGGCCTCAGCCAGAGCCGCGGCGTTAGCGTCGTTGGCCAGGACCACGGGCACGCGAAAGCGGCGTTTGAGATGGGGGCCAAGGGGCAGGTTTTCCCATCCGGGCAAGTTAGGGGCTTTAATCAATAAACCTTTTTGTTCGTTGATAGGGCCGGGAGCCGCCACGCCGATACCTTGGATTTTATCGTTCGCCGATTTTAAAAGAATTGTAATGAGACGTTCCGTCTGAGCCAGGGCTGTTTTGCGGTCTAAGCGGAGAGTCTTTTCTTCGATGACTTTAAGCCGTTTAATCCGGCTCAGGGACGCCCGCGTGGTTCGCATTAGGCCGGCCCTGACCTTGGTTCCGCCGATATCAAGGCCGATATAAAGCCTGGAGTTCACGGTCATATTGTAGCCAAAAGGCGTGGCCGATCGTTTCTTGAGCGAAAACAGAGCAGGCTTTTTAGGCGGCGTAATAAATTTATTTACGCCGCCTAAGGGTCGCCAATGACCAGCGCGCTCGCTTCTTTGTAGCTCAGGGGTCCGGACGAATTCCAGATTGAAAGGGTTTTGCCAATCCGTTCTGCCTCGGTCTCGACCCCGATGGGATTAGTAATGCCACGCCGAATTGCCAGATCAACGAGAAAGCTTTGTTGCGCCTGAAGGGTATGACCAAATTCATGGGCGAGCTGTGGGTTAACCCAAGACTTACTCTGAATAAAAGCGCTGGAAAAAACAAAATTAGAGGAGCCTTCAAAAATTTTACTCGCATGGCCCAGTGGTCCGCCTCGCACCAAGGTTCTCAGGCGTGGGCCCGCTCCCACTAAGTGCGCCTCAGCCGGAGGATCACCGATGGGCACGAACTGCCAGAGGGGGTCCACCGCCACGTTTGTCGCATTGAGCGCCATAGCCACGGCGTTCCAAGCCGCATTGAGCCCCGCCTTCAGGGGCCAAGTGAAAGCATCGAGAATATCGCCGCGCCAGGGCGCCGTTATTCCGCTCCAAATTCCTTCAATGACGTTGGAAACAAGGGAGAGGGAACCAAAAAAAAGCGTTTTGAATAAATTTAGCGGCATATTAAGAAATCGCCCTAAGCTGAACAGAATTTTTTCCCCGGCGCCTGGGCTGGATTTTGCAACCGGCGCTTGGACGCTTGGTTTGGCTAAAGCCGCCGATGAAGCAACCACGGACAATCCGGCGGCTCCGGCGCGATACTTCGGCACAGACAATACTGCCTTGCTACCAATGGATGGCTGACTTGAATTTGATTGTTGTGCGTCAAAAATAACGCCTAATTCTTGATGCGTCTTAACCCGAGGGAGGCTTTCATTGGCATTCCCTTTCTGATCAGTTTCCAAAACCAGGCCCGCCTGCGCCGGAATGGCTAAGCAGATGAGCAAGAAAAGATAATTCAATTCAGGTCCTTTCCGTTGCGAGCCTCGGGCGACGTCTCGCCCCCCTGGGAATCCCTTCGTCCCTTCGTTCCGCGAAGTGAAACAATCTCACAGAGGTATTCCCTTTCTAGATTATAACAACACAAATACACCGGCGCCGTCGCGCCTCCCCTCGCGCCCGGGGCGCTCGGTGGGTCCCAAATAGTTTGTTCGCTATCCGTTTGAGCTTGTCGTTTCCTCTTTTATGGAGTTAAAACAAGCTTTTGAGCGTTGACCATCCCGCTTCCTTGCTGGTCTGTCGTCAGGCCGGGCAAGGGGTCGGCATTGGTCTTGAGCGCGTCGGCCACGGCCGCCGGCGTTAACGCCGGATTCATGGCCAGTTTTAAGGCTACGGCGCCGCTCACATGCGGCGTCGCCATCGAGGTTCCCGAGAGCGTCGCATAATTTCCGCCCTTGTACGTGGAAAACACGCTTTTACCCGGAGCGATCACATCCACTTCCGGCCCTTGACTTGAGAAGCCGGCGAATTGATCGGTGGAATCGCCGGCTGAAACCGCGATAACTTCGCCATAACGAGCCGGGTAGCCCACGCAATTATTGCACGGGCCGGAATTTCCAGCGGCCGCCACAAGGGTCAAGCCCGCATTGTAAGCCGCGATAACGGCATCGTGAAGCGACTGGCTGTCCGAGGAGGAGCCCAGGCTCATATTTCCCGCCTTGCCTCCGTTTTTAACGCACCAGTCAATTCCTTCGATGATGTCCGAGATCCATCCTGAGCCGTTGCGGCCCAGAACTTTGACTGCCAGAAGATTCACTTTCGGCGCCACGCCAACCACGCCAATCGTGTTATTGACGGATGCAATGGTTCCGGCCACATGCGTGCCGTGCCCATTGTCATCATTGGCGGATTTAGCGGGGTTGATCGCGTTGTAACCGCCCTTGATATTTTCTTGGAGATCAGGGTGGGAAAGGTCAATGCCTGTATCAATGACGCAAACATTGACGCCGATACCCTGGCTTGCGGCCCACGCGTCCGGCGCTTTAACCCGCGTGATGCCCCAGGGGGTCGTTTGAGCCGGCTGGCTCGGCGCAGGAGAGCCGCTGGATTTGCCCTTTGCGTCCGTTTCATTGTAATCCGCGTCTTTGACCACCATGGCTTCGACAATCAGGTCGTCTTCCACGCGCACGACTCCGGGCGCGGCCTGCATGGCGCGCGCGTCATTGTCATTGGCAAAGCTCGCCGCTGTGGCATTGATCGAGCCAAGATGTTTGTTCACCTTTCCGCCACGGCTTTCCACGGCGTTTTTTTTGGTTCCCTCGTCCGTGCCGGCTTGAAACACCACAATTTTGCGGTTTTTCGCCTCGTCACGGTTGATATTGTCGTCATCTTTCGGTTCGGCAAAGGCCACGGCGCTTACCAGGCCCAAGCCGATCATGATTGCTGTTTTTTTCATTAGTTCCTCCATTTTAGATTGATTCCTCCCTAGAAAATCGGTTTATATTCATTGTCCAGAGACTGTCGAATGCGCGAAGAGTTCCTTGGGAACCTGGTTCCAGTCCGGGGGACCCGGGTTTCTGAAGAAAACCCAGGTGAAACTGCGGGCCGCGCGGCAGAGGTCAAGGTTTAACTTGCGCTTGGCCTCCTTGTGATGCTCGGGCTCGGAATTGACAATAGCGGCGTATTCCACCTCGACATACAGTTGCACTCCCTTGGCATTGAGGGGAATCCTGGGGGCAATGTATTGAAATTCGTGGAAAGAGCCTTCGGGGTAAGTAATATCGTCATCTACCCCAGGGTAGCCGAATTCGCGTGCAACATAAAGATCAGCAAGCAGAATTTCTTTCTTGAAAGAGCCGTCCGCTTGCTCCGTTAGACCTTGCAATTGGATCTCGTAGGTTCGCTGGATTTTTTTGGCTTCCTCAAAGCACCAGAGGGGTTTGTCTTCGTTGTAAACAAATCTTGGGTCCTCTGTCTGCGGATACCTTGATGAGTTGTCTCCTACAGGTTTCATACTAACTTGAATTGTGCCATCGCTAAGCGAATGGATATCATTTTGGTCGGCGTAATTGCCTATTTTGTTTTTGTAATCCTCTTTAATTCTTGGATCGTATTTGATATTCGAAGCCATTGTCCAGCAACCCTCGTCATCGGATATGTAGTGTGCGCCTAAGGGATGTGTAAAGATCATAAAAAAAGGCAGTTGAGGATTTTGGCAGGGATAAAAATTTTGCTTTTTTTTAACCGGAGCAGGGACTTGAGAGGTCTCCACGGATTTAGCCTTGCCTAGAACCGTGGCCTGGGGTTTTTTATTACAGGAGGCGGCCATGAACCCCGAGAAAGCGAAAGCCAGGAGCTTATTTGTTAATTTCATTTTTTTCTTTGATCAGCCCTTGATTTTTTAATCGTTGATAGGTTGCGCAATAAATCTTGGCGTGGATCGTCCGGATTTCCACTGCGCCTGTTATTTTATTTTTAACTGGAATGGTCGCGATGGGTTGGCGATTATTGAAGAGGAGGTAATCCA